>NZ_JCAHZJ010000036.1:0-100340 GCF_059489795.1 Nitrosospira sp. CT
CACCTGAAACGCTGGCGAGGCATTGCCACCCGGTACGCCAAAAACAGCGCATCATTCCTTGCCGCCATCCAGATCAGGTGCATCGCCCTCTGGCTCAAAGTCTCGTGACTACACTATCTAGTTCCGCGGCATGGCCGGGGCTATCGTGTTTATTTATCTTTTTTGTGGGATGGGCAATAATAGCCATTAACGCCTCCCTTGAAAGGCTCTGCGTATGCGTTTGATTATTGCTTTGTTCCTCCCTTGGCTAACCTTCTTCACAATCGGCCGGCCCATTATGGGCGTTATCTGTTTGCTTCTGCAAATAACGCTTATCGGCTGGATTCCTGCGACGATTTGGGCAGTGTACGCATTGAGCCAGTATAAGACGGATCAAAAAATTGAAAAAGCTCTCGGTCAAAAACGTGCAGATCCTCCGTAAGAGGTGATAACACGGTCAGTTCTTTACCAATCGTCATACTATGCGCCGAAGTCGAGTTAGAGGGATAGCCTGCTTCTATTTCCCACTTTGATGCAATCAAGCTTGATCTGGCGAGACGCTGTCTTCTTTAAGCGTTCGTTCTCTTCCTGCAATTGTTTGAGCTGTCTTGCCTGATCGCTGTCCAGCCCCGCTTACTGCAGCACCCTTACCCCTGATAGGAGCAGCTTATTATCCATTATGCCCCGATTATGTGAGTGTCCTCCCTGAACACTTTCTAAGTTACCTGTGTTAAAGAGATAACTGTTCGCTTTCCCACATCATGTAATAAAGCTTATGGCGATGATATGAGTTCAACATCTTTTTATTACAGACAGAATGATAAAGATCAGTCGCTGGCTAACCGGAAGCTTTAGCCGAGTCCAAGGAGGGCGCGAGTCTTAGAGGCAATGGGCTATGGAGTGAGCCGGCCTGCCGCCCCGCGGGATTTTAGGCGCAACAAGCGCGCACTGGTTACGGAGGAACGGTGCGGAATTCCCCTTTGCAGGTACCAGGTACAGGATCGAACCAGCCTACTGCGCCCTGCCCGATGCCGCTCTTGTCGACTTGAGGTCCTACTGTCAGATTAAATCTGAACTACTACATTTTTAATACCGCCGCCGCATTGAGCTTTACCCCCTATTCCGTGCTTAGCGGGCCTGGAAAAATTCCTGATACCCGTAACTCGTTTCTCAAGGAAATTATCTACTCATCTATGATTCCTGACACCCTTCCTTTTGGGAAGCTTGCTTCGATAGAAAGAACCTCGTGATTGAGATTGTCCGGGTTGCCTTACGGCGCCCGTATACGTTCATCGTACTGGCGCTTCTCATCCTGATTCTGGGACCCCTTACAGTTTTTCGGACTCCAACCGATATTTTTCCAGATATTCGTATTCCAGTAATTGCGGTTGTATGGCAGTACACTGGCTTGCCCCCCGACGAGATGGCGGGACGTATTACTACACTATTCCAGCGCTCATTGACGACGACAGTCAATGACATCGAGCATATCGAAGCGAATTCTTATGCGGGTTCTGGAATTGTCAAAATCTTTTTTCAGCCTGGCGTAGACATAGCAGTCGCCAATGCTCAAGTTACAGCGATCTCGCAAACCGTGGTGCGGCAGATGCCCCAGGGAACAACGCCGCCACTGATTCTCAACTATAACGCCGCAACAGTCCCCATCCTTCAGCTCGCGCTATCCGGCAAGGGTATGTCCGAGCAGGCTCTCGCTGACCTTGCCATGAACACCATCCGCCTGCGGCTGGTGACGGTACCCGGCGCTGCGATTCCGTTTCCATATGGCGGAAAAACCCGGCAGATACAGATTGATCTCGATCAGGAAGCACTGCAAGCACGCGGGTTAAGCGCACAGGATGTGGGAAACGCCCTTGCCGCACAAAACCTGGTTACACCAATAGGTACACAGAAAATAGAGGCATTTGAGTACACACTTCAACTGAACAATGTGGCCACCGCAATCGAGGATCTCGGTGATCTCCCCATCAAGGTTGTCAACGGCGCAACAATCTATATCCGTGATGTGGCGCATATTCGTGATGGCAATGCGCCGCAGACCAATATCGTGCACGTCGATGGCACGCGCTCTGTGGTAATGACCATATTGAAAAACGGCATGACATCCACACTTGCCATCGTTGCTGGTATCCGCGCCAAGCTGGATGAAATAAAACCTGCTCTGCCGGAGAATCTCGAGATCAAGCCCATCAATGACCAATCGTTTTTCGTGCGGGCGGCAATCAATGGGGTGGTGCTGGAAGGGGCTATCGCGGCTGTATTGACAAGCATCATGATACTGTTGTTTCTCGGCAGCTGGCGTTCAACGGTAATCGTGGCGGTATCGATCCCCTTATCGATTCTCGGAGCCATCATCTGCCTTGCAGCCTTGGGGGAAACAATCAACATCATGACACTTGGCGGACTTGCTCTTGCTGTTGGCATACTTGTCGATGATGCAACCGTGACGATCGAGAGTATCAATCTACATCTGGAACAGGGGAAAGAAGTTGAGGAAGCGATCATGGATGGAGCTGCGCAGATCGCGACACCGGCTTTTGTGTCCTTATTGTGTATCTGTATCGTTTTTGTGCCGATGTTCTTTCTGGAAGGAGTTGCGCGCTTTCTATTCGTACCAATGGCAATGTCAGTCATGTTTTCAGTTGCCTGGTCTTTCATTCTCTCCCGCACTCTTGTCCCAACCATGTCCAAGTATTTATTGCATCCGCATTCATCCTGGGACGAGAGCCAATCATCACGCAATCCGCTAGTACATTTTCAGCGCCGCTTCGAAGCACGCTTTGAACATTTTCGAGCCCGTTACCGTGAATATCTTGAATTTACGCTGGCACACCGGTACCCGTTCATATGTGGATTTCTCGTCTTCGTGCTTGCTTCTTTTTTATTGTTACCCTTTTTAGGGGAAAATTTCTTTCCCGCAGTGGACAGCGGCCAGATTCTGATGCATGTGCGTACCCCGGTTGGCACTCGTGTGGAGGAGAGTGCCAATCAACTTGCTCAGATCCAGAAATCCATCCGGGAAATCATTCCACCCGATGAAATCGACGTAATGGTGGACAATATCGGTCTTCCCCCGAGTAGCATCAACTTGACCTACAACAACACAGGGGTGATGGGTACTCAGGACGGAGATATCCAGATTGCGCTGAATCCCGGACATCAACGTACCGAAGATTATGTGCGCAAGCTGCGCGAAGAGTTGCCGCGCCAGTTTCCAGGAGTGGCATTTTCATTTCCCCCGGCTGATATCGTAAGCCAAATCCTGAATTTCGGTTCGCCTGCGCCGATCGAACTGCAGATACGCGGCATCGACCTGGAGGCAAATTTTGACTATGCCGGATCGTTGCTGCCCAAGATTAGGGCGATTTCTGGCGTTGTGGATGTTCGTATCCAGCAGTCCCGCAGGAGACCTGTTTTTAACGTAGATGTTGACCGAACTCGTGCACAGGAAATGGGAATTACCATGCGTGATGTCACGAATAGTTTGGTGGCCAATCTCGCTGGCAGCAGTCAAGTGGCGCCCACTTTCTGGCTAAATCCCCAGAACGGCGTGCAATATCCGATAGTGATGCAAACACCGCAGTATCGCCTCGATACGCTCGGCGCCCTTGCAGGCATTCCGATCGGGGGTATTGACGGCAATTCACAAGTGCTTGGCGGGCTTGCCAGTTTCACGCGCACCAGCGGTAATGCATTGGTCAGCCAATATGATATTCAACCGATGGTGCAAATCCATGCGACGACGCAAGGAAGAGATCTCGGTGGGGTGGCAAGTGACCTTCGTCGCATCCTTGCCGATACTGCAGGTGAGGTGCCAAAAGGGTCAAGAATCTTACTGCTTGGCCAGGTAAAAACCATGGAAAGTGCTTTCTCTGGATTGTTGTTTGGTTTGCTTGGCGCAATCGTATTTATCTATCTGCTGATCGTTGTGAACTTCCAGTCCTGGACTGATCCATTCGTTATCATCACCGCATTGCCTGCTGCGCTTGCTGGAATCGTATGGATGCTGTTCATTACACACACTCCAATCTCGGTGCCAGCCTTGACCGGCGCAATCATGTGTATGGGTGTAGCAACCTCGAATAGCGTGCTGATGATCAGTTTCGCGCGGGAACGGTTAAATGCGATTGGAGACGCTACTGCAGCTGCGCTGGAAGCCGGCTTCGTGCGTTGTCGACCAGTCCTGATGACCGCTCTTGCGATGGTCATAGGGATGCTACCTATGGCGTTAGGTCTTGGCGAGGGCGGTGAGCAGAATGCCCCGCTTGGCCGGGCTGTGATTGGGGGCCTGATTTTTGCCACAGTTGCAACGCTGATCTTCATTCCTGTCGTTTTTAGCGTTATACATGAACGGCATTCCAGGAAACGCATATCTGCCACCTTCGACGCCCTAGAAGCCGATGCTACCTGACTCTTCAGGGTCCCGAATCTCAACGCGGAGACTCCTTGTTCTTGGTACAGCTGCGATGATCATCATCGTTGCTATAGTCACAATTGGTCTTATCAGTCGTGTCTCTGCAAGCAAGCAGCTTCGCAGCTGGACCAGTGAACAGGCAATTCCCGTTGTCGCAGTCATCACACCCGGCATGCAGGAAAACACTACATCCCTTGATCTACCTGGTCGCCTGCAGCCATATTCCCGCGCAATCCTATATGCACGCGTGAATGGCTATCTGAAAAGCTGGAAAGCGGATATCGGGACTCAGGTGAAGGCCGGCCAATTACTTGCCGAGATCGAGACGCCAGACCTCGATCAGCAGTTGTTACAGGCAAAGGCTGATCTTGCCAGTTTAGAGGCGACCGCATCGCTGGCAAAGACTACCGCGGAACGATGGGAAGCATTATTGAATTCCGGCTATGTTTCAAAGCAGGCGGCCGCGGAAAAAACAGGTGATTTCATGACCAAGCAAGCATTGGTTAATGCTGCTCGTGCAAATGTAAATGGCCTGCAAGTATTGAAATCTTTTGCGCGTATCGTTGCGCCGTTTGACGGGCTCATCACTGCCCGACTAACAGACATCGGTGCACTCATAAACAGCGGCAGTGGAACAGGGCAAGAGCTTTTCGAGGTGTCGAGTACAACAACATTGCGTGTATATGTCAATGTGCCGCAGGTTTACGTACCCGGCATCTCCCCCGGCACCAAGGTAACTATCGCTGTGCCGGAGCATCCGGGCAAGACTTATACTGCTGCTGTTGTTGCATCGGCACAAGCTGTCAATAATGTGTCCAGTGCGACCCAGATACAAATCCAGATCGATAATGCGAGGGGAGAGTTACTTCCAGGTGGATTTGCAAATGTGAATTTCAGGTTACCTAATAATAGGCCTACGATGAGCGTACCGGCAAGTGCTCTGATATTCAACAAGGCGGGTTTAAGTGTGGCAACGATTGATCTTGATGACAGAGTTGTACTGAAACCTGTCATGATCATGCGTGATTTGGGCAAACTCGTTGAACTCAGCGCAGGTTTGAAGCCCGATGATCGTATTATCGAAAATCCACCGGATGGAATTTCAAACGGAGACAGAGTTCGTATCAGTAGTATTTCTTCACGAAACTGATGATGAAAGTGTGGGGCAGTGGAGGATACGTTTCCTGGGCTTTCTTATATCCTCATTTTTTCATTGAGGGGCCAGACCAGCTCCGCTGGGAATGCCACCCCCGCGAATGCCATTCCCAGGGTGGTACGGGTGATTCATATGACCACAATCCTCGCTTTGCAGCGCGCGCTTCTTCCTGAAGCTGATTGAGTTCCCTATCCTCCACCGATTGGTCTGCTACCCATGCCATTCCTCGCCGCACCTGCTCGGCGTTAACATTCACTCCATTACACTTAACCTTTGCCAACATGCGCCCATAGTAATCCTTGCTTATTGAACTGAGCTCTGCTTCTACCCAGAAGCATAAGTCATGGAGGGATTGTTTGGAATCAATAGCAAATGGCTGATTTCCTTCCGGGGCGTCTACCCCTGCCAGGCGTACCCTTACCAACTCCTGATTTATAACAACGCTGATCGAGTCACCATCAACAATACTGACTGCTTTTGCCCGTATTATTTCATCGGCAGAGTCAGCGGCTGAAAGAGGCAAGGCAACAAGGGTTGAAAGCGCAATGACCGCCGAGGTCATCATTGCTTTGAAGGGAAGTTGCTTGAGCCGGAGATACATTCTTTCAGCAGGGAGGAGGAGTGCCGCAAGAATGGGAACAAGTTTTTTCTTCATCGCGGCGTGTCCTTTCAAGCACAACTCACTTACAAAAGGCTGCACTTCCTATAAGTCATCCTGGAGCAGGTTTATCGAATTCCCCTGATACTCCATATAGCCTCGTAGGAGGACACTACTTCTTACACACCAGCTCCAGCAGTGTCTCCCCTATAGTGCCGGCTATCACCTTCGTTACTGGCCCTTCCTCTATTGAGGAGGACATAATATCTCCCCTACCTCCATACTGCGAATAGTGCGTGCTTTGCCGGGTGTAATAGGATCTATTCTTGCAATTGTACCTATATTGAAACTTGGTCGACTTGGAGGGGGTCCTGGTATTAGGGAAGTCGGACATTTCCCAAACATCCACAGTATTGCCGTGCCTCCTGATGCTCGGCATATGGACAAAAAAGACCTCCTTGTCAGTTGTCGCCACAACTTTCCATCCTGCCCCTGGGTGAGGGTCGTTCAGCGTATTATCCTGACCGCGTGAAACCAGGGGGAAAGAAACAGAAACAACTAAAAAAACCAGTCCAAATAAATACATCGTCATCAGTTGAGTGTGGCGCACGCCACTTCGCACGTCTTGTTATTCTGGTTTAATTCAGCCCACCCTGGCTATCTTGACAGTCAGGACACTTTCTATGCAGGTACGATCAAGGGCGTTGGCAGATTCTATCAGCAGACCTTCATCGATACCTACTCCAAGTGGCCCAAGCCAAACTCAACCAAGCTCGGCCAAGCCATACCAGCAAGATATCCATTACAGCTGCCGATCTGCTCAACGACCGGTGCCACCTTTCTTTGCTGAGCAGACCAGAGTATTGAGTACTGCGGGAAGCCCGAAACCCGCGATTACCAGCTCTACCTTGCGATCAACGACATCGAGCACTCACAAACCAAGACAAATCATCCGGCGACTAACGGCATTCTTGAGGCATTCTTGAGGCATTCTTTTAACGATTGCAATTCAGGCCTTAATACCCCTTGGCGCGCATGCAGGCAGAATAGGCAGCCTGATACTGTCCATCATGGGATTTGGTCTCGTTGAGACCATAAAGAGTTCCACCAGCAACGCCCGTTATACTACCAATCGCAGCGCCCTTGCCGGCACCTTTTCCTCCGCCGGCGATCGCTCCGCCTGCAGCGCCTACAGCCGCCCCCAGCGCTGCGCCGAGCGCTGCATTCTTGAGTACTTCTTCGGCTTTGCTGTTCACCTGCTCGCTTGCATAGCGGTTGCATTCATTCATGACGGACTGAGACGGGTAGGACGAACGTACCGGCTGCGGGGGATATGCCACCGGGGGAGCATAGGACGGGGGAGGCGGAACCGCAGCTGCGGTATTCTGGTTCGATTGCGTTACTCTGGGTCGTTTTGGAGGTTCAGGTGCAGCTTGGGCGATTGGGGCCGGTTCGGGGACTGAAGCAAGAGGCTTTTTCTCTGCTTCGGAAACCGGAGTTTCGCCGGCAGGGGAAACCGCCTCAGTCTCAGCCTCAGAAGCCGCGAGCTCAGGCTTGGAATCGGAATCAGGCCCCGTGATGAATAGAGTCGATGCAACGCTTGCACCCACCAGCAATATTCCAATCGTTGCAAACTTCCAATAGTTAACCGCTTCGTTCGACATCACATCTCCTTCCAAAAAATCTTTTTCTGCTGTTGCTCCTGGTCTTTTCCGTCGCCTAGGGACAATTCCTAGTAATCCGCATCCTTGCCATGGCCCTTGTGACCTTCGTGACTATTGTGACCCTTCGGTCCCTTACTGGATTTATCCTTCTTGCCCTTGTCGCTGCTCTCATGATCATGAGGACTTTTATGCTTGCCTTTCCCGGCATGATCTCCATCGTCCGCTCCATGCCCCCTCCTCCGCTCATTCTGGTTTCTCCAGTCGGCACGATCCTGCCCGCGCGTCGCATCAGTAGACCACTGCGCGTTCGAGTTCTCCATGCCGTGCTGGCCCATATGCTCGGATGCCGTTCCTCCGGGGTTTGCATGTTCAACTCCCTGATGCCCGTCGTGCTTCCCGCCACCGTTCCGTGCCAGTACCGGAGTTGCATACGCAATTGCCGCTGCCAACAATATTGCCAAAATCCGCATCTTCATCTCCTCTTGTTGAAATTATTTGAACTGAATTCACATCTCACTCGTGGCGATTATCTTCGTGTGTTGCCGCAATAGCTATTGGACTTAAGTACAACAGTCTTACAAGACGGACTATCTGGTGAGTGACTCTGGCTGCTCCTCCTGCACCAATAACGTGATACTACCTCGTCCGTTTACCGTCAGAGAAAATATTGTGAAATTTTTGTGAAATTTTTGTAACGGCAGGACAACCGATTCGAAAGTGGCGCGTTATACCTTCTGCAGGTTGAAATAGTGAGGCTCGGCTCTTCGTTAATTACTACTTTGGAATGGAGATCTTCATGACAAAAATAAAATTCGGGTGTCTTGCACTCATGCTGTTCATCGCAGCTCCCTTGAGTCCTGCGTGGGCCGGCAGAGGGCATGGTCACGGCCATCATGGTCACGGCCATCATGGTCACGGCCATCATGGGCACCACCACCACGGACATCATCACCATCGACACGGCGGAGGTGGGGGTTGGGGCTATGGAGTCGGAATCGGTCTTGGGCTGGGTCTGCTGGGTTACGGCTTGAGTTCCTATGCTGCTCGTCCCTCGTATCCGCCTGCCTACAGCTATCCTCCGGCAGGCTATGGGTATGCGCCTGTCGTCTCAGTTCCCGCTGCTCCGCCTGTCTATATCCAGCAAGGGGTCGT
The DNA here is from genome assembly GCF_059489795.1 of Nitrosospira sp. CT. NCBI lineage: Bacteria > Pseudomonadati > Pseudomonadota > Betaproteobacteria > Nitrosomonadales > Nitrosomonadaceae > Nitrosospira > Nitrosospira sp. CT. The sequence goes on from NZ_JCAHZJ010000036.1 coordinate 8,982, forward strand.
GCAAGCACCGCCACAGGCTCAGGCCTCAAACTACTGGCATTATTGCCGGAACCCGGAAGGCTACTATCCTTACGTGAAAAACTGTCCCGGTGGATGGCTGCAAGTCGCACCCCAGCCTGTGCAATAGCAAATTGCCATGATTACTCCTCCTGCGCCTCCACCTCGGCAGGGTAAGGTTTTTAGTTTTTGATAGGCCTTATCATCGAACCGTCTGCCAGTCCTGATATACCCTGAGCCAAGCAATGCGCCGCAGCGAGTAAGGCGGCGCATTTCAGCAGGTTGCCGCAAATTTGCTTTAATGAATTGATGAATCGGCAGTTTGCGGCAGCCGCTTTCGGCGCATTGATTTATTTCGGTTGTGCTATTCCGCTGTCAGCTGCGGAATATGAGGCCTTGCGCCAGAAAATGGTGAGGGAAGTGATTGCCGCATCCGGTAATTCTCCTCCCGGAGCAAGTATTGTAGCGGCAATGGAAAAAGTAGAGCGTCATCGCTTCGTACCTGCCTGGCTCTCCATATTTGCGTATCGCAATCATCCACTCCCGATCGGCCACGGACAGACAATCTCACAACCCCTCATCGTCGCGCGGATGACCGATCTGTTGAAGCTCAAGAAAGACGACAAGGTTCTTGAGATCGGTACAGGCTCGGGTTATCAGGCTGCTGTCATGGCGGAGATCGCAAAATCGGTTTATACCATTGAAATCATCGAGCCTCTGGCAAACGAAGCTGCGCGAAGATTTCAATCGCTGGGCTACGACAATGTGAAGACCCGCATAGGGGATGGTTATTACGGCTGGCCGGAAGCGGCGCCGTTTGATGCCATCCTGGTAACGGCTGCCGCCAGTCATGTGCCTCCTCCTCTGCTCAAGCAACTGAAGCCCGGCGGACGCATGGTAGTGCCATTGGGCGCACCTTTCATGACCCAGTACCTGATGCTGGTGGAGAAACAGCCGGACGGTTCAGTTACCACCCGTCAAATTGTCCCGGTTCGTTTCGTTCCGCTCAGGGGCGGGCATTGATCATCATGTCCTTGCCGCGTCCGCCCTTTATTGCCATCGGACTGCTCTCCGCCTGCGTACTGGCATATGAGGTATTGCTCACGCGCTTGTTCAGCATCGTGCTGTGGCACCATTTTGCCTACATGATCATCAGCGCGGCGATGCTGGGCTACGGAGCGAGTGGCACGGCTCTCACACTGTCACGAGAAAAAATTGCCAGATACATAGGCCCTATCTATCTTGCAGCCGCCATCGGCCTCGCTTTTCTCATGCCCGCGGCGTTTCTGCTGGCACAGGAAGTCCCGTTCAACCCCCTCGAACTGCTCTGGGATCCATTCCAGTTGACGCGCCTGCTCTCCATTTATCTGCTCATGATGCTGCCCTTCTTCTGTGCGGGAACAGGTATCGGCCTCATCCTTTCGCATTTTGGGCAGCAGGCTGGGCGCGTTTACGCCTTCGATATTATGGGGGCGGGAATAGGCAGCGTGTGTGTTATCGGCGTGCTGTTTCTTATATCACCACACAACCTGCTTATCGTCCTCGCCGCGCTGGCCCTGTTTGCCGCCGCTATCGCCACAGTGGAGATGAGGATACGACCCAGCTGGCTGTGGGTTGTCCTTCTCGGGCTGGCTTTCCTGGTGTTGGTGGCAATTCCCCCCGGCTGGTTCCATGTGCATCCTTCCCCTTACAAGGATTTGAGTCAAGTCCTGAATATTAAGGGCGCGCAGGTGGTCGAGGAACGTTCCAGTCCACTGGGACAGATTGCGGTCGTGGAAAGCCCGCGCGTTCCTTTCCGTTATGCCCCTGGCATGAGTCTTAACGCGCTGGAAGAACCGCCGGATCAGCTGGGCATATTCGTGGATGGAAACGGCCCCTCCGTGCTGACGCGCTTTGATGGCCGACGTGAGCCACTATCCTATCTCGACCAGCTTACCTCGGCGCTACCTTACCATGTGCTGCAACGCCCTCATGCAGGCCCGCATGTGCTGGTGTTGGGAGCAGGAGCGGGCAGCGACGTTCTGCAGGCCCTCTACCATGGCGCGATCAGGATCGATGGGGTAGAACTCGACCGCAACGTCATCAATCTCGTCGAGGAGTGCTTCCATTACTTTGGGGGAGATATTTACACATTGCCTCAGGTGCATATACACGCGGCGGAAGCGCGCGGCTTTGTTAACGCAACCCGCAGCCGCTACGATCTGGTTCAGGTCGCCCTGCTGGATTCGTTTGGTGTTGCCGCCGCGGGTGTTTACGGCCTGAGTGAAAACTACCTTTATACCGTGGAAGCGTTTCAAACCTATCTGAGAAAGCTGACGCCGGGCGGAGTGCTGGCCATTACGCGCTGGCTGACCTTACCACCGCGAGATGCCCTGAAATTATTCGCGACAGCGATAACCGCCCTGGAGCGAAGCGGCGTAGACGATCCAGGGGCGCACCTTGTAATGATAAGGGGTTGGAAAACGGTCACGCTGCTTATGAAGAACAGCAATTTCACGGTGGCGGAGATCGAAGCGATCAGGAAATTTTGCCGCGAGCGCTCATTCGACACAGCCTATTACCCGGAAATGCGACCTGAGGAAGCAAATCGCTACAACGTGCTGACCCAGCCCTACTTCTTCGAGGGAGCAACCGCATTGCTGGGTGGGGACCGCCAAGCCTTTATCGACCGGTATAAATTCTTTATTGAGCCTGCCACCGACAATCAGCCTTTTTTTTTCCGTTTCTTCAAGTGGGATTCACTGCGCGAACTGCTCGCCCTGCGGGAACAGGGAGGCATGCCGCTTCTGGATTGGAGCTATCCACTGCTGGTGGCAACGCTGATCCAGGCGTTCGTTGCGAGCGCTGTTCTCATTCTGGCACCCCTCCTGGCATCAAAGGCACGTCGAGCACTCCCTCCTGCGCAAGTCGCTTTGTACTTCCTTGCCATCGGCCTGGCTTTCATGTTCATGGAAATTGCATTCATCCAGAAATTTATACTGTTTCTGACTCACCCGTTATATGCGATCGCCGTCGTATTGTGCGCATTTCTGGTATTTGCCGGCGTGGGAAGCTGGCTTGCCGGGCGCTTGCAAAAGCGGTTTCGAAAGAGTGGACATCTGACTGTTGCAGTAATGGCAATAGGAGCCCTTGCACTGCTCTATCTCGCTATCCTGCCCAGCCTGTTTGATACGCTGATCCATTTATCCGATCCGGCAAAAATCGCTATTTCAGTAGCGTTGATCGCGCCGCTTGCGTTTTGCATGGGTATGCCCTTTCCAACCGGAACGATGAGGTTAGCTTTCACTGCACACGAGGCGATCCCCTGGGCTTGGGCAATCAACGGCTTCGCCTCTGTCGTGGGAGCGGTACTTGCCACTTTACTGGCTATTCACCTGGGGTTCGCCTTCGTGATCCTGTTGGCGGTAGCGATCTATAGCTTGGCTGCGTTTGCGTTGAGGGGGTTTCCGGAGGGAATCGCGGAGTAGGTTGGAACTCCTTTGCCAGCACAAGTGGACCCTTCAACAAGCTAAGGGCGAACAGGGATGGCGAGCTCAGTGAGCAGGATCAATGCGAAGGATACGTGCTGTAAGCTGATCTCGGAGCATAAATCCGCCTATCCACGCAGTTCTCCCACCTGACGAAGCCAATTCACCGCATCGGCAGATTCCCGAATGGGGCGAGGATCAAGGCGCAACTCGGCAAGACCCTGGAAGAATCGAAGTGCATATGTCGTGGGGCTAGACGACGCCGGTGACTATAGCCTTGGGATGTTGGCGCTTACGTAATCGGCTTTATTATATAAAAATGCTTCTAAATGCTTCTTACTGTTCTTAGCCGCTACACGCTATCACGCTATAAGAGGTCGGGCATGGGTGAATCGGGGTGGAGGCAGATTTTCTCGGCTGGCAAAGCCTCGCGCCATTGCTCAATCAAACGCTGGTATTGCTGCCCAACCGGCCGTATTCTTCTGTTCAGGTCGTATAACCCCAAAGGATTCACCTTGCCGTTATTTTCGCAAAGGACGGTATCCCAGTCTACCTGATCGGTCAAGCTATACCATGTGAAGCCAATGATGGGAATTCCATCCTGCTTCAACCGAATGATGTTAGCCCACTCTTTCCATAACCAGGAAGGCGATCGCAAGGCATCGGGGAGGTTTGTTTCCGTATGCATCGTCGGCATATGGTAGCGCTCGAAATACTGCCGGGCAATTACATAAAATCCAAAGATTTCCCCTGCAGGGGTTAGCTCCCCATCCCGCCCGACCAGCCGCTCATTTGTAATGTAATAGTCATTCCCCATGATGCTGTGAGGTTTTAGCTTGCGTCCGGTTTGCTGAAACCAGGCATAGTCCTCGCGCATCATCCCGTTATCAGTAAGATACTGATACATTCGAGCACTCACATCCTTTCCGTAGCAAAGATCAAGCGAAAGAAATCTTTTTTCGTTGAGCAGGTCAGCCTTTTCCTGAGCTGCAGGCTCTGCTGGATGAAAATAATCGCTCGATTCGCTCTGTATGAAACGTGCATCCGGTCGAATCTCGAGAATGCATCTTTCAGCTAATAAAGTTGCCCTGCATAGATTCTTGAGCGCCATAACGAATGCTCGGTCAGAAGATAAGCGTTCATTCCACAATCCCCATAGGGCAGAAAACATTGCGCATACGCTGATTTCGTTTACAGGCGTGTAGAAACGAACCCATGGAAAGCGGACTGCGAACGCACGTGCGTATTCGGCGAAAAGATGCGGCCATTCGGGGTTCTGGAAATCACCCACCCAATCCGGCACACCGAAATGACAAAGGTCTACGATCGGGGTGATATTTCGCTTCCGCAACTCACTAAAGGTTTCGTCCGAAAATGACCAATCATAGCTTCCAGGCCCTAAATGAGTACGATAGTAAGGCGGTCCATAACGCAGGTACTCGATGCCTATCTCCTGTACGAGCTGAAAATCTTCATGCCACCTCTGGTAATGGAGGCACTTATCCATTTCGTCGACGCGAACTCTCACGCCGTCGGGAAGGCGAATAGTGGGATAGCTGTTCTCGATGCCTGTACTGAATAGGAAGCGATTCACAGTGCTGAATGTGTTGAAAGAGTTTTACACCGGGAAAGACTCCTTTTAATCTTATGCCAGACGGTGGCAGACGGCCACTATTTAAATTAATCAAACAGGATTAAAACGAGTGATAAACAGAGCGAGACGGAGATTCCAGGGAAATTATTACCGGATTCTTTCTCAAACTCTTCTGCAAGAGATTATATACATCCAGCTCAAAGCTCAGGGATGAGCGCGCCTGTAAAAGATCCTCAAGCTCTTCGCCGTTCTGCACAGTGCCGAGGTGACACCACTTGTCAAACACATGAAGTTGGCTGTGGCCGGAAACCTCATTAAATTCACGAAAGCCGATTCTGCCAGGATAGGGCCAGGGCTTCAGGCGAAGCGGGATCAGCGCCTGTTTGAGACGCAGATAGTGAAGCTCTGGTAATTCTTTGCCGGCACAGACTCCATCACAACGTTTGATCTGATGGGCAAAGCACGGATTCCCAGTACCAGCACCCTGAGCACTGGCACCTTCGAGTCCAATCGCACGCGGGCACAATCTGTTGTCGACGGCGATTTTGCGAAGCGCGTCCATGGCTGCCTTTTTCGAGCGAAAAAAGCCGAAGAGATGGTCGAAGCTTGCCGGATCAATGTCATCCTCCGTTACGATGTTTATCAAGGGAATTTGATCGGTTCCACCTGTCAGGCTCAGTGAGAACAAGGTACGCGTCGAACGCAAACGCCGGTTATGGATCGGCTTGCGTTCCTTGATCAGGCTTGATTCCAGCAGCAGGGCGCCCAACTCGCCCGCCGTTTCTATCCATTCCACACGGTTTACCTGCTGGCCGATACGCATTGCCTTGCTGGATGAATGATCGCCGCTGAAGTGCGATATGACACGCGAGCGGAGTGTAACGCTTTTGCCGATATAGAGCGGCAGATTGTTTTCGCCGTAGAAGAGATATACGCCTTGCACTATCCGGAATCTCGTCCAAAAAGGCTGCGTCCAGACCGGCCGGCAGGCTCGGCCCTTTCAGCAAGGCGGCAACTTCGTCCAGAACGCGCTTCTCCCCTAATTCGCGTTTGGCCAACGCGAGATAAGCCACCAGCAGATTCACATCCCCCATGGCGCGATGACGGGCGCAGGTTACAAGCGAATGACGCTGCATGATTGCATCAAGACCGTGACTTCTGTGCTCCGGATAGAGCCGCCGGGAAAGCTTTACCGTACACATGACTTTCTGCCGGAGTACCGCGCCCAGCCGCCTGAATTCACTCTTGAGGAAACCATGGTCGAACCGGACGTTATGCGCTGCCAGCACGGCTCCTTCAATATAGCCGTACAACTTGTGAGCGATTTCATCGAACGCGGGTGCGTCTTTCACCATTTCATTGGTAATGCCGGTCAGGCGGGAAATGAGAGGCGGAATACTGACTCCTGGATTAACCAGTGTTTCCCAGCGATCAGTTTCAATTCCGTTTTCGAAGCGCGCGAGAGCGACCTCCGTGATACGGTCGTGCAAAGGCGAATCTCCGGTCGTTTCGAGATCCAGGACTACGAAATGAGGCAGGTTGGAAAACATTGGGTTGTCGATCGCTGTCAGAACTGAACGCTCAGCGAAACCAGGAAGAGAAAGCTGCTGAAACCGGCATTGGATTACGTTGTGCTAGCATGAAAACCACTGGGGGCCGCTTAAACTCTGAAATCTGGGTCGCTGGCCAGATATTTTACCGCGATTCGGAAATTGAAGGCTTGGCTCGTCTGGCAGGTTGCGCTGCTGTAAATTGAAGGTGAGATAGTACCGCTTTGGCTCGATACGACATTCCTATCACTTATGAAATTATCCGGTGCATTACGCACAGTCGCAGTTTTTGAAGCCGCCAAAGGTGCTCTGGTATTGCTGGTTGGATTTGATTTGCTCTCCCTGGTACATCACGACATTCAGCAAGCCGCCGAGCACTTGCTGGCGCGTACTCATCTGAATCCAGCCTCCCGTTATCCCCACATCTTTATTGATTTGGCCAACCAGCTCACAAACACCCGCTTATTGCTGATCGCGGTTGGAGCTGGCGTCTACTCGCTGGCACGATTTATCGAGGCGTATGGGCTCTGGCGTGCAAGGCGCTGGGCCCAATGGTTTGCGGCTGCAAGTGGCGCGATTTACGTGCCTTTTGAGCTTTTCGAATTGTATGAGCGTGTTACCTGGCTTAGCCTTGGCGCCTTGATGCTGAACCTGGCAATTGTTGCCTTCATGCTCTACCACCTGTTGCATGCAGGGGGCAGAAAATAGCCAATGCGCACTCATCGAGCCGCTAGCTGCTAGCTGCTTCGATCCGGTGCCGCAGGGCGGGACGGGGTCAGGTGCATCTATCTGGGCGTATCCGTGTTACCGCTTTAAGGGTCGGAACAGTCAGTGTACCGCTCTGCTATGTCTATGACTTTTCCATTGAAATCTTTCCATTGCACGTTGCAACCTATGCCGACTATGAGAGACACGTGCAATTGCTCCGCGGGTAATTTCAAAAAATCGGCACGAACGTTAGAAAGGTTCACTGAGTGGGATTCGCACAGATTATCGGGCTTCCCGAATTTAACCTGTTTTTGAAAATTACACGCTACCTTCCAAGTGCTGATGAGGAGACTCCTCATGGCAACAATACCTGGAACGAACACGTGGAAATGAGTAAAGTGAAACTGCCCTCCTCCTCGATCTCTGCACCGCCGGGAATCGGCAGGGAAAATACGTCCAGCGGCTACCCGGAACTGGCCACAGGAAGCTGCGCCTGTCACGCCCTCTCTATGCCCCTCTATTTTTCTCGATGGAGAATCTTATGCATCTGCCGCTTTTGACGTCCTCTGTAAACCGCCTGGTCATTTCTGCCATATTTTTTCTGGCATTCACCTCCCCCGCCGTGCTTGCGCAAGCGCCGCAACCGGCGCAGGCGCCACAGCCCATTGAAGCAACCATGAAAAACATGGTTTCAGCTATTCTGACTAACTCATTGGCCGATTTTGTATCGCCAGGAGATGAAGCATTTCAAGCCGGGATGACAAAGGAGATGCTCAGCAGCATCGACCAATCCCTCGCTTCGCGCCTCAAGCAAGGCTACACCACGACATTCCTGACCACACTGCATCAGCAGGGATTCGACGTATATCTCTGGAAATTGGTATTCAAGGACGGAAATGACGATGTTCTTATTTTCATGGCCCTGAAGGACCAGAAAGTCGGCGGATTCTGGTTGCGTTAGTTTGCCCTATAAAAAAATGGATCAAGTCAAGCCTGCGATAGAGACCGAGACCTGTATGAAGAAGATTAAATTGATGTGGGGTGTCCTTCTCATGCTTGGGCTGGCTCCCGTTTCCGTATGGGCGCGCGGAGGTGGCGGCGGGGGAGGATATGGAGGTGGAGGATTTGGTGGCGGCGGACATATGGGAGGAGGCGGACATATGGGAGGCGGAGGAATGCATTTTGGAGGCGGCGGGCACATCGGAGGCGGGGGATGGGCGCACGGCGGAGGAATGCATTATGGGGGTGGGGAGCATTTTGGCGGAGGAGTCGGTTATTATCGAGGCGGTGGAGTCGGCCGCTATCGCGGGGGCGGATTCGGTTACTACCGGGGGCCGCGCGGTTTCTATCGTGGCTACGGTTACGGCCTGGGATTTGGCTTTGGAGGATATGGGCTAGGGCTAGGGCTAGGATATGGCCTGGGTTATGGTGCCCTAGCTTATGGGCCTTATTATCCATATCCGCCCATGTATCCATATCCATTCCCGGTACCTGTGCCCGCAGTCCCGCCGGTATACATTCAACAAAACCTTCCGGAACAAAACGACACGCAAAACATGGCTCAGCCCCAATCCGGCTATTGGTATTATTGCCGGGAATCGGAAGGTTATTACCCCTATGTCAAGGATTGTCCCAGTGACTGGGTACAAGTTGCTCCACAACCGCCGCCCCAATAATGTCGTTTGCCCCAAATGACCGGGAGCACATCAGGTGGAGTCAGGGCAATAAAAGGCTCGGTGTGAGCCGAGCCAGAGGGTTTACTGCAATCGCTTCCCCGTTTAGGGAGGAGAGAAGCGAATGACTCTATAAGGTTCTCAGCGTCGAGCGTTCGACCCTTTATTTCAGCCTTTAATGGCCGAGAATCATTCTCGGCCATTTCTATTATCAATTTCGATATCAACGGATAGCTCAGTTTTAACTTCGCCTTTTACAGCCTGAGACCGGGGAACTTTACGTTCTATCGAACAATGGACGATATCCGATATTGGGGGTTGTGAACAACAGGGGCGACAACCGAAGATTTTTGCGGCCGTAAAAATGAAACCTTACGCAGCTTGAATGTTTGATGCCTGCTTGCCCTTAGGACCTTGTGTAACCTCAAACGTTACTTTTTGACCTTCTTTCAGCGTCTTGAATCCGCCCATGGTGATTGCCGAGAAGTGCGCGAACAAATCCTCGCTGCCGTCAGCAGGGGTAATGAAGCCAAAGCCTTTTGCATCGTTGAACCACTTTACTGTGCCAATTGCCATTTTTATTTCCTATACATATCAATCAAAAAAATACCCTTGTTGTCAGGGCTGACCACATTTTGTCAATCTGTACGAGAGGAATATGTTCGCTACCGTACCTAAGAAATCGATGCGTTCAAGATCATCCCTTACTTAAAATCATTTTTGCATAAACTGCACTCTACCCATGTTGCAGCTTCCTGGAAAGCTAAAAGAAGCCGTGATAGAGGATCACGGAAATACCGAATATGATAGCTGCAGTACCCAATATGACAATTACATTACCAAATATAGCAGCAACAGTAAGGATAATTTTTTGCTTCATTACGTTACTTTTCCTGGGAAAGGGGGGCCGTGGAGGGGGCCGCGGTGCCCTTTAAACAGAAGGCCCTTGGGCTACCCCCATTACAGAATGGTTATTACGGTTGTACTAGGATGGTATGGCGCCGAAAAGGCTGAAAACGGACGATAGGCGGAATGGCTCGAAATTTCCTTGATCTCTTGCATGGTTTGCGCGATGTGTCCTTCGCATTAGGGCGCGCATTATTCCCTAATCCTTGGAATTTGTCGATATAACTTTTATCGGTAAGCTTCAAGCTCCCGAAAAATTAGTTCAGGTTTTGGAAGAAGAACTACCCTTACAGAAGGGAACGGGAAATTTCCCGAAATCTTGGTGTAGTGGTCAAGTAATTTCGGACACTGGGATAGGTGGTACTGCTGCCATTTTCCGCTCAAAGATGGCGGGTGACAGATAGCCCAATTTCGAGTGTAATCTGATCCTGTTGTAGAAGCTGGCGATGTAATTGGTGATATCACCCCGAGCTTCGCCATGGTTGGCATAATCACGTTGCCACACACGTTCCATTTTCAGGTTCAGAAAGAAGCGCTCCATCACAAGCGCTCCATCACGGCATTATCCCAGCAGTTACCCTTGCGGCTCATGCTGCAGCGGATGCCGTGCTGATCGAGCAAGCTCGGGTATTCAAAACTTGCATACTGGCTGCCACGATCGGAATGCAACAGCAATCCCGGTGCAGGCTTGCGCTGCCAGATTGTTGCCATGCGCAATGCCGACGCTCGATGACGGTCCGAAAATCTTCCGGTCGATCAACGAGAAGAAAACACAAAAGGGAATTTTTCGTACGCTACGAGAATAGATGCCTGAAAAATCAATAAGATGCGAGTCAAGCCAAGAGCGCTGAGGCTGCATGGCGGTTACATCAGAAGTGACTATATATCTTTTTTTTGTTTATGTATTTATGGCTTAAAGTACATAATATTCCTTTTCGTGTCTTCTCCTCAACCAACCAACGCGATGCCGCCCTGAAGACCAACCATGCGGGGGCTCAGTCGCCATCTTCATTCTCCCGCGCAAGTTGCGACTTGAGATGAAAGGCATCGATGTCAAAGTCTCTGCTGTCCGAGACCGCGGCCAGTACCAGAGGCAAAACGCGCTCCCGCTCCTCCTCGGTCTCGAAGTTTGTGAAGTTGACCGCAGCTGCCTCGGCGAACAGTTTCTCCGACAGCCGCTTTGCCTTTACTTCATGACTCTCTATGTCGGAATTGGCGCCGGGAGGGATGTTTTCCTCAATCCATGTTTTGGCCCACATCAGGAAGCGATTGCTCATGATTGCCCACCCATCTTCTGCGTTGAGTTCGGCGCCAGTCGCCCGGCGCACTGTGACTCGCCCGATACTTCGGTCCAAGTCAGTAAAAGCTTACTGTATAGCATTGAGAGACGCCGTGACGCCTAGCCCTTCGCTCAAGCGGACCGCCACCGGGAAGCCGCTTAGCTCAACGTTAGCGCTATGAATCCTCTCCCAACATTTCCTCCTGAAGTTTATCATTATGTTACATGTGATGGGCCGATAGAACGAAAACTCATTGTAAATGTTAAAGTCTCAAATAAGTGTAAGGGTAATTAAACTGATGAGTCACCTAAGTTAATGCTTTTTAAGCATAGCAAATAATTTCTATAGGTCCAGCTAAACTCATCAATTGTTTGGTCTTTAACGGATCAACGAATTTTTTTCGATGTAACTCCAGACTCGGTACAAGGGGTTGCACAAGCAGTGTGAACCCATCTAAGACGTGGGCTTTTTTATTGCCCACCAGACCCGCTTCGGCGGGTTTTTTATTGCTGTGTTTGCTACCGAACATTACTCAGCAATATCATCTGATATTGTAATCTCCATGTTTCTCGTCCACCGTGGATAAAGAAACATCTTTAAGGAGATTACAGATGAACAAAGATCAAGTTAAAGGTGTGGCTAAAGATATTGCCGGCAAAGTACAGCAGAAGGCAGGAGTATTGACCGGTGACAAGGAGCAGCAAGCCAAAGGACTTGCCAAGCAGGCTGAAGGCAAAATACAAAAAGGAGTTGGCGATGCGAAAGAGGCAATCAAGGACGCCGCTGACAAGCTCTAACGAAATGCCGGGAAGCTAAAAGATCACTCGATAATAACAAAACATTCTCCTCTCCTCACTTCTTAAACCCGCCTAGAGCGGGTTTTTTGTTATCTGCTATATTGAAATCGCAGGGTAGCCCCCTGCATCCTTACACTCCTTTTTCAAACCCGCTTCGGCGGGTTTATTTTTGCAGAGATGAAAGCTCCACCAGAAGCCCTACAATCGATTTAAATTGAGAGGTGGTTACCCTTCTTTCCTGCACGCGAAAACGCTCCCTAAGCCTTTAGTAAAGCAGGCAGCCCCTAAACCTAAAGCCTGCCTGGTGGCTACGGTACGGGCCATTCGCTCATACTAAACTGGCAGTTTTCTGTGAAGATTTTTCATTTTTCCACATATTCCCTTCTTGAGTTTTTATTTCATTGTTAAAAGATGGGTTACAGAATGGTTACATTCACAGAAAAATAAAAAATGAGTTGGATGATTGGATAATTAAGTTATTGTTTTATTGGTGGGTCGTGAGCGATTCGAACGCTCGACCTACGGATTAAGAGTCCGCTGCTCTACCAGCTGAGCTAACGACCCGGATTGAATGAACCGGATTTATTCAGTTGCAGGTTCGACGCATGACAGAGGCAAAACTGTCATGCCTTTATTGCTTCTTTGCCGCTTGAATCTGAGGGTGCTAATCCTACCACATCCGGAAAGAAATTCGAATGGGACAATTACCTGATCGGATCATTCCTGATGCAGAAGCTTGATCTGCACATACAGGAGAACCGGTTCCCCGACTGCGAATCATCCAACTGCACCCACGTGAACAGCTATTCGGCAAATTGATTTAGCTGAATGCACTCCTTCAGCATCGCCCGCATGCGCTCCCAGTGCGAACCCTCCCAGAAAACGCGTTGACAGATATCGCACGTGCTGAAATGGTCGAAGCGCTCGCGTACGGACGGCGGCAGGCGCTCAAGCACTGCGGCCTTCTCGATAGACCGTAGAGGTGCGTTGCAGTTCAGGCATAAGGTAAAAGGCTTGATGCTGTGTGCGAGGTCCAGCCGATCGAAAATCTCGCAGAGCTGGTCAGGCGGCTTCAAGGCCCGCACATAACATCCATGCGTAATCGAACGCCGCTTGAGCAGTTCCCGGTCGCGGGTGAGGACGATGCGCTTTTCCTGGGCAGCGAGCAATTCGATCTGGCGGTCGTGATAATTATTGTCGTACAGCGTGTCGAAACCCGTCATGCGCAATAGATGCGCCAAACCACCCAGATGGGCGTCCGCAATGAAGCGCGTTACTCGCAGGGGATGCTCGCGCACACGCAGCAGGGGTGTAACATCGACCATCTCGAATTTGGGAAAGACTGCGACCCGATCGCCATGCTCCAGTACCCGGTCGAACCCCACCGATTCTCCGTTTACCAGCACCAGTTCCACTTCGGTGTGCGGCACACCTAGTGCTTCGATCATATGCTTGGTGGTCGCTGCATGGGCGCAGGAACAGGAGAATTCCCGCTTTCGCCGCTCGCGAGCGAGAAAGTCATTCAGTTCCTCATAAAAACGGAATGTAGCGGTAACCATGAATCAGTATTGCACTTTTCAGGCTTAGGCGCATGATTACCCGATTTTCCTGGAGTATCAACGGCAGTTGCGCAAGAGTGTTCTCTTTTTCTGGAGTAACATCATAATACTGCGCGCACGTCTGCTGTTCATCGCCCATCAGGCGATTCCATTAGCGGGGAAAACATGCAATTCAAAATACGGGAAGGTCGCCTGGCGGATGCTGAGGCAGCCGGGATGATCTGCTACGAAGCATTCAAGACGGTTTCTCAGCAACACGGTTTTGAACCCGATTTTCCCTCGTTCGAAGTAGCGCGTGATCTCCTGCTGACTTTGCTTTCGAGACCCGATGTATATTCAGCCGTGGCTGAGAGTGAAGGAAGAGTCGTGGGCAGCAATTTCCTGTGGCAGGATTCCACCATTGCCGGCATTGGGCCACTTACGATAACGCCGGAAGCCCAGAGCGGCAGGGTGGGCCGAGGCCTGATGGAGGATGTGCTGGAGCATGCTCGGAATAAACATTTCGCGGGAGTGCGGCTGGTGCAAGCTGCATACAATAACCGCTCCCTCTCCCTCTATACCAAGCTTGGTTTTGAGGTACGGGAACCATTGGCAACTCTGCAGGGAGCACCCCTGCGAATTGATATCCCCGGCTACAATGTCCGTACGGCAGTAGTGGAGGATGCAAACGCATGCGACTCCTTGTGCCGGAAGATACATGGCCACGATAGAGGGCAGGAATTGCGCCATGCGATTGCTCAGCAGACCGCAATGGTGGTGGAACACGAAGGCCGCATCACCGGTTACGCAACTTTAATTGGCTTTATGGGGCATGCAGTGGGAGAAAGCAATGAAGACCTCAAAGCCCTGATCGGTGCCGCAGACTCGTTTGCAGGTCCAGGCTTTCTTCTACCTGCGCGTAATAGCGAGTTGTTCCGCTGGTGCCTGAAGCAGGGGCTTCGGGTAGTTCAACCGATGAATCTGATGAGCCTTGGCCTCTACAACCAGCCCTCGGGGGTCTTTCTGCCCTCCATTCTTTTTTAGGGGAAGGGATTCCGGAAGCTTGCCGAAATCATGCCTGTACAGCTTGGCGATAGTCGATAGGCGATAAGGACGGATAAGTCAGACAGGAGGCCAGATGTCTCAACATGAAACATTCCTGTGGGAAGCGGTGCGTCTCGCCAAGAACAACCGTGAACGCGGTGGCCGACCCTTTGCCGCAGTCCTCGCTATTGATGGGCAGGTCGTCTCCACCGGCGTCAACGATGTCGTGCAGAGCAATGATCCCACCATGCATGCAGAAATGGAGGCAGTGCGCGCTGCCAGCCGGAACCTCGGTCGTGCTGACCTGAGAGGCAGTATCGTTTATGCCAGCGGCCACCCCTGCCCCATGTGCCTGGCGGCGATGGTGATTGCAGGAGTGGACGTCGTATATTACGCTTTCGACAACGATGATGCGGAACCCTATGGGTTTTCGAGCAAGGCGACCTATCAGAAGCTGCGCCTGTCACTGGAGCCTCCACCCCTGCCGCTCACTCGACTCGATCTCGGCCTGTCTCCTGCAGAACTGTATAGTGCATAGCTTTGCAACCTGAGAAGGACGGCAGGAAGAGAATATTGAGTCAGCGAGCAAATAGCATGACGTCATATAGGCTGAAGCCGGTATCAAGTGACGTTGAAGGCGCGCCATTGTTGGGCGTGGGCTGGATTCCGGTTTGCTGGATTCCGGGTCAGGCCCGGAATGACGGGATTCATAATATTTTCTGGCCGGTTCAATAAGAAGTAAGGAGGCAAGACGCAGCCTTGGATTCCGCAGCTTTTTTGGCGGATTGACAACGTTGTCTAAAAGTATTAAAGATTCCAGCTCAACAAACGCTCTTTAAGTACCCGTCCCGCGCACTCAGAGGATTATAATGACAGCACATATATTGCCTGCCACAGAAGAAGACACAAACTCTATGAATAAGCAATCATTGCAAGACATGCTGCTCCTTCCCCGCATACCGGACGTACCAGACGCACCAGACATAACAGACCACTGGGATCATGCGGAAACCACAAGCAATAGCGAAAGCCCCATCGACGCGCCGGTCGTGAGTGAAGCGGTCGTGAGCGAAGCAATAGACGACAGAATAATACACCCTATGCACCTTACTCGATTTCTGGTCACCAATTTTCGCTCGGTAGAGAACAGTGGCTGGGTTGAGGTTGATAGCGTTACTGCGCTCGTCGGCGTGAACGAATCCGGCAAGACAAACCTGCTGATTCCGCTCTGGAAGCTGAACCCGGCAGTCGGAGGAGAAATCGTGCCGGCTTCCGATTACCCGAAAAAGCAATTCGGCACCCTGCGGCAGGCACCGGAAAACTTCTGCTTCATAACGGCGGAATTTGAGGCAGCAGAGCTTGGAGAAGAGCTTTGCGGCAAGCTGGAGATCTCCAGCGAAGAGGCCTCCCTCATCGCTGTAAAACGGTACTTCAATGGGGATTATTCGATCTCCTTCCCCCGGCGGGAAGAGCTTGGCGAGATTAGGAGATCATCAGGGGAAGGTGCAGAGGATGTTGTGAATACGGTAATCCACTCCCTTCCGAAATTTGTCTATTACTCTGAATTCGGAAATCTGGATTCTGAAATCTATCTTCCCCACGTAGTACAGAATCTTCAACGCACTGACCTTGGGCCCAGAGAAGCAGCCAAGTCGCGTACATTGCGCGTTCTTTTTAAATTCGTAGGCCTCGAACCGGGAGAAATTCTTGAACTCGGGCGGGACTTCCCAAGGCGCAAGGGTCGTCGTCGTGAACCCACAGCGGAAGAAATCCGGGAAATCGCGATGAAGAAAAGGGAGCGTTCCATCTTGCTGCAATCGGCAGGCGGGCTTCTGACGGATAAGTTCAGAAACTGGTGGAAGCAGGGAGATTACAAATTCCGCTTCGAAGCGGATGGAAGTCATTTCCGTATATGGGTTTCCGATGACCGCCGCCCGGAGGAAGTTGAGCTCGAAAGCAGAAGCACGGGGCTTCAGTGGTTTCTGAGTTTTTATCTGGTCTTCCTCGTGGAAAGTGGAGGTGAGCACCAGAACGCTGTCTTGTTGCTGGACGAGCCCGGATTGTCGCTGCACCCCCTGGCGCAGCGCAACCTTTTTGCCTTCTTTGACAGTCTTGCAAAAGTCAACAAAATCCTCTACACGACCCATTCACCATTCCTGCTGGATGCAGAGCACCTGGGACGCGCGCGCAAGGTGTACGTTTCCCCTAACGGAACGACGCAAGTGACGTCTGACCTTCGTAGCGTGGAAAAGGATATCCGGCAGGCGGGAGCCGCCTATGTGGTTCACTCGGCGTTGAACCTGAATATTGCCGAGAGCATGGTAACGGGCTGTCAGCCGGTCGTCGTGCAGCGCGTCTCGGATCAATACTATCTCTCGGCCATCAAGACGCTGCTCATTGGGGCAAACAAAATAGCTCCCAAGCGCGAACTGCTCTTTCCTCCGGCCGGCGGCAGCAAAACGGTAGGCGTGATCGCAAGCATCATCAGTGGACGCGACGAGCCGCTGCCCAAGGTAGTCCTGCGGGATGATGAAGCAGGAAAACAGGTCAACGCGGAGTTGAAGTCGGATTTGTACAGCGGCGCGCAAGAGCGCATCTTTTCGACGGATAATTACGTTCTCTTCAGCAATTCCACGACAGAAGATATGATACCTGCGCCGTTTTTTGCACAAGTGATAGACCGCTGGGAGAGGAATACGGACATCGCCTTTGCGGACGTCCTGGTCAACGGCAGGCCGGTGGTGGAGCAGGTGGAGGCCTGGGCCGACGCACAGGGCGTCGTACTACGCGACGAGTGGAGAGTTGAAGTTGCAAAGCGCGTCAAGGAACAGGCATTGAAAAAGGGCATCAGCGCGTTTGATGCTGGCACCATTGCCCGCTGGGCAAAGCTCTTCCAGGAGTTGATCCGGAACTGATCGCCTCAAGCGAATTGCCATCATCGCTATTGATCCCGCAAGACGATCTGCAGCACCAGGCAGAAGTCCCCTGATTACTCGCGAAGCAAGCGGTCGATGACATTGCGTGTGATGATATGGACATGTTCATTTTCGAGCACTTGGGCCCAGTCGGTGGTTCCCGCGGTAAACACTGTGCCGTTGCGCGAAAAGATTCCCATTGTTGCTGCGTGAATGCCTTCGTGAGCGGGATACGCTTCCCGAGGAGGAAGTTCCTGCCAATTACCATCCAGCACGCTTGCTGCCAGAACACGGAACCCGCTCGGGGTACCGGTACTTCCGGCATTTGAGGAAAGCACTGCAAGGCCGGTAGCTTTGTCGAATTCATCCAACGGGGCGCCGTCGCACTCGTACCCGACCAGCGGTGGCAAGGTTTTATCGCCGAACGCCTCGCCGCGGCTCAATCCTGTTCCCGCGAATACCCAGTGCTCCGGGTCCTGCACGATATATCCTCTCGTGTTCCGCGGGCCATCCCACCAGCCGCCCCCGTTTCGGTAACTCACGCCCGTCAGGGAATCCTCGGGACGAGCAACGCCTGTGGACGGCCACCAATGGTCGAAGGCGCCGTGAGGCCCCCCTTGATGGCATAGCATCGCCGCTCCCCCATCGATGATATGAATGCGCCACCAGCAGAGGTTGGCGCCGAAGAAGGCAACGTTGCCTCCCTTGGACACGAAATCTTCCGTCAGGTCGCGTATCGTCTCGCTCCAGTATTCGTCGTGTCCCACGCTCAGCATAAGCCGGCAGCGATTGCACAGATCCGGAGCGGCATGGATATCGAGATCGGTGCAGAATTCAGGCTCATAGCCGTTGCGCAGAAGCCAGCGAATGAAATGCGCATCCCAATGTGCGAAAGTCTGGCGCGGCGAACTCAAATCGTAGTAGTCGAGCGCGCCCCAGGTCTCGCCGCCGATGCCGCCACCTGGACGAAGCAGCGAGAGCCTGGCCCCTGGCGGGTCCTGTGAACGTGGAGGATTGACGTAGAAGCAGCCACCGCCGGTGCAGTTATAGGCATGGTAAGTGGCAAGCGGAATCTTGTAGAGCAGCTTGCTGTGTCCATTGCCGCGGACGACGAACAGGACGGCGGCACTTTCCATTGCCAGCGCTACCGGATTGCCATCTGGTTCTTCCAGATGAGCAATATAGACCGCGGACAGCCAGTCGTGCGGGACAGGAAATTCGTATGACGGCCATTGCCAGTCTTCCGCGGCGCCTCGTGGGGCCGCATATTTCCCCGGGAGCCAATCCGTTTCGGATAGCCGCAGCAGGCCATCTCCCCAGCGATAGAACACCACGCGAAAGCGCGGCGCATCGGTGGCAATGTGCAACACCAGCGTATCTCCGGGTGCGACGCCCGCCGAAGCGGGATAACCACGAATCACGTTATTTCTCCTGCTGTTTTCTTCTGCTACCCGACAGGACCGACCGGCTCGGGTTCGATACGCTTGCGCACGAGATAGGGCGGCATGGCGAGCGCGTGCATCGGTGTGCGGCGAAACGACTCAAGCGCCTGATCAGGCGTTTCAACGATCGGCTCTTCCTTTCGATTGAAGGACGTATTGAGCACTACGGGAACACCGGTGCGGGCTTCGAATGCTTTCAGCAGTGCGCGCAGGAAGGGATCATCCTGCGCGCCGACGGTTTGCAACCGCGCCGTGCAGTCAACATGCGTGACAGCGGGAATGATATCGGCGGCCTTGGGCCAGACCGGAGCAGCGAACTGCATGAAGGGGGATGGACGGCGGATATCGAAGAATTCCTCCGCCCGCTCGAGCAGCACTACCGGCGCCAACGGACGAAACCATTCCCGCTCCTTGACTCTGGCGTTGATCCAGTCACGCACGTAGCCATGGCGCGGATCCCCCAGAATACTGCGATGACCGAGTGCGCGCGGACCGAATTCGCTGCGCCCGTGGTAGAGAGCGACCACCTTGGTGGCAGACAGCAGGTCGGCTATACGCCCGTACAGATCGGCGGGTTGTTCAAGATGCTCCACGACAAGGTCATCCGCGCGGCTTAACGCGGACTCGATGTCCGACAGGCGCGGCTCGGGCCCGAGATAATCGTTCTCCCACCGATAGTCGCAACGCATACCGCCCAGCTCGGTAAGACCGTACACGGCGCAGCCAAGCGAAGTGCCTGCATCGCTGGGTGCCGGAGGAATGAAGACGCGCTGGAAGGGAGTTTCACGCAGGAGGCGATCATTGGTGGAACAGTTAAGACCGGTGCCTCCGGCAAAGCACAGGTTCTCCGCACCGGTTTGGGCGTGCAGCCAGCGGGCAACTTCGAGCACCGCCTCCTCAAAGGCACGCTGGCCGGCAGCGGACAGATCGGCGCTATCGGCAAAACGGGAAGCATCGCCAGCAGCATAGCGAAAACGATTGCGATCCCGCAGAATTTCCATCCACCGGTCGGGAATCGTCACCTGCGGACCGTCCACTTCCAGGGGCGGCAGGCCAAGCGCGTTCGGGTTGCCATGCGGGGCGAGACCCATCACCTTGCCTTCGTTGCCCTCACCTGAAAAAACCGCTTGTGTCAGCAGGAAGTAGAACATTCCAAGCCCGACCAGACGCCGCTCGTTACGGTCCCACAATTGCTTGCCGATGCATTCGATCCGCTCTCTATCTGCCTGATAGAACGAGGAGACTTCACGCCAACCCGGAGGCACGCTGTCCGCTCCGCTCCATTTCTCGGTGAATTCTGAAACCGGGCTGCCCTGACCATCGATGATCATCACTGCGGCCTTGTCAAATGGGGATGGATGAAACACGCTGTAGACATGCGCGAGATGGTGTGAGATGCGCTTGCGCTGGCAGTCAGGCGAGAATTTCAATATTTCGGCCATCTCCTGCTCATACGCAGAAAGATTTTTTATCTCGCTGTCGGATGAATAGCATTCGACGAGAACATCGATCGGCTTGCCAAGCTCGGGAAGATGCGGTGCGTATGCGTTGCGGAAATCGTCGAGTCTTCCCCAGTGGTGCTTCCGCCTTGTGAGCCGTTCTTTTTGTATTGCGTATACCACCTGTGATCCATGCATCAGGCAGATGCTTGCATCCTGCGTGCGGTTCACCCCAAGCACTACCGGTCCATCACTCATCGAATTCTCCTTTGTTGTTTAGCGGGCCAGCTCAACCCTGGAATGAATACGTCAGGCTGGTTTTTTCCAGGTGCTCCAGTGCGTGGAACGAGTATGTTTGCGATCCCCGGGGATCACCTAGCGGGTCAACCGGTGAAGTCTGTCCAGGAATCGCTGCTGGCGTATAGTTACCTTTTCCTGCGAACTGAGGGAATTTCGTTGGGCAGCCTATTATGACTATAGTAGAGATTGGGTATTTGTAAAGGTTAGATGCAGAGGGGGAAAGAGTTGGCAGGGCATTTCATAGAGGAAGGAGAAGCGCAAAAAGAGAAGCCAAAGGAGATGAAAATTGGCCTGCTGCCTGTTCGCAGCTGCGCGCATTTCTTTCCGGTTCTACGGCAGGTAGAGCCAGTCTCTTGGCAGATGCAGGCATTTTCACAGCAGCGTAAGCATAAGCCACCTGTGCGGACAGCAATACCTATGCCGCTGACAGATGGGATTTCGTTCAATACAACACTGTTTCCTGTTCGTTATGGTCAGTATCACTGGCGAGCGAGGCGATATTACCTCTTATGCTGCAACTGATGACTTCCACGCAGCTTTTCCAGAAACCCCCTGAGAGCAGTTGCAGGGCGCGGAAATACCTGTTGGAGATTTCGGTGGGCGCGGTGTAGCGGCAGGTGATCCCCAGGCCTTCTTCATCGAGATTGATTGTCTTGTGCCACATCCAGGCGGGGAAAAACAGAACGTCACCGGGACGGAGATCGAACTCATAACGCGGCGCATATTCCACCAGGGGGTACGCACCCGGATCGCCCGGTTCTCCTTCCTCGTTCGCGCTGAACTCCGCAAACCGGCGCATGCCATTGCCAAGAGCGGCCGGATATAGCAACCAGGAATATTCGGATTCGATCAAGGTCCAGCGCTTGGAGCCGGAAACGGCAAGATACCAGTTGGGTCCTTCCTCACAGTGGTAGTTCGCGTTCAATCCCGCTCCCAAACCCAAGATCAGAAAGCTCAGTACCGGCTTCGAGGGCCGCCCCATGACAGGAAAATAGGCATGCGAGCGCGGAATGCGGAAGTATTCGTAGAAAGCTGGATTTTGATCGAGCAACAATTGCTGCGGAATGTAATTGCAGCGGCGATCCTCCGCGATCTCGCGCAGAGAGACATTCACCATCTTCTTGCTCCGCTTGTCCAGAGCCTGGACGATGGTATCCGGAAAACGTTCCGCAAGTTTGTCGAGCGTCCAGTCGATTGGCGCGTTACCCACGAACCCTCGCATAATGCACGGAACACCGCGCTTCACGTGCTCCCGGTAAAACCAATTCGGCTCTATCTGGCCGGGTTGATATTCAGTGATGGGGAGAACCTGCCTGCGCGCCACCCCCCTGTCCTGCAAGCGTTGCAGGATACGCGATTCGGTACGCTTGCGCGCATCCCGGAACAGGCTCGGATTGTGGGACAGATGCTGGCACAACATGATGCTCTTGAGCGCCAGCACATTCCAATATCCCAGCGGCAGTTTCTTCACAGCACGCTTGCCCATACGCTCCACAAGAAAGGTGCGCAGAAAAAGCTGCTGCTCCACCACCAATTGCCATAGAACATAAAAAAATGTGGCAATTCCAGCGAGAGGTATTGCTAACGTGTCTCGCGCACGTGTCAATGCAGTGATTTTTTTTGGCTGGCCTGCTATCTCCATGGAAGCCTCTCTCTAAGGTTGATTCACCATGAGAATCAGTTCATTTAATTCCTCATCTTATGGGCTCATTTTATGGATTAAGTCTAGCCCGTATTACGACATAATGGAAATAATGGACAAACGCAAATTGACGTGCAGCTTCCTGGATTACCTATGACGATTCTAAAATCAGAAACCCTTTCTGCAAACTACCCGTTCAGCAGTCGGCGTTCCAGAACCGACTGCATGTCCCGTCGACCATCGATAATCAGATAAATCATGACCTGATTCCCGATGACTCGATAGATCATACGGTAAGGTTTGAAAAACGTCTGCCGATACTCCTTGATACCCAGAGCGGGCAACTCTTTCGGGTAGCTGCCCCGCTCAGGGAACTGCAATAAGCTCTCCACGACCTCCATTAGCTGGTCCAGTACATAGTTTGCACTGACTACGCTATCAGGCTCGGCGATATAGTCGTAAATCGACTCCAAATCCTGCTCTGCACCCTGGGTAAGCAGCACCTCGAACTTCGTGTTGGAACCTGGCATCAGGGGGTTGAGTGCTTGCGGCGCAGACGGGCAGCGACATCAGCCACAGGCTTGATCTTTCCTCCCGTCACTTCCTGGTTGCCCAGCGCAAGAATCTTCAATAACGCCAGGGTTTCCTGGGTTTCCTCGAATGAAGTCACGTCCTGCAGAACGGCCTTCGCCTCCCCGTTCTGGGTGATGACCAAGGGCTCCCGCTGCTCCGCGAGTTGTGCCAAGACCTCGGCCGCGTTGGCCTTCAGATAGCTGATCGGTTTGACTTGAGATGAGTAACGCATTCATGTTCTCGTGATATCCTAGGAAAACTTAATATAGTCTTTTAAAGGACCGATCACAAGAGGGCTTTCTTGACTCTGCTCAGCGAAAACTAGACCGTTATGTTGATGGTATTCGCGGTATCAGGGGACGAGGACTCTCGAATTGAAACCTAATTCTTTGTAGTAAAAGGATTTATTTAACATTGCAAGAAATATGCCCCCAATTGTGCCCCCAAGGATGTGCCGCTTAAAGGAAGAAGTTGTACTCTACCTCGTCTAACGTATGGAAACAAAAGCCCTCCGAAGCGGGGCTTGAAAAGGGAGCGTAAAGACAGAGAGGTGGTCTTCCCTGCCATTTCAATATAGCAGGCAACAAAAACCCGCTCGAGGCGGAACATTTCACACCTTGACAAACATCTAACGGGGCATGAAGCCAGCTAAATTTCTTCACCCCAACGTCGGGGGAAAACGAGCATTACTATAACATGACCATTCGTGCATCCTTGTGTATCATTATTGCGAGGGAGAGTTCGCACGCATGGACGAGAACAAGCAAAAGGAAGAGTTCAATTATGCGTACATCTCTGCGCTAGCAGCTCACGCCGGGTTTAACCGAGCAGACTTTAGGGTGGATAACGATAGCATTGACATCGTTTTTCAAGGTCGAGGCTACGTGGGCACGGTTCGTAACCCCCAGATTCAAATCCAGCTAAAGTGTACCTCGCAGAATCTGGTCGCAGATGACGTCATCAAGTTCTCACTTTCGCGGAAAAATTATGATGATCTCCGCGGTGAGGATGTGATCGCACCGCGGTATTTGGTTGTGCTCTTGGTTCCCGAGGACAAAGGTCACTGGATTCAGCACAACGGTGATCATATAGCCCTATTCAACCTGTGCTATTGGCTTTCGCTGCGTTATGCTGAGCCCACCAATAATACGACATCGATTACTGTTGACGTGCCACTGACACAGAGACTCACAACGGATGCGCTGCGCCAGATGATGTACCACGCAAGTCTTGGAGAGTCGTTATGAGCGAGGCTTCCACGCTCATCGGTAGTGTAAACGCTCAACAGCTGGAGGCATACCTTCAAAACAAGCTGTGGACGCAGGATGGAAAAATCAGGAGCATTGCAACTGTTTGGCATCGCCTAGACAGCGAAGATGCTGAGGTTGTGCTTCCTCTGGCGCCAACAGTTAAGGATTATAGACAACGTCTAAAAGACGCCCTTTCAGCTGTCGCTTCATACGAGCAGCGCCCTGTGGTGGAGGTTATTAGTGATGTAGTTCGATTCTTTGCGAATGTCATCACTGTGCGAGTAATCCACGCTGATACCAAGGATGGTACTATCCCAATCAATGATGGCGTGCTACTGATCTCGAAGGCGAAAGAACTCCTGTCCTCTGCAGCGATGTCCATTCATGCAAAGAGGAAGCAATTCACGGGCGCCCCCTCGAAGGATGCACGCGCATACGTGGATAGCCTCTTGTTAGGTCAAACTGAGGTCGGAAGCTACGTTGTCAATGTTATTGCCCCAGTTCAAGGCAATGCTGCAGTTCAGGCACAAACCGTTGACAAGACGCTACCCGCCGAAACGGTCACGCTAAACCTCATCACCAGCTTGGAAGCACTCAAACAGGCGAGCGAAGTCTATGAAGAACACCATGACTTGAAGGTGTTTGAAGCAGCAGTTCAGAAAGGTGCAAGCGCTAATATGTGTGATGCACTTCTTGGCTTCAGTGGCGCTGAACGGAATCGCTCCTTTGAGATCAAGATTGCTGCTTCTTCTAGTACGATGTTTACGAGCAAGCCTAGGGTCTTTGAGTTCGACGAGATTCACGTCGAGGCCTTGGCTAAGGCCTCGGACTACTATAAAGGTGACTACGTTCTTGAGAATCGTACACTCATAGGTTTCGTCAAGAAACTCAACAGACCAAAGGGTGATGACTTAGGAACCGTTACGATTCAAGCAAGAGTTGATGATGTGGAACGCAATGTGCAAATCGAGCTTTCTGGGGACGATTACCACAACGCTGTTCTCGCTCATGACAGACAATCCTTTGTTCGGTGCAGCGGCAACGTGCACGTGAAAAGAAAAAGCTCTCAGTTGATCAATCCCCACGATTTCGGCGTCATAGAGATCCCCGACTTGCTCTAGATAATGAGTTCGTCTTAGGCGCTATCCTACGATGTGGGGAAGTTAGATAAATCTGCGCTTCTCCACTTAAATTTTATCCATGCATTAAAAGGGACATTATTACCCAAACTCCCCATAAGGATTCTCTGCTCCATCGGTCTTTAATATCGAAACCTTGGACCGATCCGCCGGACTCATCCCCAGCTTCCCCAGCACAGCTTCTAAACGGGTCAGCAACGCCCTGTTGCCGGTCCAGTCCCCCTCCCTCAGTAGAGCAAGGATATGCGCTGCATGCTCCACTATCAGCCTGTCAGCGCGGCATAATACTCCGGGGTGAGTCAGTCCTACTATTTCATGCCAGCAGCCCGCCATTTGCTGAAACTTGATTTCGTAATTGAAAAATCAAGATGCGCTTTTATTTAAATAAATCAATGGCTTTATTACCTTCTATACCCTGCCATTTGAATTCAATTTGAAATATGGAATTTTTTGTCTGCGTGGGAAGGCGCGCGGTGTCCAAGGGAGAAAGCTTCAAAGTTTTGCCCACCCCCTACCCATTAAAAACCCCCGGTTTTCAGGCCGAGGGTTTCTTTTGCCAGCCGCGCAGCTATTGGAGTAGCGGCCGCTGGCTTTCGGGGTTGTCGCACTATCCGACTGATCGGGCTCATTCAAGGCTGAGCCTGCCTGCTCTTCGTTAAGGTCTGACGCCGGTTACCAGAGCCAGTGTTTTCGGATAGGTTGCCGCCACATCAAGGCGGGTATGGCAGGCAAATCCGATCTCACCGGTCCCCGCATGCAGTTCGCGTAATACCTGGATCGATACACCTTCCCGCATGAAATAAATCAGGTTAGAGAAGTTCCCGATATAAATCTCTGAACAATCGTTCGAGGTACCCACGGTCAGATTGTTGGGGATCTGACTGGTTGCAATGAACCTGGTATTGTCGAGAATAGGGGGCTGCCGGCGGGGTTGATTGGTGGTATCGAGCAGACCGGCCAGGACAGTCAGCGAACGGGGGCTCATGATCGCGGCTGTCGGCATGGGGCCATCCACCGCCAGAATCGACTGAATCGCAGAGATGAAGTTGGCATATGCTGTAGTGGCAAGGGAGGCGCCATTGGCCCCATTGGTTACAGTCTGGATGCCAGTAGTATTCAAGATGCCCTTGATCTCTGGCGCCGTGCCACTACCCCTTAAGCCAGCCCGATCTATCTCCTTGGCGAATGCCTGGGCAATCGCTATGGTAAGCGCCTGGTCGAGGTTATCTGAATCCGCTAGCAGTTCCCGGCTTACCTTGAACTGGAAGCTCAAGGATTGAGGCGTGATGTCCACTGCGCGGAAGGTAGGCTCGCTGGTGGCGAGAGTACCGGCTTCCAGGCGCCACGCTGCCGAAGGTACGGTATCGATCGCAGCTATCCGGTAGTTCTTCGCTCCTTCTTCCAGCTTGGCTACACCTGCACCGGCGGTAAGCAGCGCGCTTGCAGGGACCATAGCATGGAGAAGCTGGAGCTGCAGATAAGAGGGAAGAGTAAAACCGCCTGCACTGTCCGTGCCGATCTGGAGCGAATTGCGCACCGTATCGGTAATTTTCATACCACCTACGCCGCGGAGAAACTCTCCCATCCCGGCCTTGGGGAGGTTGGAGTTGAATTCCCTATTGGGGAATGCGTTATTTAACTCAGGGCTGAATTTTCCATTCTTGGCATAAGCTACCGGGATTTTTCGTCCGGTATCGATGTTATGCCATTCCGGGGTACCGCCGACGTCTGTGACGCCGTTGGCGATCTGCTCCATCTTTAACTGATGGGCTTTAATCTTCCCATCTACGACCTCCACTTCAGCCATAGCCCTGTCATACTTTGACTGATGCTCAGAAGTCCATTCCGGGGTCTTTTCCTTGTTCACAAGGTTTTGTAGAACTGCTGTCAGTTCATCACGACGAAGGCGTAACGCCTGTATACTTTCCACTTCCTACTCCTTTGTTTATTTGGAGTTTTTATTGTCCAATAAAGCAATTGTGCGCCGCAATTGCAATATTGGTATCAAGTGGGAGCAACAGGCGCGGATCAAATATTTCTTAGGGATTCCACCTCTTTTTTACGCAGCCAGGCTTTGATATTTCGCACACGCACCATTCGTATGCCGGGTGTGAGCTCTATGAAACGAGGAAATGTTGGATCCTTCTTCATCAGGCGGCGCAATGTGTGACGGCTGATCCCCAGCATATCCGCCGCACCTTTCATCCTCAGGAGCTTGTCTTCAGTCTCATTCATTGCGTTGGTCCCTCTGAATCCAGACCGGCAACTAACACGGCGCGCTTTGTCTGCAATGCCGCGACATTCGCCTTCAGCATCGCCAGGCAGACCTTGCGGCCTAGTTCTTCGAATGGCTTGACCTCGATTAACTTATCCAGGGCTTGGCTCACTTCCTGACTGGTTTTTTCCTGGCCGAGAATGAAGTGATCCGTCAAAACTTCTATTGCACTATTCAATTCGTTATTCATCTGAATTTTTCCCTTTTTAGAAAAAATGATTACGTTTATGAAAGCGGACCTCCGAGCGCGCTCTAGAGCCATGTGGCTTAAAGAATACCCCACCCCCATATGCTCGCGGCTCATACTGTTTCTTCCCTCACGTCAGGAAGGCGCAGGTTGAGTTCTTTTGCCTCGGGTGAAGGGCAAATATTGCCTGCCGATTTAAATCGCATGGAAGAGCCCATAGACAGCGCATCCTGTTTCAGCGCCCTGAAACAAACCAGTGCGTTATCAAAATCAGCTAGGGCAATGGCTAGCGCTTCGTCATGATCTTCCTCGGTAAAGCCGTGGAAGTCAGCGATGAAACGAACCAAATTGATGAGCTCTAACCGCGCAACATCCACCCCCTGTTTTTGGGGAGCTTGTTGCGTGTCTTTTTGGGAGCTTGTTGCGTGGTTGTTGCATAGCTTGTTGCGTGCTAGATCGAGCAATGACGCGGGTTTAACGGGTGGTTGTTGCGTGCTTGTTGCATAGCTTGTTGCGTAATATAGGGGTGGTTGTTGCGTGTTGCATTCCCTAGGAGACGCAACATGCAACAAGCTCCTGTTTAACGGTGCATTCATTCCCCTTTACCCCCTTTCTGATACTGATTGCGCCCCTTGGCCGTGACCTTTTGTTCCAGTAACCCGGCCTCGTCTGCTTTGCGCCAGATCCGCATCACGGTAGATCGGTGGATGTTTAGCTCTACCGCTATTTCAGCCTGCGACAAACCCTCATTTGCCAGTGCCACAACCCTGTCATACGTTGACTCGGAGACAGGACGCCACGCCCAGGTACTCATGCCGTGAGAGTCCACAGTCAATTGAGCCTCTATCGGATCAACATCATTACCCGATAAATGCCTGGCTTTCTCGTAGTGGATTTCAAAGCAAGCGCCCGAGGCGGGGTCATAGTCGGCTGGCCTTCGAAGGGAGATAACAACATCCAATAAGTCCTCGCGCTTTGAAGTTCCGCGTTGTTGTCCGTTCTTTCCGCTATGGTGGATAAAGAGAATGCTTCGGCCTGCTTGTCTCTGGAGCAGGGCCCATTCAGAGACACTTACCCAGCTTTCAGCATCGTTCTCACGGCCTCCACCGCGCACCAAGCAGGAAAGGTTATCCAGCACTATGAGTTCTGCCTTTACACGTTCAGCAACATTGCTAATCGCTTGTTGCCCTTCCTCTGTAGAGAGGTCGGGCATTGCTCCGCTCTGCAGGTCAGGGGTGACAATAGAAAGAAAGCCCGGGTCGGGCTCTATGCCACTTGATGCAATGATTGCCGCAAGCCGTTCCTGCAAGGCTGGTGCAGGCATCTCGCCATCTACAAGTAAAACCCGTCTTGGCTTGTCTGCCTTCCAGTTAAGGAAAGTGCCGCCACAAGCCAGCGCGTAACTGATCCCCAGGTTGACGTGTGTTTTGCCGACCCCACGCCATCCATAGATCATGTTCAGACTTTGAGTCATCAGCCAGGGAGCCAGCATTGTGTCTCTCGGAGGCAACTCCATCGCTATGAAGTCGTGAAGCCCCACCACCTGCAATTGCTGCGGAGCTTTGATTACCTTGGCCAGAGCGGTAAAAGCGGCCTTTGCTTCAGGTGTTGCCTCTACGGTTTCCATCGCATTTAGCATCATGCGGCCTCCTGTATTGCAAGGTACGGCTTAAGGATTGCCCAGGCAGCGCCGGTACCGGCAAGGTCAAGCGCGAACGTTGCAAGGAAGCAGGGATTAACCTTGGCTATCTCCTGTACAACGGCATCCACTCGGTGCGCGTCTTTGTTGCGGTAGGCTATTTGAACAGGCAGGCCAGCCAGGAATATGAATCCAATCTCTACTGGGGCGAGATCATTTGGGATGATGATTCGGGGATAGGCCTTACCCAGATCCCAATCGAAAGCAACTATCACCATCCTGGAAGGTGCTTTTCCAGCTTCCCGGATAGTCATCAACTGCTTGCCGTAGGGCGGGAGTCGTTTATAATCTGATTGCGGTTTGTTTTGGAAATTCGCCCTGGTGCCCCCCAGGGCGTTTTCTTTTGTGAGGCTCATTATTCGCCCTCCCGATTGTCCCTAAGGGAGCCAAGCGCCCTCCCCATCAATTCGTCAGCCTTTTGGATTCGATCCATCATGTCTCTCATCACATAGCAAAATCCTGATGTCTGATCTTCATTGAGCTCAATCCCATGTCCAGCAGGACCGAGCCCAATAGAGTGAATGAATGAAGCAATGAGACGGGCTTCTAAAAGAAGGTCTGACGCATTAACCAGCTCTCTAGTTGGATTGGTTGGTAAGGGTTGCGCGAACGCATGGTTAGTCTTACTCATGGCTCGCTGCCTCCTTTTTGAGGTCAAACCTGAGGTCTTCCAGGCTTGTAGCTGCATCAACGAGACGCTCAGTTACGCTTTGCATTAGTTTGATGAGCGCAGAGCTTTCCCCGAATGAAAGGGAAAAATTTCCTTCTTGAGTATCCTGCACCCGCATCACGGACGTACATAGGAACTCGGCAAGGTCTGAAACCTCGTGCAGTTCCTTAATTACCGGGTCTAACTGATCGGGAGGGGTGAGTGAAACTAGCGCGAGTGCGCATTTGG
This sequence comes from Nitrosospira sp. CT, assembly GCF_059489795.1. Classification (NCBI taxonomy): domain Bacteria; kingdom Pseudomonadati; phylum Pseudomonadota; class Betaproteobacteria; order Nitrosomonadales; family Nitrosomonadaceae; genus Nitrosospira; species Nitrosospira sp. CT. The sequence continues at coordinate 39,295 of NZ_JCAHZJ010000036.1, forward strand.
ATGCCTTGGGCATGGTATGACTCCTTACTAAGCGGTTTAAGTAATCCGCTCCCCGACGCCAATCGGGTGGGCGGACTCGTGCAGGTTGGCGTACCGGAGTAAGGACCGGCGAGCCCGAAGGCTCCCCACACGAGCCACCCATAAAGGGTGATGGCCATGCTACGGACGTAAAAAAACCGCTCAGCGGCGGTTTGTCCGCCTTACTTCCCGAGACGCCAATCTCGGCCTCTGAATTTGCAGAGGTATGGAAAGCATAATCCTGGTGTGATGCGAATGTCAAGGGAAACGCCATGCTCTTTCCCTCAACCCTCTTGCCGACTGGCAGTGATGCGGGATTGCGCCCACGCATCCACATCGGCGGCAGTCCATGCGGTAGTGTTAGCGGCCAGCTTAACTGGCTTTGGGAATTTACCTTGTTTCACCCAGGCCCAGATGCTCGAGCCTGATACGCTAAGGCGGGCTTTGAGCTGCGGCAGGCGGTAAAACTGTGGTTGGGGAGTTGTTTGTTGCGTTGTGTTTCCCATATTGCTTTCCTTTGCTACGGATCGCCCAGCGCCGCCCCGTGCGGCCCTGTATGGGAAAGCATTTAACTACATGGCAATAAAAGAAATAAGCCTACTTGCGAGCACGGCGAACTTTATACAAGGAGGGGGTACATCATGCTAGCAGGGTGTACCTTCGCGTTTGGCTGCCGCCACATACTGTTTCAGCTTTCGATGCGACAGGGGGAATGTCTTTAACAATTCATCAGCTGCTTTCTCGTTCGACAAGGATCGGGAAATATTGGCTTTCCAATATTCAACAACTTCATTCCGAAGCATGTAAGTTTCATGATGCCTCTTCAGAGCGTTTGCTCTAGCCACAAGTTTTTTATGCTGGATCCCTCGAATTCTCAATCGGTACCCCGCAAGTGCCTCCCGCGCTGCGAACACTGAATCGACGAACTCATCATAATCTTCTTTTTTCGTAAATCTCAGCGCAGCCATGTCTAGGGTCGCTGCCGCCATTCCCAAGACGGAAAACGCCTTAATAGTGTCGAATATCTGATCAGGTAGCCCGTCAAAACTAGCGAATGCGAGCCCCTCTAGACTTTTCATTTTGCCAATGCTGGCGTTCAGTGTTTCTGGCAGGGGCGGCACAAATTTTAATTTCTCCGACCCACCTTCCTCATTTCTGAAAGAGAAAGCAAAGGAGAACGATTGAAACCATGCCTTTTCTTCCTCACTTTTAAAACCGAGTTTTTCAAACTCCTTGTATATCTCCTCTTCGGAAGATTTGTACTGCTTCATTAGTGCTTCGCCGAGCAGTTTTAGATTGAAAGAAAGGTGTATAACCCGAGTCGTCATTTGCTCTATTTCACTCCGTTACAGGCACGGCTTCAGGGCCGGCTTTAACCCGGTCTAGGTAATTCGCCCACAGCTGCATCATCTCCCGACGCTCTTTTAAAAACTTCGTACGATTGTAGGCAGCTCCTAGGACATCGGGTACTTTATGCGCGAGTTGGTGCTCAATAACTTCAGGTTTTTGGTGCAGCTCTTCCGCCAGGATAGTGCGAGCCATAGCCCGGAAACCGTGTCCCGTTATCTCCGTTTTGGTGTCGTAGCCCATCCGGCGCAAGGCTGCATTGATCGCAGCATCGCTCATAGGCTTTTTGGGGTCGCGCCCCGGAAAGACATACTGCCCGGCTCCTGTCAGCGCCTCGAGCTCGCGGAGAATTGCTACCGCTTGATGAGCCAGAGGAACAGAATGTTCCGTCTTTGTCTTGGTGACGAAATAGCGCCATTCGGGTTTATCAAAGTCAATATCCTTCCATTCAGCGCGCCGTAGCTCCCCAGGACGCACGAAAAGCATTGGGGCTAGGCGTAAGGCGCACTGAACTACGAACGTGCCTCTAAAGCCCTGTATTGCGCGCAACAGCTCCCCGACCTGGGTAGGGTCTGTGATCGAAGCAAAATGATTCTTCCTGGTAGACGGAATAGCGTCCTTCAGATCCTGAGAGGGATCGCGCTCTGCCCGACCGGTGGCCACGGCATATCGGAATACCTGCCCGCAATTTTGCTTTACCCGGTGCGCTGTATCCAATGCTCCGCGGCTTTCGGTCCGGCGGATTACCGCAAGTAGCTGAGGAGGCGTAATGTCTGCAATAGGTTTATTCCCAATCCAGGGGAAAACGTCATTTTCCAGGCGGCTGATGATTTTGTCAGCATGGGAGGGCGCCCACTGCGGGGAAAACTTGGCGAACCACTCGCGGGCGATTGCCTCGAAACTGTTTGCTGCATTCTCCTTGCCTGCGCGCTTAGATTGCTGCTTAACCACGCCCGGGTCTACATCGTTTGCCAGCAGCTTGCGCGCATCGCCGCGCCGTTGCCGCGCAAGACTCAGGGAAACATCAGGATAAACTCCAAAGGCGAGTCGTTTTTCTTTTCCTCCAAAACGGTACTTGAATCGCCAATATTTCGAGCCATTCGGCATCACTTCGAGGTACATGCCCCCACCGTCCGCTATCTTATAGGGCTTGGCTTCTGGCTTTGCCTTGCGCACAGCCACATCGTTTAGCTTCATGACGAACAGGTGATTGGGGGCATCAATTCTGCATTGGGGGCATTTATGACGAAATTATGCCCCCTTTGATAGCTCGATTGCAATAGACGGGAATGAACGGCAGACAACAAAAAACCCGCGAATCTCTTGGATTTAAGCGGGTTCTATGTATGAAGCTGGACTACTTTAGACAGGGTATTGGTGGAGACGAGGAGGATCGAACTCCCGACCTTCGCATTGCGAACGCGACGCTCTCCCAGCTGAGCTACGTCCCCATTAATTGCATATTTTATAACAAACCGTTGCGCCGTAGTATGCCGCAAAGCAGCAGGAGTTTCAGCACTGAGCTATAACGACTTACACCCAATCCTTCCCGATCAGAAAGTCCGTGTATAACTTATCTTCCACGCTGCCCGACTCCGGCTTCCAGCCGTAACGCCATTTCACGACCGGGGGCAGGGACATGAGGATGGATTCAGTACGACCGCCCGATTGCAGGCCGAACAGGGTTCCCCGATCCCACACGAGATTGAATTCGACGTAGCGGCCACGGCGGTAAGCCTGAAAGTCGCGTTCGCGCTCGCCGTAGGGCGTGCTCTTCCGCCGCTCCAGGATCGGGACGTAGGCATCCAGGAAGTGATTGCCCACACTCTTCGTCAGATTGAAGCAGCTATCAAAGTCGGGTTTACTCAGGTCATCATAGAATATGCCGCCAATACCGCGCGGCTCCCTGCGATGCTTGAGGTAGAAATATTCGTCGCACCATTTCTTGAAGCGCGGATGGAAATCGTCGCCGAATGGTTGCAGCGCGTCCTTGCAGCTCTGGTGAAAATGTACTGCGTCTTCTTCAAAGCCGTAATAGGGGGTCAGGTCCATGCCCCCGCCGAACCACCATACCGGCTCGGCGCCTTCCTTGCGCGCTTCCAGATAGCGCACATTGAGATGCACGGTAGGGACATAGGGGTTGCGAGGGTGCAGCACAAGCGACACTCCCATTGCCTCGAAACTCCTTCCCGCCAGTTCCGGCCTCGCAGCGGTAGCTGAGGCAGGCAGCCCTCCCCCGAACACGTGCGAGTAGTTCACTCCACCGCGCTCCAGCACATTACCCTCTTCCAGCACGCAGCTCAGGCCCCCGCCCCCTTCCGGCCGCTCCCATTCATCACGGCGGAAGTGCTTGCCATCGAGTTTTTCCAGTCCCTCCACGATGCGTTGCTGAAGCCCCGTGAAGAACTCCCGGGCTTGTTGCGCGGTGCTCATGCGATCTCCCATAGACTTGTCTGCTGCTGATTCCTTTTTCTTTCACCCCGTCCACTGCTATTTACGGTGGTTAATGGCCCGATATCCGATATCAGAACGCATCTGGCAACCCTCGAAATGGATCTGCCCGGCAATCTCGTAAGCTCGGCGCTGCGCCATCCTGACGCTGTCGCCCAAGGCAGCTACACAGAGGACGCGTCCACCAGCCGTCACGATCTCTTCCCCGTTTTCACCGCCCCCTGTGGTACCGGTACCCGCATGAAAAACATGATAATCCTTTTCCGCTGGCAACATTGCAGGCAAGGTGGTCAGCCCCTGGATGGCATCGCCCTTGCGGGGAGAATCGGGATATCCGCTCGCCGCCATGACCACCGCCAACGCGGTGCGCCGGTCCCACTCGGCCTCTATCTTGTCCAGGTTCCCCGCCAGGGCATGCTCGATGAGAGTGATAAGATTGCTCTTGAGGCGCAGCAGGATGACCTCGGCTTCCGGATCGCCCATGCGGCAGTTGAATTCCAGCACCTTGATGCCGCCCCCAGGCGTAATCATGAGCCCGGCATAAAGAAAACCGGTGTAGCGCTCGCCTTCCTTTTCCATCCCGTTTATCGCGGGCTGGATAACTTCCCGCATTATTTTCCCATGGAGCGTCGGCGTAATCGACGGCGCTGGCGAATAGGCGCCCATGCCGCCGGTATTGGGGCCCTGGTCGCCTTCCTCCAGGCGCTTGTGATCCTGGCTCGTGGCCAGTGGCAAGGTATGGCGGCCATCGCTCATGACGATGAAACTGATTTCCTCGCCTTCCACAAATTCCTCGATCACAATCTTCGGTCCTGCCTTGCGTGGCCGCTTTTCGCCCAGCATCCTGTCCACGGCGGCATGCGCTTCTTCCAGCGTCATCGCCACGACCACGCCTTTACCTGCCGCCAGCCCATCTGCTTTTATCACGATGGGAACGCCCTTTTTGTCGACATACCGGTGCGCCCTGGCAGCAGAACTGAAGGTGGCATAGTCTGCGGTAGGAATGCCATGGCGACCCATGAAAGCCTTGGCGAAATCCTTGGAAGTTTCCAGTTGCGCCGCCTTTTGGGTAGGACCGAAGATCTTCAGGCCAGCGGAACGGAACGCATCGACGATACCTTCCGCCAGGGGCGCTTCCGGCCCGACAACGGTAAACGCCACCGATTCCTTTCTGGCGAACTCGATCAAGTCCGGGATCGCGGTGATGGGCAGGTTCTTCAGGTCTTTTTCGAGTTCGGTGCCCGCATTGCCGGGAGCGACAAATACGGTCGCGGGAAACCTTTTGTGCGAGGACTCGAGCAGCTTCCACGCCAAGGCGTGTTCTCGGGCTCCACTGCCGATTACAAGTAGTTTCATATCTCTTAATTCAGAACTGAAGGTAGCCTTGCAAGTTGACCTGTGCTAACCGCGCCTATCGGTATTGGTTGCGTTGATCGAGGTATTCATGAGAAAAGCAAAAATTGATAACCTGGAGGAAACAAAGAAATTCATATCACCAGGCATTCAACGCGCTATAGACGCACTTAGCGGCGCTTGCATCGGGCAACCCCTTTTCCATGCTTCAATGCCTGAAATGACGCACGCCGGTAAATACCATCGCCACCCCTTGTTCATCTGCCGCAGCGATCACTTCTTCGTCGCGTACACTACCACCCGGCTGGATGACCGCCACTGCGCCTGCCTGGACGACGACATCCAGCCCGTCGCGGAAAGGGAAGAAGGCATCGGAAGCCACCACTGAGCCTGCCAGGGTGAGCCCAGCGTTCCCGGCCTTGATCGAAGCAATGCGGGCACTGTCCACCCGGCTCATCTGCCCGGCGCCCACGCCGAGGGTCTGTCCATTGGCACAAAAGACGATTGCATTCGATTTGACGAATTTCGCCACCCGCCAGGCAAACAGCAAGTCCTGCAATTGCTGTGTCGTTGGCTGGACTTTGGTCACCACCTTCAATTGGTCCACGGTAACGTTGAGGCTGTCCGGAGTCTGCACCAGCAATCCTCCCCCCACACGCTTGAAGTCGCAGGCGTTGCTCCCCGTTTCAGGTGGTACGTCAAGCGACACGGTCAGCACGCGCACATTGGTTTTAAGCGCGAGCATCTGTCTTGCCTCGTCGGTCACTTGCGGCGCGATGATCACTTCGACAAACTGGCTCATCACCGCTTCGGCAACGGGGGCGTCCAAGGTGCGATTGAAAGCGATAATGCCGCCGAATGCGGAAGTGGGATCGGTTGCAAATGCAAGCTTGTAAGCCGCGAGTGGCGAATCGGCGACTGCCACGCCGCAAGGATTGGCATGCTTGATGATGACACAGGCTGGAGAATCAAACGTCTTTACGCATTCCCAAGCGGCATCCGCATCTGCGATGTTATTGTAAGAGAGCTCCTTGCCCTGCAACTGCCTGTAGCTTGCAAGGCTGCCGGGAACAAGTTGCGGGTCGCGGTAAAAGGCGGACTCCTGATGTGGGTTTTCCCCGTAGCGCAGAGGCTGCGCCAGGCTGAAATTGAGATTCAGGCGTTCCGGAAAGGTACGGTACCGTGCATTTTCCCCTTCGATGGAGGTGAGATAATTGCTGATCGCCCCATCATAGGTGGCTGTATGCGAAAACGCCTTGCACGCCAGCCGGAACCGGAACTCAGGCGTGACGGCGCCTCCGGCGGCCTTCATCTCGTCAAGTAACGCGGGATAATCCGCCGGGTCGGTGACTACGGCCACGCTCTGGTAGTTCTTGGCAGCAGCGCGCACCATGGTCGGGCCGCCGATATCGATATTTTCAATGGCCTCTTCCAGGCTGCAATCCGGCCGCGCCACTGTCTGGCTGAAAGGATATAGATTCACCACTACCAGATCGATGGCGGGAATTTCCGCCTTTTCCAGTGCGGACACATGCTCGGGCAAATCCCGTCTTGCCAGAATTCCCCCATGTATTTTGGGATGCAGGGTTTTGACCCGCCCATCCAGCATCTCCGGAAATCCGGTGTAATCCCCGACCTCGGTCACCTCAATGCCGGCATCCCTCAGCAGCTTGGCAGTGCCGCCGGTAGACAGGATGGCTATTCCGAGTTTGCGCAGTTCTTGTGCGAGTCCGACAATACCGCTTTTATCTGAAACACTAATCAGGGCTTGTTTAATCGACATTCGTATTTTTACTGAATCAGGATCGGGTCTGTGGCGTGATGCATTACAATCATTAACTGGCCCGCTTGGGACTGACCATTCAGGCGTGTAACGGCAGCTTTGCCTGATCGTCTATTTGATCTGATACTGCTTCATTTTATTGCGCAGCGTATTGCGGTTGATGCCGAGCAATTCGGCCGCACGGGTTTGATTACCCTCGGCTCGTTCCATGACCAGTTCGATCAAAGGCTTTTCCACGCTACGTATCACCATTTCGTGGATGGCATGCGGCTTTTCGCCGTCGAGATCGTTAAAGTAATCTTCGACTGTTTTGCGTACGCACCGCGCGATATCGTTTTCGTTGATTATGCTCATGCCACCAACTCCTCAGCCTCGACGTAGGTCAGCCGCCGCCCGTAGCCGGCAAGCTCACTGAAAAAGTCGTTAACCGCAGACAACTGCTGATCAGTAGACTGCAGCTGGTTCATGGCATGACGGAAACCCGCAGACCCGACCAGTCCCTTGGTGTACCAGGAAATATGCTTGCGGGCGATGCGCACCCCCGAATACTCGCCATAGAAGCTATACAGATCGTGCAAATGTGCGACGAGTACACGGTGAATCTCAGCCACTTCAGGCAGTGGAAGGTGTGAGCCGGTAGCGAGATAGTGACTGATCTCGCGAAAGATCCAGGGGCGGCCTTGTGCTGCGCGGCCGATCATGACGGCATCCGCTCCCGTATAGTCAAGAACATGTTTTGCTTTTTCCGGTGTCGTAATGTCCCCATTGGCGACAACGGGAATCCCCACCTCAGCCTTTACTGCCGCAATGGTATCGTATTCGGCATGGCCGGTATAAGCACAGGCGCGAGTCCGTCCATGGATGGCAAGCGCCTGGATGCCGGCATTCTCGGCAATGCGGGCAATGGAGAGGGCATTCTTGTGCTGGGTATCCCACCCGGTGCGAATTTTGAGGGTGACAGGCACACTCACCGCACCTACGACGGCATCGAGGATACGCCCCACCAGCGGCGGGTCCTGCAGCAATGCAGAGCCTGCCATGACATTACAAATCTTCTTGGCGGGACAACCCATGTTGATGTCGATGATCTGGGCTCCTTGTGTGACATTGTAGCGCGCAGCTTCTGCCATCATCGCCGGATCGGCGCCGGCAATCTGCACCGAGATCGGGTCCACCTCGCCTTCATGATTGGCGCGGCGCCGCGTCTTCTCCGAGCCCCAGAGGAGCGAATTGCTCGATACCATTTCGGACACAGCCATTCCGGCGCCCATGCTTTTGCACAATTGCCTGAAGGGGCGATCAGTCACCCCCGCCATAGGCGCCACGATAAGGTTATTTTTGAGAATATGAGAACCGATTTTCATGATTCTGAACTAGCCCGCCAAAATGCGGTGACGAGCAAGGGATGAGAATGGACGTAATTCTAACAGCTATTGCAGATTAGAGTAGCGGCCCTGCCCTTTCGATAAGGCCTCCGGAGAAGGGCCGCCGCGGCAACGAGAGAGTACCAGACGATTTATGGCGAGGCAAATCCATTGCTGGAAAGCAGATTTCGCCATGCATGCAAAGCCTTTTCCGGCGCGTTATCTTGTTTCAAACCGCTCTGGCCCTTATCCGTTTTTGCGATTCACGAATGGGCGGGGGAGACGGTGGAGCGGGCTTGCGCGATCTCAACCTCATCCTCAGGATCCACCTCTCGCGCCGAACATCATGCGCCGCGCAACGAACTTTTTGAGTTGCGGCAGGCAGTCGAGCGCGCTTAGCCCCATGCCGCGCACGGTGCCTAAGAAGGGATTGTCGTTGGAAAAGAGTTTCACCAGTGAATCCGTGAAGGTACGCCCCATGCTGCTGTCCAAGCGGCGCTTGCTGCTGTAGCGGCCAAGCATGGCAGGCGTACCGGTTTCAGCGGGAAACGCGATGATTTCCTCAGCCAGCTCCCAGGCATCGCGCAGGCCCAGGTTGAAGCCCTGCCCCGCAACCGGATGCAGGGTTTGGGCAGCATTGCCAATCAACACGGTACGGGAGGCGGTGACAGGAGTCGCATACTTGAGTGCAAGGGGGAAACCGGAGCGCTTGCCGGCTTCAATGAATTTGCCGAGGCGATCGCCGAAATGGCCGTGCAACCGCTCAAGAAAGGCGGTGTCATCCAGGCCAAGAATTTCCTGCACCTTGTCGGGAGAAACGGTCCATACCAGCGCAAAGCCATCACCCGCGGGCAATAATGCAACGGGACCCTCCGGAGTGAAGCGTTCATAAGCCACACCCGGTTGACGACCTCGAGGAGCGCCCTCCGCAGCCCTTACCTGCGAAGACTGCATTCCCGGTCTCGTTCGAATTCGGGCAAATGTTTGTTTCGTACCTGATAATTCCGTTCCGGAAGCCTGCTCCGCCAAATGCTCCTCAAAATGCTCGGTCTTTACACGCGCAACAATCGCCCATTGCTCGTAGTCATGCACCTGCTGCGTGATGCCTTCGATCTGCGCAGTGAGACGGCCCCCGTCTGCCACCACCAGCAGCCTAGCTGTGGCCTTTTTTGTTATCTCCCCATGCTTAAATTCCACCCGTCCAAACCCATCACCCGTTTCCATATGGGTTACCTGCGCTCCTGTCAGGCAATCCCTCTCGCACTTTTGAAGAGCCTTGTGCATCGCACGGAATACATCATCGTAATTCACTACATATCCCAGGGCGGGTACGCCTATTTCGCGGGCCATCATGACGGTCCGGCCGAGCCCGCCCTGGTTGGAGACATGGATGGTGAAGATAGGAGTAACGTCGGATAGGGTCTTCCAGACACCCAGGCGCTGCAGGACAAGCCGGCTGCCCTGGGATAATGCCAGAGGCCGCGGATCTTCCGCTTTTTCCGGCAGTCCGCGCGCCTCCAGCAACAGCATCGACAACCCGCTGTTCCGCAGCGCGAGAGCCAATGCCATGCCCACCGGACCGCCGCCGATGATAATCAGATCGTAGTCATATTGATATTGAGCGTCGACCATGGAAAAACTGACTTGTGAAGCGGATTTCTGTTATTGCCCCTAGTTACTACTGCTACTGCTGCTGCCAAGCACTACGGCCCCTGGCGGCCTTTTGTCTTGTCGACTCGTTCTTCGACAATTTCCGCATCTTCGATGACAACATAATCTCCTTCCGCAGCCTGCCCGGATTTCTGCAACTTGCGTCGCAACCACCATATCCGCAACGCGAGACCACCAGCGGCGACTGCAAATAATGCAAGAAAAGCGGTAAAAAAGAAAATGCCAAGAACCGCCATGACGATAAACGCGGGGACCAGAAACAGATAGGTGAGCAAACGGCCGCCGCCTCCACCCGCTTTGAAGACGGACTCTTCCGGCGCCCCAGTGCGCCCATCGCGGGTTATGCGTCTGATAACTATTCGGGGGTTTTCATCCATTATTTAGATTTCCTCCGTCGCATCAGCTCTTCAATCTCATCCACCATCTTTGGAGCAGCTGATGTCAATACTTCACATCCCTCCTCCGTTACGGTGACATCGTCTTCGATACGGATGCCGATATTATGAAAATGGGCAGGTACATCATCCGCAGCGCGGATGTAACACCCTGGCTCCACTGTCAGGGTCATTCCCGGAAGTAAAGCGCGCCATCTTCCATTCTGCTTGTATTCACCGGCGTCATGCACGTCCAATCCCAGCCAATGACCGGTGCGGTGCATATAGAAACGCTTGTAGCCTTCCTTTTCCACTACCTCCTCCAGGCTGCCGCGGCACAGGCCATATTCAATGAAGCCCTGCGAGAGTACGGCAATGGCTGCATTGTGCGGGGCATCCCAGGAATTACCCGGCCTTACCTCGGCTATCGCCGCCGCCTGCGCATATAACACCAGTTCGTACAAATCCTTTTGTGCCGCGCTGAATTTTCCGTTGACTGGAAAGGTACGCGTGATGTCGGACGCATAGCCGTCCAGTTCGCAGCCTGCATCGATCAGCAATAATTCGCCCTCATTCAGCCTGTCCTTGTTTTCGACATAATGAAGCACGCATGCGTTCGCTCCCCCGGCAACAATCGGCGTGTAAGCCGGCGCCTGAGCTCCATGGCGACGGAATTCACGCAACAGCTCCGCCTCCACCTCATATTCCCTCATGCCCGCCCGAGTTTTCCGCATGGCTTGCCGATGCGCATCTGCCGAAATCCGTGCCGCCTGCGCCATGACTTGCAGCTCTTCAGGGCTTTTGAACAAACGCATCTCATCCAGCAGCCGGCGAATATCGCGAATGTCCTCAGGAGGGGTAAGGCCGTTGCGCACCTGTTGCCGCACTTCATTGATCCATCCCACTACACGCTTGTCCCAGGCTGCGTCGTGACCCAGCGAGTAATAGATTGCCGGTTGTCCCGCAATCAGCTTGGGCAGCTGTTCATCCAGCATAGAGAGGGGATAAGCCTCGTCGAACCCGAACGCTTCCCGGGCCGCTTCGGGGCCATAACGGTACCCATCCCATATCTCTCGCTCGGCGTTTTTCTCGCGGCAAAATAGGATGTGTTTCGATACGCCGTCCACCGGTCCCGCTACGATCACCAGCACTGCCTCCGGTTCGCCAAAACCTGTCAGATAATAGAAATAACTGTCGAAGCGGTAAGGATAATGCGCATCCCGGTTCCGCACGCGCTCAGCGGCAGTGGGGATGATGGCAACACCTTCCTGCATTTGCCATGCGAGGGAGTGGCGACGATCGGCGAAGGATTTAACAGGGGTCATTTAGCAATGATTTTTACAGTATCTGAATGTATAAAGCAAATCGGCTCATTCTTTCCCCTCCGACCCCGATTCCCCCTGTTTCCCCTTGATTCCGGAGTGCCGGAAGGTAGCAGGAGGTGGCTGGAGACAGTTCAGGACACTGGCCGCATCAGGTCGATGTCGAGCAGGCGAAGACGTTCCGGGGTACCCACATCCACCCATGATCCGAAGTAGCGCTGGCCGCTCACTCTTTCTCTCGCCATGGCCTCCTTCAGCAACGGAGCGAGCCTGGCAACGGTACCGGGGACAACATCCTGAAAAAGCTCGGGCTGATATATGCCAATGCCGCTGAACGTAAACATCTCTTTTCCGGTTGCTGTAACCCTGCCGGATTCGAGAGCAAAATCGCCATCCATGTGATGTGCAGGATTGTCAACCAGCACCAGGTGCGCAAGCGCACTATCCGGATGATCCCGCATGCGGTGCAAGACCGGCAGCAGAGTTGAGAAGTCCATGCTGCAATAGATATCGGCATTCACGGCAAGAAAGGGTTGACGCTGCCCTTTGCCAGCACCCGCTCTTAGAATAGGCAGGACTTGCGCAATTCCCCCCGCAGTTTCCAGCGCGGCGGGTTCAGGCGAGTAATGAATGCGGACCCCGAAGCGCTCGCCATTGCCCAGCGCCGCTTCGATCATCTGTCCAAGATGAGCGTGGTTGATGACAATATCGCGAAAGCCGGCTTGTGCGAGATTTTGAAGGTGATATTCGATCAGCGCCCTGCCTCCCACGCGCAGCAAGGGTTTGGGCAAAGTATCGGTTAGGGGACGCATGCGTTCTCCGCGTCCAGCCGCAAGGATCATGGCCGCGAACCCGGTTCCGGCCTTCTCAGAAAGTGTAGCCAACTTTCAGTTCCGGCTTGTTGATCTCCCACTGGTCAAGCAGCGTCAGCAAGGGATTGAGCTCGCGGTAGCGTTCGCACGCCTTGCGCAGGTAATCCGCCACCAGCGGTATGTCCTTGAGATAACCGCTCTTGCCATCACGATAATTCAGGCGGGAAAATATTCCCAGCACCTTGAGGTGGCGCTGCACGCCCATCCACTCGAAATCGCGGTAAAAATCCGCAAAGCTTGCTGCAACCGGTAACTGGAGCTTGCGCGCCTGCTCCCAATAGCGGATCAGCCAGTCCAGTATGCGTTCTTCGTCCCAGCGGATGTATGCATCCTTGAACAGAGATACAAGATCGTAAGTAATGGGGCCATACACTGCATCCTGAAAATCGAGAATTCCCGGACTGGGCGACGTTACCATCAGGTTGCGCGAGTGGTAGTCACGGTGAACAAAAACTCTGGGTTGCGCAAGGTTATTTTCCAGGATGAGCCGGAAAATGGCATCGAGCTGCGCCTTCTGGCTGGTGACAAGCGTCACCTGCAAATGATACGCGAGATACCAGTCTGGAAAAAGATTCAGTTCCCTCAGCAGCAACGCTTCGTCGTAATCCGGCAACAAGCCCGCCCGGCTCACAAGCTGGATCTTGAGAAGCGCATTCGTGGCGTCGCTGTATAAACGGCTTGCGTCAGCATCCCTGGCCACGCTGTCGATGCTGTTTGAATTACCATTCAACGCCTGCAGAAAGGTCGTGTTCCCGAGATCGGACAGCAACAAAAAACCCAGTGGTAAATTCTGCGCCAGAATCTCCGGCACATGGACACCTGCTGCCGAAAACAGGCTGGCCACCTGCAAAAAGGAACTGCAATCTTCCTGCTGCGGTGGGGCGTCCATCACAATCAAGGTTCTGCCGTCGTCGAACTTGATGCGGAAATAGCGTCGAAAACTTGCATCCGCCGAAGCAGGCGACAAGGTAAACTGCCTGTCAGGAAACTGTGCAACGAGCCAGTTTTCCAGAAGACGGTAGCGTTCCATATAATCTGCTGATTGCCTATTTGATCGAAGTGTGAGATTTTAACATCAAGTATCGCTTCTCACCGGCCCGGTGGCGAAGCAGAAACAGGAGGAATTATGGTTAACCAGAAGTTACTAGACGAAATTGTAACCAAAGTCAATGAATTGGTGGCACAAAGCCCGGTGAAGGATGTCGAGAAGAACCTTCGCGTCATGCTCGGGGCAGTGTTCACTCGCCTGGACTTGGTAACGCGCGAAGAATTCGAAGTACAGCAGGAGGTGCTCAAGCGCACGCGTGAAAAGCTGATCGCGCTGGAAACACGGGTGGCAGCATTGGAAAGCGCTGCGAAGAGCGGCCCCCTGCCCAACACTCTGGATGTCCCCCCGGAGACGCTGGACGATCTGTCGGAGACGGAATAAGACGACATCCAGATTTTGGCTTATCAGTTTTTTAACACGCAAGAAATGCTCAACTCTGCCGTTTATTATCTATATCAGACGATTCATTCGGGTTGAGAATTTTTTTGCATGCCGCTCGCTGTTCTCTATAGCCGCGCTATCGCTGGCATGGAGGCGCCACTGGTAACAGTGGAAGTTCACATTGCCAACGGACTGCCGGGCTTTACCATCGTTGGCCTGCCGGAAGCGGAAGTAAAGGAAAGCAAGGACCGCGTGCGGGCCGCGCTGCAGAATACACGCTTCGAGTTTCCGCCCCGGCGCATCACAGTCAATCTTGCCCCGGCTGACCTGCCCAAGGAAAGTGGCCGCTTCGATCTGCCGATTGCATTGGGCATATTGGCCGCAACCGGCCAGATTCCATCGGACAAGCTCGGCCTTTATGAATGGGCGGGAGAAGTGGCGCTGACCGGAGAACTGCGCGCCATCCGCGGCGCGCTCGCCATGACTTATGGGGCCGCCCGCTCGGGCCGCAGCTTCGTGCTGCCTGAACAAAATGCGGCGGAGGCGGCGCTGGTCAAGGAAGCCGCGGTTTACCCCGCAACTTCCCTGCTCCAGATTTGCGCCCATCTTGCCGGGCGTGAACCTCTGCAGCTTTATTCGCTTCATTCGCTTTATTCCGAAAAGGGGGCACGCGCGGACGAGAGTGCGGAAAGCGCGCTTCGCTATCCCGGCATGGAAGAGGTCAAAGGACAGGCACAGGCCAAGCGTGCGCTTGAAATTGCGGCGGCAGGCAGTCATAGTCTCCTGATGATCGGTCCTCCCGGCACAGGCAAGTCGATGCTGGCAGCACGCCTTCCCGGTATCCTGCCCGCCATGACCGAAGAGGAAGCCCTCGAATCGGCCGCAATGCAATCCATCGGAAGCGGCGGTTTCAGCGTTGCCAACTGGAAGCGGCGTCCCTATCGTTCCCCGCATCACACCGCTTCGGCCGTTGCTCTTGTCGGAGGCGGCAGCAATCCCCGCCCCGGGGAAATTTCGCTGGCAGTGAACGGGGTATTGTTTCTGGATGAATTGCCCGAGTTTGATCGCAAGGTATTGGAAGTATTGCGCGAACCGCTGGAATCGGGACGCATCACGATTTCACGCGCGGCACGACAGGCCGAATTTCCTGCACGCTTCCAGCTGGTCGCAGCCATGAACCCCTGTCTTTGCGGCTACCTCGGTCATTTCAGCGGAAAATGCCGCTGCACGCCTGAGCAGGTAGCGCGCTACCGTGGAAAGATCTCCGGCCCCCTGCTGGACCGGATCGATATACAGATCGAAGTGCCCGCTCCCCCTGAAGAGGACCTGATGCGGCAGGCCCAGGGGGAATCCAGCGAAACCATCCGTCAGCGCGTCGAAACCGCTTATCAAAGGCAACTGGAGCGTCAGGGGAAGGCGAATGCCCATCTGGCAGTAAAGGATATCGATAAGTACTGTATTCCGGACAAAGCCGGGGAAAATCTGCTCAGGCAGGCTATCAGCCGCCTGAATCTTTCCGCCCGGGCTTATCACCGCATCCTGAAAGCCGCGCGCACGATTGCAGACCTGGCCGCAAGCTCGGGGATCAGCGGCGCCCACATTGCTGAAGCGGTGCAGTACCGGAAGATGGATCGAAGCTAGAACTTCCCATGACTGCCCTATGCCTGCTCGTTGCACCTTGCTCTGCACGCCCATGACAGGCCAGGATGGCAATATGGCCGGGGAAGTTTGCTGAGGAAGTTTGCTGAGGAAGTTTGCTGAGGAAGCTTGTTTGGAAGCTGAAGGTTAAGCGAACGCGTGGGCGAGGGTGTAGATCGTCAGGCCTATCAGGCCGCCTATCAGCGTGCCATTGATGCGAATGTACTGAAGGTCTTCGCCCACCTGTCGCTCGATGCGACGAGTGACTGTCTCCGTATCCCACTCACCCACAGTGTCAGCAATCAGTCGCCCCACATCACGCTGATGAGACTGTACCGCCTCCACCAGCACATCCCGCATCCAGTTATTGAGCCGCTCTCGCAGGCCAGGGTCCTGAATTACCGTATTGGTGCCGGACTCCATGACACTCCGCACCCACGCCCTGATTGCCGATTCCTCGCTGTCGATGTCCTCGCGCATCCCGTTGCGGATGTCGCGCCAGACTCCGTCTGCGTAGTCCCGCAAGGCCGGATGCTCCAGCAGTTTGTGAGCGTGGGCGGCAATCTGCTCGCGATACTGGGGCGAAGTAGCCAGGTCGGAGGCGAGCTTGCCGATGGCAGCATCCAGTCGCAAACGCAGGGGATGTTCAGGGTCGCGCGCAATCTCCGCCACAACCTCCCGCAGCGCCGCCACCACGCTTTCCCCCACCTTTTCATCCATCGAAAGCCGCTGCCAGAACCAGGCTGTGTTTTCCCGCACGCGCTGGCGAATACGTGATTCGTTCGCAGTTACATATTCATCAGCCTCACGCAACAGCTTGTCCAGCAGTCGCTGGTGCCGCTTTTCCGCAGTGAGCATCACTACCGCCTCGCCGAGCAAAGGGCCAAGATCGACACGGGCCGCTTTTTCCAGCATGCCGGCCGAAACGAAACGCTGCACGTAACGCTCGTCCACTGAATCCAGCAATTCCGGAATCAGGCGCGTCACATAATCCGCAAACAGGTCGGTCCGCCCCTGCTGGGACAGCCACGTAGCCAGTTTTCCGGACAAATCCACACGCGCGAGTTTGGCAGCAACCACTTCGGGAGAAGCAAAGTTGCTCTCCACGAAGCGTCCCAGCGATTCACCGATTCGATTCTTGTTACGTGGAATAATTGCGGTGTGGGGAATCGGCAGGCCGAGGGGCTGACGGAATAATGCTGTTATGGCAAACCAGTCCGCCAGCGCGCCCACTACTGCAGCTTCGGCAAAAGCGCGAACGTACCCAACCGATGGATGAGCTGAAAGAAATACGTTGGCGAGAATGAGAACCGCAAGCATCACGATCAGCAGCGCGGTCGCCAGGCGCCGCGTCCGGTTGCTGGCCACGGCTGGCTCTATAGGCCGCATTTCCTGATTCTCGGCTCGCGATTCCAAGGGATTCACCCGATCGATGGCTGGAGATTATAAAAGTCGTATTTTCAAAGCGCTTTCCGAATCAACCTGAATCCAAAGTACACTTTACCGATTGCAATGGGCAAGGCGTTGTTCAATACGAACAGAGAACAGTTCGTTCCACGGGGATCTGCCTGATGGCAGCGGAAAGGGGAGGTGGCAACGGTAACAGAATTACTTTTGGTTTGCTCTTGCCCATTCATCCGCCTCGCGTCGCGCATCCCCGATTTGCATGGGTGTCATCAGCCTTTCCATCAGTTCGCGATTCTCTTTGGCATCCTCGTAGCCGCTGGCGCTGGCGATACTGAACCACTTGTCGGCTTCCACATAGTCCTGTTTCACGCCATTGCCGTTGTAATACAGCACGCCGAGGTTGGTCTGGGCGCCCGCATGCCCTTGCTCCGCCGCCTTCAGGTACCAGGCTAGCGCCTGCGCGTAATCGTGCGGTACTCCCTGCCCGCTGTCATACTTCACGCCCAGGCTGTATTGCGCCCGCGCATATCCTTGATCGGCCGCCTTGCGATACCAGGCTACTGCCTGTTGTGTATCCTTTTCGATGCCCCGCCCCGTGTCATACCTTACCCCCAGGTTATATTGCGCATCCGGGTCTCCTTGCTCGGCCGCCTTGCGATACCATGACACCGCCTGGCGATCATCCCGGATGACGCCTTTACCCGTCGCATACATCACGCCGAGATTGAATTGTGCAGGTGCATAGCCCTGCTCTGCCGCCTTGCGATACCATGCCGCTGCCTCGTAAGCGTCCTCGGGAACGCCCCACCCTTTGGCATTTGCCACCCCCAGCTTGAACTGGGCACGCGCATATCCTTGATTGGCCGCTTGGCGATACAAGGATGCCGCCTGCCGATAATCCTGAGCGACTCCTTCTCCCGCAGCCAACATCATGCCGAGATTGAACTGTGCATCCGCATTCCCCTGCTCTGCAGCCTTGCGGTACCAGGAGGCGGCTTCCTGATTGCTCTGCGCTACTCCGCGGCCCTTGGCGTAGAGCACGCCAAGGGCATATTGTGCTTCTGCGTACCCTTGCTCGGCTGCCTTGCGATACCAGGATACGGCCTGATGGTCATCCTGCTCCACCCCCTGCCCCTTGAGATACATGAATCCCATGATTGCCTGTGCGGGTGGGTGTCCCTGCTCCGCGGCTTTCAGGTACCAGGAGAGGGCGTGCCGATAATCCTTTTCCACGCCCTGGCCTTTCGCATACATCACTCCGAGATTGTATTGCGCCACGGCATATCCGCTGTCCGCTGCCCGGAAATACCAGAACATTGCTTGTTGATAATCCTGCGGGACACCTTGGCCTTTCAGATACATGTACCCCAGCATGGATTGTGCCGGTGCGTCCCCCTGCTCCGCTGCCTTGCGGTACCACTTGGCGGCTTGTTCATGATCCTGCGGCACGCCGTGACCCCGTGAATACAACACGCCCAGATTGAACTGCGCGTCGGGGTTGCCTTCATTGGCCGCTTTCCGGAAAGATTGCACTGCTCTGGCGTAATCCTTGCTGAGAACGAACTTCATTCCATCCTCGAAGTCCCCCGCGATAGCCAGAGAGGCGAACAACATCAACACCGAGCCGACTGTTGCGAGCCTGGGTGTTGCCACTGATTTGGATAGGCGCATTATTTTCACCTTCAATTCCCAATTCCATATTGCCCGCGCATTCTACCCGGCGCGCCCCTGAAGTTACAGGTGTTGCGGCATCCGCAATTTTTTATTCGCGAGGTTGTTTTTTCTTATGCGCGTTTCGAGGAAAAAATCAAGAAAGCCGGCTTTATGTTTTTTACGTTTTATACAGCCATTCCCCAGCTTTTTCAGCAGGAGTTATTCGGGAGCCGAGCAGTCTTCCAGCGTGTCCCACGCAATCCGGCTTTCATATTTCCTTCCACTGACGGTGGCAAATGCCGTAGCATTATCCGTTCGTTTCAAGGTAAGAACGAAAGAATAATCGCGATCCACTTCCTTGTCAGCATCGCTGCCGGGATGGATGATGGGGGTAGGCAGGCCGTATCTGATCACTGCATCGGGATTGGAAGGCGAGTTGCGCATATAGGTGCCTGCGAGTGCACCTTCAGGATAGGCATAGATTTCCGTTGCCGCAATATCCGGGTAGCTGAAAACCTGATATTGCAGGCTGCGGATCATCCATCGACTATCGGATTGAAGCTTGTCGACAGTGCAGCGGGCAAGTGCAGGGAGATTTCCGCTGACCTTTCCTCCGTGAGTAAACGAGGAATCCTCCCAGCCGATGCCTGCGCATGCTGCGAGCAGGCCCCCGCACAAAGGGAAGACCAGAACCGTGATCAATTTGCTGCCTGCCTGCAAAACTCTGCCTCCCCTTCGACACGAACGCGGACCGAATTACATCGTGCCGGTATCCGCTCAATCTAAACCTAGGCCAAAAAGAACGGCTTGTAAAGCTTGTCCGCGGCAATGGCAACGACAGGAACAGGGGCAACAGCAACGGGATAAGGAAAGACTCTTTTCATGAAACGATTTCTGAAACGCCGCGAACGGCAGGCAAACGTCAGCCGAAATCCGCCTCTCGCAGGCTCCGATCTCGTTCACCTGAGCGAAGAGTACGGTATCCGCTCGCTTCACCTGGGAAGCAGCATGGTACAGAGCGCAATGCGCATCGCTGCCCCGAATGAGTTGCAGCTCGCCTATACCCAGTGCATGATGTGTTTCCTGCTGTTTCGCCCACGACCTAAAAATGTCCTCATGATCGGTCTGGGAGGAGGCTCGCTGACTAAATTTGTTTACTGGCAACTGCCAACGGTCAATACGACCGTGATCGAAATCAACCCCCAGGTGGTTGCGGTTGCGCGCAGCCAATTCTATGTACCGGCTGACGACGAGCGCCTGGCGGTGCTGATCGCGGAAGGCAGTGAGTATATTGCTGCCCATCCAGGCAGCACAGATATTCTGATGGTCGATGGTTTCGACGATGGCAGGCAAGTGGCTTCTCTATGCACCCAGGCTTTTTATGATCAGGCAAGTGAAGCATTGACGAGAAATGGCGTGCTGGTTGTCAATCTGCTCAGCCGGGACGGAAGGGTTCACGAATATCTCGCGCGTCTTGAAAACAGCTTCGCGGGACGTATTGCCACCATACTGGCGGAGCCTTATGGCAATCTGATTGTGTTTGCCTTCAAGCATGCGCCGGCAAAAGCTGTCTGGGAAGAACTGCAAGCAACGGCAAAGGTGCTGGAGAAAGAATTTGCCCTGCCATTCTCAAAGTTCGCCCAAAAACTGCCCCATCGCAGACCTTTTTAAACCTGGGTGGCATTTCACTCCTCATCTCATATACGGAAAAAATACGTCTATGGTTTCGGCTTATCCAACTCTGAGAATATGACCACCGAAGTAAAAAGCCGCGATAGACCGCGGCTTTTATATCAGGTTTTATGAACTGATCTTTAAAAGCAGTAGCAACCTTTTATGCTGCACGGCGGCGGGATCTGCCCAAAAATATCATGCAGGAGAGCCCCAGACCGATCAGTGCCAAAGAACCAGGCTCCGGTATCCTCGTGAAGGACTGATTGCCATCAGCCTGGAAAATAAAGTTCGTCCCACCGCCCGCGCTGCTTCCATTCACCGATCCAAGAGTACCTGTCGAGATGATGCCCCCCCCTGCTCCGCAATTGCCATCGAGCGTATTAAAGCACTTGGAGGGATCAACCTGCCTGAACGGTGATACTTGCGAGCTGTTGAAAAAGGAGATAGCGATCTGCCCACCAGTAGTCAACGATGGAAAATATCCCGTGTTAAACGAATCGACCACCAGCATGATGTCTGACAAGCCGCCACCCGTGACAGAATTCTGATTACCCCATTGATTCCCGTTCGGGGACTGATCAAGTCTCACTGCTGCCGGATTGGTTACCTGGAAATTGCTTGTCTCCACGGCGACGATATGCGCCTGCAGGATGGGGTCTCCCGAAATAAATCCAGCACCGGTCAAATTGTTTCCAATACTGCTTGTGGCATACATGTTGAAGAAATTGACCGGATTGGAGGGGTCAAATGCAAAGCTTGCCATGCCGGGGAATGGACTTGCGGCAATCACGGTTTCACCAAAGCCGGCGACGAAGGTAAAGAAATTGCCCCCGGTTCCATTTGCAAACGCATTGGAAGTATCTTCAAATTGCATGGCTGAGAGATTCGCCTGATAGTGCAGCGTAAAGCCAGTGCTTCCTGAGCCGGCGAGGAAGTTGTTGATCGCCGTTATACCGCCTTGCGCAAGTGCGTTGCCTGGTGATTGATCGATGAGCGAGATATGGGAGATGCCTGCGGCTCCGCCAGCGCCTGTTGGATCGAAGGTGAAAAGAAACGCTTGCGTAGGTGTGGTAAGCCCTATTAAAAGCATTCCAAGTGTTCCCATTGCCACTTGCTTGAATTTTGTGTTCATTTTTTCTCTATCTGCAAAAATATTAGAAAGGTTGTTGGACGAGCATCAATGTTAAAGCAGAATCCATGCCAGATTTTAAAATAATAGTAGAAACATGATGTTACTCTTGTGTATGGCGAAATAACTTCGGTCCTTGTCTACTATTTGTAAAGTTTTACGGCAGCACAGTTGAAAACAGGGGTATTTTTTCAATCTTCGATTGCCTGGAAGATTGAAAAAATCACTTAACCGACCATAGGTGATGAGAGTGCAAACTGGACCGAGCAACAGTACGAGGCCGCCTTGCGCGAGATCGAGCTTTTTTTGACAAGGAATTGGAACCGGACACGCCAGAAGCCTATTACTTCGAAATTCTTGCGATGCTGATCGAGGATTACGAGTGAAAACGCTGGCCGATAGATGCGCCTGATCTAATCGAGGCAATCAAGTACTGTATGGAACAGACCAACCTGAGGCTGAGGGACTTGACGCCGATGATCGGGAATCTGAACCAGGTATATGAAATCCTTTCCCACAAGCGCGCGCTGACGCTGCCGATGATCCGCCGCTTGCATCAGGAGTTGCGTATTCCGGCGCAGAGTCTAATAGGCGAAACGGTACGCCAATGGAAAGAAGCGATACGCAGTGAACAAGACTGCTTATGCGGCCTTTTTTATTGCGGCTTTGCGCCATTTCTTATTTACTGAATTACGGCTCCCCGTATTACCGGGCAGAGCAAGATAATGTCGAAAGGCAGGCGTAGCCGCAATATCACCCCTACCATTTAGCATCGTGTCTTACCCGTCTCACAAAGCTCTCCCTGATACCTCTGTGCCCCTGATGCGAAGCAGCAGGATTTGTGGTAAAGTTTCAGGCGGTTGTAACTGGAGAATGGAAGGAAAAAGTAAGGAAGGATCATGGCGAAATTTTACGAATCCGATCACACCCGGTTCATGCGTGAACTGTTCGAGAAAAATCCGAAATTGCCAGAGGACCAGAGGGAAGGGCGCGCAATCTGGTGGGACAAAAAGCTGGACCCGGAAGAGCGCCGGCGTTTCAAGGAATCCGCGGTGCAGCAAAAGGCTTACGTCTATTTCGGAAAATAGGCATACCGCCTGGGAGCTTGGAAGCTTTTCCGGGCACTACACCAAGTCCGGGAATTCTCCAGTGCGGCGGAGTGACGGAAAGCGGCTGAAACACCTTACATGGCTTCAAACACCCCTGCTGCACCCATCCCGGTGCCCACGCACATGGTCACCATGCCATACTTCTGATGGTGTCGGCGCAAGCCATGCAGCAGCGTCGCAACGCGAATAGCGCCGGTGGCCCCTAACGGATGGCCGAGCGCAATGGCTCCGCCGAGAGGGTTAACCTTCTTCCGGTCCAATCCGAGATCATTGATGACTGCAAGGCTTTGCGCGGCAAAAGCCTCGTTCAGCTCGATCCAGTCGAGGTCGTCCTGTTTCAGGCCCACCTGCTTTAGCACCCTTGGTATTGCCTTCACCGGACCGATGCCCATGATTTCCGGCGGCACGCCCGCTACCGAATAGCCGAGAAAGCGTCCCATCGGCGTCAGGTTGAACCGCTTCAAAGCGTCTTCGCTTGCCAGCACCACCGCACCTGCGCCATCAGACATCTGCGAACTGTTGCCCGCTGTCACCGTACCATGGGCTGCAAACACCGGCTTGAGCCTGGAAAGAACTTCCGGGTTCGTGCCCGGACGCGGGCCTTCATCGGTATCCCGAACTACTGCCACATCGCGTATTTCATGGGAAGCAAGATCGGGCCGCTTTTCCACTACAGTATAGGGCGCAATTTCCTGCTCGAATTCCCCCGTCTCGATTGCTTTCAGCGCCCTTGTGTGGCTCGTCGTCGCAAACTCGTCCTGAGCCTCACGGCTGACCTGCCACCGCTGAGCGACTTTTTCCCCGGTAATACCCATGCCATAGGCGATCGCCACGTTTTCATCGTGCAGGAATATGGCCGGGTCCAAGGCCGGCTTGTTGCCTGACATCGGTACCATGCTCATGCTCTCGGTGCCGGCCGCTATGATCACATCGGCATCCCCCAGCCGGATACGGTCGGCGGCAAGCGCTACGGTCTGCAATCCCGATGCGCAGAAACGGTTCACTGTCATGCCAGGCACGCTGTTCGGCAACCCGGCCAGCAGAAGCGAGATGCGTGCGACGTTCAATCCCTGCTCCGCCTCCGGCATGGCGCAACCTGCTATCACATCATCGATGGCAGCAGGATCGAGACCTTCACACTGATTGACGGCAGCCTTCAATACGTGGGCGAGCATGTCGTCGGGGCGCACAGTCTTGAACATTCCGCGCGGCGCCTTCCCTACCGGTGTGCGGACGGCAGCTACGATGTAAGCTTCCCCGGTTTGCTTCGTTGTCATGATGAATTTCCTTTACGCTGATTCACAATAAAAACGATGATGGCTTTGGTCGTCCTCGGCTTCCCTGTCGTACTACTGAAAACTGCTCTCGTTGCCTTTTTCGTTCTTATCTGCGTTTGTTCTTCCTGATCAGCGGCAAGTCGTTAAATTGCCCAGCTTTTCTCAATTCCTGAGAGGTTTTCCCGTTTTCAAGGTATGCTCGATGCGTGCCTGGGTCTTTTCGGTTGCCAGCAGTTCGATAAACGCATCCCGTTCGAGTTCCAGGAACCATTCCTCATCGACCAGGCTTCCAGGCGTGAGTTCTCCGCCACACATCACAGAAGCAATCTTGGTGCCAATCAAAAAGTCATGATCCGAGATAAAGTTGCCTTCGTGCATGTTGACCAGCATGCCTTTGATGTTCGCGATGCCGGTGGCGCCGGCAACGGGGATACGGCGCGCTCTCAGCGGAGGGCGATAGCCCGCGTCCGCCATTGCCACCGCTAGCGCCTTGGCAATATAAAGCAGTTCAAACCGGTTCATCACGATTTCGTCGGCACGTCGCAGATACCCGAGCTCTTTGGCTTCCTCCGCACTTTTCGACACTTGCGCCGTTGCCACGCTTTGAAAGTAATTTTTCAGTACGGGAAAAGGATCACCGTCTGTCGCCTCCTGCGCTGCGCGCAGCGCCAGCTCCTTGCAGCCTCCTCCCGCTGGCAGCAATCCCACGCCCGCTTCCACCAGTCCGATATAACTCTCCAAGGTAGCGACCGCACGATCACAATGCATGACGAATTCGCAACCGCCTCCCAGCGCAAGTCCATCCACTGCCGCTACCGTGGGAATCGTCGAATAGCGCAATGCCTGTGAAGTCTGCTGGAATTGCGCAATCATGGCTTCCACTTCCGCCAGCTTTCCCGCCATCAGGGCATCCGCAAGATTGAGCTTGCGGGCGGCTTTGAGTACGGCGGATTGTGCCGTTTTCTTGAATTTCTTCGCCAGTACGTTGAGGGCTGAAGGAGGTTCTTCGTTCTTAAAGCGCTCGGTTGCCTTCTTCAGGTTGGCGCCGACAGAAAAGGGAGGCTCGGTCTGCCAGATTATCAGGGCGCGCCAGTTACGCTCAGCTTCGTCTATCGCCTGCTGAATTCCATCCAGCACATCACTGCCGATAGTGTGCATCTTGCTCTTGAAGCTGAGTATGGCAATGCCGTCATCGCCCTTTTCCGTGCGGCCACCTGCTTCAGGCTTTTCCGGCATGCCCCACATCCGCACCGCCTGGGTTTCAAATACGGTCTGGCCATACTGCGGCTCTTCGCTCAGCAGCCGGTCGGGGAACAGTTGCCGCCGGTATACCGGTAGCGAGGAGCGTGGCCGAAAGCTCTTGCTGGAAGGCGCATAAGAGCCTGGCTTCCTGTGTACTCCCTGTATGTCCGCGTTGACTGCCGGCGCCGGACTTTGCCCCAATTTGTGCACCCACTCCGGCAATGAAGCATTGCTCATACTTTTTCCAGCCGCGATATCTTCGCTGATCCATCCGCTGATCTCGCCCCATCCGGCGGCCTGCCAGGTTTCAAACGGCCCCTGCGTCCAGCCGAAGCCCCAGCGCATGGCAAAATCGAGGTCACGGGCATTGTCCGCTATTTCCTCGAGATGCACCGCGCAGTAATGAAACAGATCGCGGAACACCGCCCACAGGAACTGGGCTTGTGGATGAGGGCTCGCGCGCAGTGCACCCAGTTTGCCGGCAGGATTTTTGTCTTTGAGCAGTTCCGCTATGTCATCGTCCGCCTTGCCCGCCGAGAGCACATATTCGTTTCGCGCAATATCCAGTACGTGAATGTCCTTGCCTGTTTTCTGATATACACCGCGCTTCGTCTTCTGACCGAGCGCGCCTTTATCTATCAGGGCTTGCAACCAGGGTGGCACTGCATAGTATTCGTGCCAGGGGTCGTCTGGCAGCATTTCGCGCATGGCATTGATCACATGGGCAAGAATATCCAGTCCCACCAGGTCGGCAGTACGGAAAGTCGCGCTTTTCGGGCGGCCAATGAGGGAACCGGTCAAAGCATCCACCACGTCGAATCCAAGTCCGAACTCGCTTGCGTGATGCATGGTGGCGAGCATGGAAAATACACCAATCCGGTTGGCAATAAAATTGGGCGTATCTTTCGCGCGGACGACACCCTTGCCCAGGTAAGTAACCAGGAAGGCTTCCAGGTCGTCGAGCATGGCGCTATCACTGGTTGTACAGGGTATCAATTCCACCAGGTGCATGTAGCGCGGCGGATTGAAAAAATGGATACCGCAGAAACGGTGGCGCAGGGTTTCCGGGAACACCTGCGCCAGTTGATTGATGGATAGTCCCGATGTGTTGCTGGCAAAAATTGTGCGTTCCCCCAGATACGGCGCTATTTTTGCGTACAGCCCCGTTTTCAGATCCATGCGCTCCGCAATTGCTTCGATTACGAGATCGCACTCCCCGAGCAGTTCAAGGTTCTGGTCGTAGTTTGCAGGCTGTATGAATGTTGCCTTGGCTGAGCTCGACAGTGGATGGGGATCCTGCTTTTTAAGATTTTCGATGGCCTTGGCGACATTCGCATTGGGATCCTCTCCGGCGGAAAGCTCGAACAAGAGGGTTTCGACATTCGCATTGATCAGATGCGCTGCAATCTGCGCTCCCATGACTCCTGCGCCGAGAACCGCTGCCTTGCGCACGGTGAATTCAGAATTATTCACTTTTGCCTCCAATACGATATGTTCACATCACCCGGGAGGAACCACGCGCGGCTTGCGATGCTCATCGACCGCAACATAGGTTAGCACCGCTTCCGTCACCCGATAGCATATTTCCTTGTCGCCCTGCCGTAATCCGCGCTGCGCATACACGACCACATCCACCGTAATGGAAGTCCGCCCAATCCGGACGATATTGGCATAAAAGCTTACGACATCTCCGACGAATACCGGTTGCTTGAATACGAAGGAATTCACGGCCACGGTCACAACGCGACCGCGAGCCCGGCGGATGGCGGGAAGGCTGCCGGCAATATCCACTTGCGCCATGATCCAGCCCCCGAATACGTCTCCCGCATAATTCGTATCCGTAGGCATCGGCACCAACCGCAGCACCGGGTCGGAATCCTCTGGCAGCGATACCCGAGATTCAGCGTCACTGTCTGTCATTTTTCATGATTTCACAGGATAAGGTATACGCTGGAGGGAAGCAGATTCAACTACTCACTCTACCGCGAATTTTCGACATGACAGGCAATGATCTGCTCATTACTTCGTGTAGAGCCTGTCCACCTCGCTTTTGTAGTGGTTCAGCACATAAGTGCGCCGCAGTTTCAACGTCGGTGTCAGCATCTGGTTCTCGACTGTCCACGGCTCGGTCACCACGGCAATGCGATATATTTTGGCATAACCCGGAAATCCTTTGATCTGATACGCGATCCGTTCCAGCAGGATTTCTTCGAACTTCGGATCGCCCGCCAGACGGCGCCAGTTCCGATCGAGATGGTATTCGTCTGCCATGTTTTCCCAATTACCGGAATTAAGGACTGCCAGCACCGCTAAATGAGGACGTCCCTCGCCAACCACCATGACCTGTTCAAATAACGGATCCCGCAGAATCGCTGCTTCCATGTTGGCAGGCGGGATTTTTTCTCCGGTGGACATGACAATGATTTCCTTCACCCGACCGGTAATGGTGATATGCCCGGACTCGTCGATTTCCACGATATCGCCCGAATTGAGCCAGCCGTCCGGGGTCATTACCGCTCGCGTGGCCTCCTCATCGTTCCAGTAACCGAGCATGACATTGGGTCCGCGAATAAGCAGGGCATTCTGCTCGCCGAGCTTCACCTCCACCCCTGGAATAGGCCGTCCGACACTTGCCGGAACATTATCCTCGATCGTATTGCAGCAAACGACCGGGCTGCTTTCCGTCATGCCGTAGCCCTGGAGGATGGGCAGGCCCAGGCCGATAAATACGCGGGAAACATCGCTTGACAACGCAGCACCGCCACTCATCGCTGCACGCAGCCGCCCTCCCAGTTTGCTCATCACCTTCTTTGCCACCAGTATTTCCAGCAACGGCCACAACGCATGGGAAAAATGCTTCTCGGCGCGCCCCTGCTGATACTCGAACCGGTTGTACCCGATCTCGACTGCCAGGTCGAACAGCTTGCGGCTCAGCAGGGAACCCTCCGCCAGTCTGGCGCGAATGCCAGCATATACGCGCTCATAGATTCGAGGCACCGAAACGAGGATGGTCGGCCGGATGATCAGCAGGTCCTCCTGCAACTGGGGAATCGAGCGGGCATACGCTACTGTCGAACCCCGCATCATCGGCACATAATAACCAGCAGTTCGCTCAAACGTGTGGGACAACGGCAAAAAGGAGAGTAGCACATCGCTTTCTTGGATCGGCACGACCTGCAGGCAGCTATACGCATTGGTCAGTATATTATGATGACTGAGCATCACACCCTTAGGGGGCCCGGATGTGCCCGATGTATAAATGATGGTAGCCAACTGATGCGGGTCACGAGCGAGGATACGGCTTAGCGGGACTTCTTCCGAAGCTTGATGGTCCGGCTCCGCAGGAAGCTGATAGACGGGTTCCACGCTTGGGAATGGTTGCGGCGACTCGGTCGGCCTCTCGCCGGGGAACCATTCTGGCAGCCAGTCATGCAGCGCAAGCACGAGCTCGTTCCCTGCTCTATGACCCTGCCTGACACTGCCCTGGATAATGATGACGCGCACAAGCCCTGCGATCTGATCCCGCCCTTCGGAGAAAGCGAGCCACTGCCCCAGTTCTTCCAGCAGAAGTATCTTGACGCCTGCATCCTGAAGGATATAGGCCGCATTATCCGGGCGATCAGTGGGATAGAGCGGCACTACCACCAGCCCGAGCCTCAGCGCAGCCTGTTCGAACATTACCCATTCCGGGCAGTTTCTTAACATTATCCCAACGCGGTCACCCGGTCTGAGCTTTTCCTTCGATAGCGCAATCACCCAGTGGGCAATGCGCTCATCCATTCGCGACCAGGTAAGGTCACGCCATTTGCCGCTCGAGCGATCATAATCCCGATAGGCTATCGCTTCGGGCGTGCGGCGTACCCGTTCGCGGAACAATCCATCGAGAGTTCCCGCGATTTCCACCGAAATGATGCCCGCCATGTCCTGCCTTCCAGATGTTGTGGGGATTTCCGCTTCGCTTGGCGTTGCTGCCGGAGATAACGCCGCTCGAACCTGCTGCCGGCTGGCGGAGGCATTGTTCATATATTGCTCATGCGTTGATTGGCGAAGCAGCCTCAGTTGTCTTCGAGCTGGAGCCAAAGTCAGAAGGAAAATCATCCACCATGATCACGCGGCGGCGCAAGTCGCCCATTTTTTTCAATATCTCCAGTTCCGTAGACGTAATGATTCTTTGCTTGAGGGCAACCTCGATACTCTCTTCTTCCTGCGCGGGAATCTGCCCGCTCTTTATCGCCGTACGCAACTTGGCTTCTGTTGCTTCACAGGACACTGCGCGCTCCAGTGCCTGTTCCAGAATATTCAGCGGCTCGTCTTTGGCTAGGGGTATGTAAATACCGGCAGTGAGGCGATCACGTGCGTCGCCAGGCGCCAGCATCAATTTTGCAATTTTGTGCTCCAATTCGTCCGGGGGCGGAGAGAACGGTTTGCCCAGCGGAAACACCATGAATCGCAGTAGGCGCCGTGTAAATCCGGTAGCGGGAAAATTATCCAGTACCCCATCGAATGCCTGTTGCACGCGATACAACGCATCCTGCATGCACCAATGCAGCAGCGGCAGGTCAGAGGGGGGTTGGTGATCGTCCTTGAAGCGTTTCAGGACAGCGGAGCATAAATAGAGAAGGCTTAGAATATCGCCCAGGCGCGCAGACAAACGCTCCCTGCGTTTGAGCGCCCCGCCCAGAACCAGAAGGGAGATATCGGCGAGAAAGGCGAAGGAGGCCGAGCAACGCGTCAGCTGACTGTAGTAGCCGTGTACTTCCGAATCTGTATTGAGCGGCGCCTTCGCCAGCCTGCCGCTGGTAAGCCCGTGCATGAGCGACCGTAAGCCATTGCCGACCGTAAAGACAAAATGCCTGGCCAGAGCCTTGTCGAATTCCACCAGCCCCCGCTTCGTGTCGGAATCCCCCGCGGCACGGATTTCCTTCAACAGATACGGATGGCAACGTATCGCGCCCTGACCGAAAATGATCAGGTTTCGCGTGAGGATGTTGGCGCCTTCCACAGTGATGCTGACGGGAATCTGCTGATAGCTGCGTCCCAGGTGATTGCCGGGTCCCAGACAGATGCCTTTGCCTCCATGCACATCCATTGCATCGTTGATCACCTCGCGTCCCCGCTCAGTGAGATGGTATTTGACAATGGCAGAGATCACGGAAGGCTTTTCCCCGAGATCCACTGCCCCCGCAGTCATCATTCGCGCCGCATCCATCATGTAGGTATGGCCCCCGATGCGTGCAAGCGCTTCTTCAACACCCTCAAAAAATCCGATAGGCTGCTTGAACTGCACGCGCACTCTGCTGTAAGCGCCCGTCGCGCGTGCGGCCAGCTTGGCTCCTCCGGTGCTCGTGGCAGGCAGAGAGATGGAGCGGCCCACGGCAAGGCAGTTCATCAGCATGCGCCAGCCCCGGCCTACTCCTTCGATTCCTCCTATCACATACTCCATGGGTATGAAAACGTCTTTTCCCGAATTGGGCCCGTTCTGAAAGGCAGCATCGAGTGGAAAATGGCGGCGACCGATTTCAACACCCGGCGTGTCAGTGGGAATCAGCGCCAGAGTGATGCCAAGATCCTTCTGGCCACCCAGAAGTCCATCCGGATCATAGAGCTTGAATGCAAGTCCGAGGAGGGTCGCGACCGGACCGAGCGTGATGTAGCGCTTCTCCCAGGTCACGCGCATGCCCAGCACCTTCTCATTACCCTTGAATGTGCCATAACATATGATGGCCGAGTCGGGAATGGCGCTTGCATCCGAACCTGCTTCAGGCCCGGTGAGCGCGAAACATGGCACCTCCAATCCTTTCGCGAGCCGTGGAAGATAGTAATTCTTCTGCTCTTCCGTGCCATATTGCAGCAGCAGTTCAGCGGGGCCCAGCGAATTTGGCACCATTACGGTCACTGCCGCAGTGCCGCTGCGTGAACTGATTTTCATGACCACCTCGGAGTGCGCCAACGCGGAAAAGCCGAGCCCCCCGTACTCCCTGGGAATAATCATGCCAAAAAAACCCTGGTCCTTGATGAACTGCCATACATGGGGCGGCAGATCATGCAGTTCCCATGTGATCTGCCATTCGTCCAGCATCGCGCACAGTTCTTCCACAGGGCCATCCAGAAAGGCTTTTTCTTCCGCCTCCAGCTTGGGCTTGGGGAATGCCAGCAGCTTGTTCCAGTCCGGCCTGCCGCCGAACAGCTCTGCCTCCCACCATACCGTGCCAGCATCCAGCGCTTCCTGCTCGGTTTGCGAGATAGGGGGCAGAATCTTACGGAAGATTTTCAGCAGGCGGCTGGAAATGAGGATGCGGCGCACCTGCGGTACGAAAATGATAACGCTGGCAACTAAAATCAGCGTCAGAAGCAGAGATGAGATCAAGGTAATTTTCCTTGGTAGGTTTGTGACACCTGTAAAAAGCCGACTCTATATACTGGTGCGGCTTCTCAGCCGTCAGCCGGAGGGGGAGTGCCGCGGACATTCATCTTGTTATCCACTTTCTTCACTCCTTCAACCATCCACGCGAGCATGTTGACACGATCCAGTTGAGCCTGATTATCCACAAAACCGCTCAGCATTATCGTTCCGTTGTGCGCTTCCACCCGGACGTCGAGATGCCGGACCTCCGGATCCGCCTTCAAGGCGCCCTGTATCGAACTGTTGAGCGTGCTATCATCCACAACCGCCTGGGGGTCCGGGATCTTCCATGATTCATGCACCTTCTCTTCTTTTCCGCAACTCGTCAGGGAGAGGGCGCCTGCGAGGGCAACGGCCAAAACTACGACTACGGGTTTATATCTATCGATCATTTTATTTTTCCTGGTCAGAATAAAAAATGCCAATCTCGCGCTGATCAAATAATTACCGATTATGAAACCTCTGTAAACTTCAATCCAGTGTTGAGGAGGTATGTTTTCACCTGTTCAGGCAGATTTTCTTCCAGGCAGTCGAATTCTCTGCTTTCTTTCATGGAACGAAGCCAGGTGAGTTGGCGTTTCGCCAATTGCCGGGTTGCGGCTAACGCCATTTCCCGCATTCGCGCTGCGTCGATTGCCTTTTCCAGATGCATCCATACCTGTCGGTAACCCACGCACCGCATCGAAGGGTTTTCGTCGCTCAGATAGAATTTATCACGGATCGCGCGCACCTCATCAATTAATCCATGCTTCAGCATCTGCTCGAAGCGGCGTGCGATGCGCTGGTGCAGCACCTGACGGTTGCCGGGAACGAGCGCTATCTTGACCACCTCGTAGGGTAGTGAAACATTTTTCGGCTTGCCCAGTGTTTCCGACATGGGTTTGCCGGTCAGATAAAACACTTCCAGGGCACGCTGTATGCGCTGACTGTCGGTTGGTTTGATGCGTTCCGCGCTGACGGGGTCAAGTCGGAACAATTCCTGGTGCATCGCAGGCCAGCTGCTTTTCCGGGCTTTAGCTTCAATCGCAGTACGCATGCCGCTGTCCGCGGAAGGAAGTTCCGAAAGCCCCTCAAGGAGCGTCTTGAAATAGAGCATCGTGCCGCCTGCCAGAAGCGGAATATTGCCCCGGTCCGCGATCTGCCGCATCGTGCGCAGTGCATCAGTGCAGAACCGGGCAGCAGAATAATGCTCATGCGGATCAATCAGATCGATGAGATGATGAGGCGTGGCCGCCAGCGCTTCTGCGCCTGGTTTCGCGGTGCCGATATTCATGTGGCGATAGACCTGGGCCGAATCCACGCTGACAATCTCTACCGGAAGATAACGTGCGATATGTAGCGCGAGTCCGCTTTTCCCGCTTGCCGTCGGTCCCATCAGAAAAATCGCAGGCGGATAGGGGGAATAGGTTGCTTTCTTTTCATTCCGGATTCTTCTGCCCTGTTCTGTCACGGTAGCCGGAAAGAGTCTATGCCTATGGTAGTTGCGTGCGTCGCGGATCAACTTCTGTATTTTCGCCCAAGCGCTTCGAACGGTTCCCAGTTTGCGTCGCGAGTGGGCCGGGAGTGGGCGGGCATTGAAATCTGTTTTATTCAAGGGATTAAACGCGATATTCGATTGAATGACAAGCATTGGTTTTTTCGGTTAGAATCCGTTCCTTGACCAGTGCGTCCAAGCCCGCGCGTTTGCCCAAACCAATTCTATTTTATGATTCTTGTACTTAGCCCGGATACCGGACCTGAAAGTCCCGACTACAAACAGTTATTGGCGTATCTTGCCAATATGCCGGGAATATCCACTCGAGTACGCACCGAGGTCGGCAGTGAGCAGACGCTCACCGAAGTGTATCTGATCGGGAACACGAAGGCGCTGCTGGTCGAAGATATGCAAAACCTGCCCTGTGTGGAGCAGGTCGTCCGGATTTCGGAGGAGTATCGTGTTCTTGGCCGGCATAAGGATGATCACAGGCCTACCTATTTCGATTATAACGGAGTGCGCTTCGGTCAGGATACGCTGAACGTTTTTGCCGGCCTGTGCGCAGTGGATACGCTCGAACACGTCGAACTGATGATGCAGGCGCTGCGGGACAATGGACAAGTGTGCACCCGCATGGGAGCCTACAAACCCCGCACCAGCCCCTACTCGTTTCAGGGCCACGGCAAGGCCTGTCTGCCCTACGTATTCGAACTGGCCGGAAAATACGGTATCAGGGTGATAGCTATGGAAATCACCCATGAATCCCATCTCGAGGAAATCTGTGATGCGCTTTATCGCACGGGCAATGCCACCGGTGTCATACTCCAGATCGGCACGCGCAACACACAGAATTTCGAGCTGCTGAAAATAGTGGGACGCCAGCAGGATTTTCCGGTGCTGCTCAAGCGTGGTTTTGGTATTACCCTGGATGAATCCCTCAATGCTGCGGAATATCTGGCATCCGAGGGTAACCGCAAAGTCGTTTTCGGTCTGCGCGGCATGAAAACCAACATGGGAGATCCGCATCGCAATTTCGTCGATTTTTCCCATGTGCCGGTGGTCAAACGACTGACACGCATGCCGGTCTGCATTGATCCGTCGCATTCTGTCGGAATGAGAGCTGCGTCCCCGGATGGCGTACTCGATATCATGCATGCAACTGCGCAAGGCGTCATTGCCGGCGCCAATATGATACTGGTGGATTTTCACCCCGCGCCGGGCAAAGCGCTGGTGGATGGACCCCAGGCGCTGTTGATGAGGGAATTGCCGCTTTTCCTGGAAGATGTAGCCATTGCGCGGAAAGCCTACGAGCAGCGTGTTGCCCTTGCCCAGCGTTATCAGGAGGATGCCGAGCCGGCGCAGCCCTCCTCGGCGCAAAGCGCCTGAATTCCCTGTCTGAATTTCTTTTCGGATAGACACTCCAGGCACGCCGCGCTGCCGGATGCCCTCAGCTTCCCCTTTCTCATTCTTTCCAGTCCTTCTCCATAGACATGCCGGGAGGAGAGCAGCGTGACCGTGATACGCCAGGTCCTGATGCTGCTGTTCGCGTTGTTTATATCGGCTCTCATGGATTCCGGCGATGCTGGCGGCGAAAATCGACCGGCGTCCCCCTCTGATTTTGCTACTCCGGCAACCGGAACTTCTTTGCCGGTTTTTCCGGAGACGATGACGGACGATGACGGTCGCAGTGTTCGTATGACTCACGCTGCAATGCGCATCATTTCACTTTCACCCAACATCACTGAACTGATTTTTGCTGCTGGAGCTGGGAAAAAACTGGTTGGAGTCAGCAGGCACAGCAATTATCCGGATGCTGCAAAATCCATTCCCGACATAGGGGACTCGTTCAGTCTGGATCTTGAAAGAATTGTCGCGCTACAGCCCGATCTGCTGCTGGCCTGGCACAGTGGCAAGGCCAGAGCCGATATCGAGAAGCTGGAAAGACTTGGCCTGACCGTTTTTACGACAGAGGCGGTCACGCTGGCTGATGTGCCGCGCCTGCTGCGAACAATCGGCAGACTGGCCGGAACCTCAGGATCGGCGGAACGGACGGCGAAGACCTATGAAGAGGCGTTGCAGCAGATCGAGAACAGCTACAGCAACCGCCCGAAGGTCAGCGTATTCCAGTTGATCTGGCATCAGCCGCTGATGACGGTAAACAACCAGCACCTCATCAGCGATGTCATCCGCGTATGCGGCGGCACGAACGTGTTTGCGCTGTCATCTTCCCTGACGCCCGTGGTATCCGGGGAAAACCTGCTTGCGGCGGATCCTGATGCCATCATCAGCAGCGTCTTATTGGAGCAGGAAGAAAGCGCGCCAGCTGAAGTCAAAGCTTTCCTCCGGCAGTTTTCGCAGCTCAGCGCGGTGAGGAATAACAATATATTTTTCGTGCACCCCGATCTGATACAGCGCCAGACGACGCGCGTGTTACAGGGGACTCGCCTAGTTTGCGAACAGCTGGAACGTGTTCGTTCCCGTCGGAAAATCGACCGCTTGACTGATCCTGATTTTCGTACTCCCCCGCCATGAACATGCGCGCCGGCAGGCGCTCGGAAACGGATTTGTCAATCAGGAAGATAAGAATTTCTCTTGAGAAAACATA
Organism: Nitrosospira sp. CT; assembly: GCF_059489795.1. Taxonomy (NCBI): domain Bacteria; kingdom Pseudomonadati; phylum Pseudomonadota; class Betaproteobacteria; order Nitrosomonadales; family Nitrosomonadaceae; genus Nitrosospira; species Nitrosospira sp. CT. Next base: position 74,890 of record NZ_JCAHZJ010000036.1, read on the forward strand.
TGAATGGTAAAATAGGTGTTTGTGCTTTTGCCTTCCCCGGACTGCATTGATGAGCCACGATTTGTAGAATGGTTTCACACTCGCAGGCATACAGAGGTTATCCAGGGGATTAATTTGAGGGTATATGTCGAATGCTAACCGTACCGCCAGCGGTATTTGTGCTTGAATGAGGTGTGCTTAATGGAAAACGGCGAAATGATCAAGGTATTGCTTGCAAACCCTCGCGGTTTCTGTGCAGGCGTGGACCGGGCAATCGAAATTGTCGAGCGCGCACTCAGCGTGCATGGCGCGCCGATCTACGTGCGCCACGAAGTCGTGCACAACCGTTTCGTGGTGGAGGATCTGGAAAAAAAGGGGGCAGTATTTGTCGAGAACCTCGATGAAGTTCCGCCCGGCAGCATTCTGATCTTCAGTGCTCACGGGGTTTCCCATGCCGTGCGACGCGAAGCCGAGGCGGGACAATTCAAGGTATTCGATGCCACATGTCCGCTCGTGACCAAAGTCCATATTGAAGTGGCAAGGATGCGGGACCAGGGAAGAGAAATCATCATGATCGGCCATGCGGGTCACCCGGAGGTGGAAGGCACCATGGGCCAGGCCGAAGGAGAGGGTCCTTCCATGTATCTGGTGGAAACAGAAGAGGATGTCGAGAAACTGCAGGTACGGGATCCGGCTCACCTGGCTTACGTGACCCAGACCACCTTATCCGTGGATGATGCCAACCGTGTGATCCAGGCCCTGAAAGGGCGTTTTCCCAAAATCCTCGGTCCAAAAAAGGATGATATCTGCTACGCCACCCAGAACCGGCAGGATGCGGTAAAAACGATGGTCAAGCAATGCGATCTCGTGATCGTGGTGGGCTCGCCCAATAGCTCCAACTCAAACCGCTTGTGCGAAGTTGCGAGAAATGCCGGCGTGGATGCATACATGCTGGACCGGGCGGAACAATTGCAGGAAGCCTGGCTGAAAGGCAAAATGCGGATCGGTATTACCGCGGGGGCATCGGCGCCGGAAGTGCTTGTACAGGAAGTCATCTCGCGACTCAGACAAATCGTGTCAGAGCAAGCGGAACGGGAAGTGGTGGTGGAAGAGTTGAGCGGAGTGGTTGAGTCAGTGGTGTTTCCATTGCCAAGAAACTGATCCCGCCTTTTCATCCGGCAGTTTTACTCCCTTAGCTCGAAAACTCCTTGCTTCCGTCCATCAGTGCCCGCTCGGGCTGACGCGCAACCTCAGCGACATAGCGGGTAGCTGCGGCATTCATTCATATCCTACGTTTTCACCGAGCTTCGGCATTCATACGCAATGCAGGTTGTTCCAGAGTTTTTACAAGTTCATTTGTTCTGACTGTTTCAGCCAATAGCAAAATGCAACACATATACGAAAAGGCAAGAAAGATCACGATGGTTATCTTCGATGTGGATGGAGTGCTCACGGACGGAAGCCTCTATCTCACGGATGGAGGGGAGGAGATCAAGGCGTTCAACAGCCAGGATGGCCATGGCCTGAAAATGCTCAAGGCAACGGGAATCAAGGTGGCGCTTATCACTGGCCGTCAGTCTCGTTGCGTGGATTTGAAGGCAAAGGACTGGGGCGTTACCCTCGTTTATCAAGGCGCAAAAAACAAGCTTCCTGCGTTCGAGGCCTTGCTCGAGGACCAGCACCTGGATGCATCATCGTGTGCATATGTGGGAGATGATCTGATCGATCTGCCGATCCTGCTGCGCTGCGGTCTTGCCATCTCCGTGCCTGCCGCGCCTGCCCTGGTGAAAAAGCACGCGCACTATATAACCCGTCTGGAAGGAGGGCGGGGTGCGGCACGCGAGATCTGCGAAATGATCATGCAGGCACAGGACACGCTGGATGCGCATCTTGCGACTTATCTCACATGATTGGCCACCTTCGCCTCGGGTTCCTTTTCGTTATAATAGCCCTGTTTGCATCATTGCTATTCCTGCTGAATCAGGACGGGCACGTGCCTTTGCTTGCGCCGGAGAGTGCATCGGTACGGGCTCCCGATTATGTTTTGGAAGATTTTTCTGCCATTCGCACGGATGAGAATGACGCGGGATACAGAATGCTTCTCGGAAAAAAGATGATGCATTATCCCGACGATGATTCGGCTGAGCTGGAACAACCACATTTAATTACTATCGAACCCGGTAAACCTCCGGTACAACTCAAGGCGGATCATGCCAGGATGTCTGCCGAGGGCGAAGACATTTATTTGAGCGGCAATGTGGTGATTATCCGAAATGCGGGTAAAGGCCGGGGTGAGACAATCCTGACGACCAGCCTGTTGCATCTTATTCCGGACCAGGATATTGCGCGAACGGACAAGCCCGTGGAGATAATTGAAACGAATGCCACTATCAGAGCGATTGGAATGGAAATGAACAATCGTACCGGCACCACGCAGTTGCTGTCGCAAGTAAAGGTCGTGCATGACAAGCAACGCTAGGTTCTCTTTCACGATTTCCATGAAACCCCTGTCTGCTGCTTTTCTCGCCGTGATGCTCTTCAGCGCACCGGCTCTGGCCGAGCGGGCCGACAGCGACAAGCCCGTGCACCTGGAGGCGGACCGCGCTACCGTGCAGGATGCCAACAAGCTGGCGACCTTTATCGGCAATGTCGTACTGACACAGGGAACACTGATTATTCGCGCAGATAAGATGACAGTGAAAGAAGACGCTAACGGTTTTCAATACGCCACTGCTTTCGGCAATCTCGCCAGTTTTCGCCAGAAGCGCGATGGCAAGGATGAATATGTGGAGGGCTGGAGCGAGCGTATGGAATACGATGGCAAGGCCGACAAGGTTCAGCTTTTCAAGAAAGCAAGGCTGAGACGCGGGAAGGATGAAGTTCATGGAGACTATATTTCCTACGATGCGATCAACGAATTCTTTCAGGTAAATGGCGAGGGTGGAACAAGCACCCAAACCCATTCCGAGGGCAGGGTGAGAGCTGTGATACAGCCCAAGAAGAAGGAACCCAAGCCCGAGGCAGACAATTCATAAACGAACATCGTTATGGAACTTCCTCTCTCTCCAGCCCGCGATCACGCCGACCATGCTTCCCAGGCTCCTGAAGCTCCCCTGGTTTCCTCAGGGAAGAGGAGTGAATTCAGGGCGGAGAATCTGAAAAAAAGCTACAAGTCACGCACAGTGGTGCATGATGTTTCCCTTTCGGTTAAAAGCGGAGAAGTTGTCGGCTTGCTGGGCCCCAATGGCGCAGGCAAGACCACCTGTTTTTACATGATGGTGGGCCTTGTGCCGCTGGATGGGGGCAACATCGTCCTTGATGAGCTTGACCTCAGCGAGATGCCCATGCACGAGCGAGCGCGCCTCGGCTTGAGCTATCTGCCACAGGAGGCTTCGATTTTCAGGCGACTCTCGGTAGCCGACAATATTCGCGCTGTACTGGAATTGAAAAACTATGGGGCTGACGAGATGCAGCAGCATCTCGACAATTTGCTGCATGATCTGCATATCAGTCATATACGCAACAGTCCCGCCATCAGTTTGTCCGGCGGGGAACGGCGACGCGTTGAAATTGCTCGTGCGCTGGCGACAAGTCCGCATTTCATCTTGCTGGACGAGCCGTTTGCCGGGGTGGATCCCATTGCCGTGCTGGACATCCAGAAAATTATCCACTTTCTGAAGGAGCGGGGCATCGGTGTGCTGATCACAGACCATAATGTCCGGGAAACACTAGGAATCTGTAATCATGCCTACATCATAAGCGATGGCAGGGTGCTTGCGAGCGGCAGTCCAGACGAAATCATTTATAATGAAAACGTAAGAAAAGTCTATCTGGGAGAACATTTCCGCCTTTGAAAATAAAGCTTAGCTTTACCTGAGACCGGCTTTATCGCTGTTTTTCCAATATGAAACCAACCCTTCAAGTCAAGCTGTCTCCGCATCTGGCGCTTACGCCGCAATTGCAGCAGTCCATCCGGTTATTACAACTCTCCACGATAGAGTTGAACCAGGAGATAGAGCGCATCGTGCAGGAGAATCCCCTGCTGGAACTTGATGACAGCATCGGCAACGGCAGCATGAATTATCATAATGTCATGCCCGAGGAGTTGGCCGCACCATTGCCAAATGAGCTGGAGGTTGCCGAGGAAGGCCTTCCTATTCTCTCCGTCGAAGCAGAAACCGATGTGAAACAGCCGCTCGACGAGCGGGAGTGGCTTCCGGATGACAATGTTTTTCGCCACAACCGGGACGATGAGGACGAACACGATATTCCGCAACAAGCGGCAGAACCCCCAAGCCTGCGCGACCATCTCAACTCACAGCTCAGCCTGAGCCAGATCTCCCAGCGCGATAGAAAGATCATCGGATTACTGATCGACAGTCTGGATGATGATGGCTATCTCGTCCAGGACCTGGAAGAATTGGTTGATCTGTTGCCCGCCGAGTTGGCAATAGATATCGACGACCTGCACATTGCCCTCGAACATTTGCAGCATCTGGATCCTCCCGGCATCGGTGCGCGCAACTTAAGGGAATGCCTCGTCATGCAACTGCATGCGCTGCCACCGGATACCCCCTACCTGGAGCAGGCGCTGGCGCTGGTGAACAATCATCTTGAAAGTCTGGCTTGCCGGGACTTTAGCGCCATCAAGCGGGTTCTGCACTGCAACGACGACTGTCTTCGTTCCATCCAGCAGATGATAATGCGATTGAATCCGAAACCGGCCACGGCCTTCAGCTCGGCAGTTGCCGGCTACATCGTACCCGACGTCATCGTGACCAGAATCGGTGGTTCGTGGGTAGCCAGCCTTAACCCGGAAGCAATGCCGCGTCTCAGGGTCAACCGGTTCTATGCGGAGATTCTGAAAGGATGCCATGATGACTCTACCCGTCGGCTGACCAGTCAATTGCACGAAGCAAAATGGCTGATAAAGAACGTACAACAGCGTTTCAACACCATCCTCAAGGCATCGGCAGCCATTGTGGAACGCCAGCAGCAGTTTTTCGAGCATGGAGCAGTTGCGATGCGTCCGATGATACTGCGTGAAATCGCCGACGTGCTGAATCTGCACGAATCCACCATTTCGCGGGTTACCACGCAGAAATTCATGCGTACGCCGCGCGGTATTTTCGAATTGAAGTATTTTTTTGGCAGCCACGTATCAACGGATAATGGCGGCGCCTGTTCCGCCACCGCCATTCGCGCGCTGATCAAGCAAATGATCAATGCAGAAAATTCGAGGAAGCCGCTCAGCGACAGTCAGATCTCGGGGGTTCTGGGGCAGCAGGGTATCATGGTTGCTCGCCGCACCGTCGCAAAATATCGGGAGTCCTTGCAAATTCCCTCCGTCAATCTTCGGAAATCGTTTTAACCCCAGTTCATTTTCATAGGAGCCACAAATGAATATCCATGTCACAGGCCGGCAGGTCGAAATCACACCTGCACTGCGCGATTATGTCGTTTCCAAATTGAACCGGATTACTCAACGTTTCGACCAGATTGTGGATATCACTGTGACCCTTTTCGTGGAAAAACTGGAACACAAGGCGGAGGCGCTGGCACGGGTGCCTGGCAATGATATTTTTGTCGAGGCAGACAGCACCGACATGTATGTTTCCATAGATAACCTCGTTGATAAACTCGATCGTCAGTTGGTCCGCCGCAAGGAGAAAAATGAAAACCAGCGCACGAATACCGTTCAAGGAACTCCGGATCAAGGCAATCTGAATCAATGATCAGGGGTAGCAACGGTCAAGAACCCGTTTTTATCAAATATGGGCTCGACACCGCTTTTCGCTCCGAAACCGTGAACTTGTTCCGGAACTCCCGGGAAGAAGCTCGTGATTTTTCCCAATCCTGATAATCAGGAGGTATTCAATCAGATGGCCGAAATCGATGCCAGACAGCTTTTCGAGGAAAAACGCGAGAAACTGGATCTCACCTGGGAAGCGGGACGGGATGGAGGGGACAGGCGTCTCGATAATGAAGCGATCGCGCATTCGACGCAGGGAATGATCGGGCATCTCAATTTCATCCATCCCAACTGGATTCAGGTACTGAGCGAAACCGAGGCCGAATATCTCAACGCGCTCGATCCCGCTTCCCTCGAACAGCATATGCAGAGGCTTGCTGAAAGCGACATGCTATGCATCATTGTTACGGCGGGCGCATGTGTTCCCGATTCCATCAGGTCCCTGGCGGATTCGACGCGTATCCCTCTCTTCTGTACCCCCTACTCCAGTCTTGAGATCCTCTGGGTATTACGTCCCTATCTCGGACGGGTCCTTGCTCCTTCCTGCAGCAGGCATGGGGTATTGCTCGACGTTCTTGGTCTCGGCGTAATGATTACCGGGGAGAGCAGTGTCGGCAAGAGCGAATTGGCGCTGGAACTGGTGAGCCGCGGACATGGATTGGTGGCGGATGATGTGGTGGAGCTCTATCGCATTGCGCCGGAAACGCTCGAAGGGCGCTGCCCGGCCATGCTGCGCGATTTTCTCGAAGTTCGGGGACTTGGAATGCTGAACATTCGAACGATTTTTGGCGAAACGGCGGTGCGACGCAAAAAAAACATGAAACTCATCGTTCACTTGCAGAAACCCAGCAGCACTGATCTCAATGCAATGGAACGGTTGCCGATCAATGATGTCACTGAGAATATCCTGGATGTCAACGTCCGGAAAGTCATCATTCCAGTTGCCGCCGGCCGAAACCTCGCTGTGCTGGTAGAGGCGGCGGTGCGGAACTACGTTTTGCAGTTGCGCGGCATAGACAGCGGTCAGGAGTTTTTCGCGCGCCATCAACAGGAACTCGAGAACGGGCAAACATAAACACGTGGGCGAAAACAGAGTTAAAACCTTCTCGTCCCTCCCTCCTTTCTGCTCACGGATGTTCTCATCCGGTACGATTTGAACCTATGCAGTTGATCGTCATCAGCGGCCTGTCAGGCTCCGGCAAGAGCATCGCGCTTACCGTTCTGGAAGATAACGGCTATTATTGCGTTGACAATCTTCCGGCCAACCTGCTGCCGGAGGTGACGGTTTATCTGAAGCAATCCGGTCACGAGCGCGTCGCCGTCAGCATTGACGCCAGAAGCTTCGAAACCTTGCATCTCCTGCCACAGCGGTTGGCTGACTTGAGGCAGCAGAAAATGGATATCCATCTGTTGTTTCTCGACACCAAGACGGATACGCTGTTGAAGCGTTTTTCCGAAACTCGCCGCCGCCATCCACTCAGTGACAATCAATCGACCCTGCCGGAATGCATAGAGATGGAACGCGAGATGTTGCGTGAAATTCATGATCTGGCGAACCGCATTGATACCAGTGACCTGAGCGCGAGTTCGCTGCGAGCCTGGATAAGGGATTTCATCGGGCTGGAACCCGGGCGCCTGACGCTGCTGTTCCAATCTTTTGGCTTCAAGCACGGCATCCCGCTGGATTCCGACATGGTGTTCGATGTTCGCTGCCTTCCCAATCCTCACTACGAGGCCCTTCTGCGACCTTTGACGGGAAAGGACCGCGCCGTGATCGAGTACATGGATGCAAACAGCAGCGTGAATCGCATGTTCGAGGATATCCGGCGATTCGTCGATGACTGGCTGCCCTGTTTCATCCGCGATAACCGCAATTACCTGACGGTAGCGATTGGCTGCACAGGAGGACGGCACCGTTCCGTCTATTTCGTGGAGCGGTTGGCGCGTTATTTTACGGAGAACAACCAGGTTCTGGTACGCCATCGGGAATTGAATGCATAAAACGGCTATTCGCCACCAGCAACATTGCAACCATGTTGGCGAACACTGCATTCTCCGGCAACTGTTACCTGTTTCTAGACATTGAACTCTCACGCCAGTACATTGAAAACTGTCACGCTTGCTTTTACCGGCGCATCCGGCATGCCCTATGGCATGCGCTTGCTGGAGCTGTTGCTCGCGGCCGGCGCCCGCGTGTACCTGATGTATTCGCAGGCAGCGCAGATCGTGGCACATCAGGAAATGCAGTTGGTATTGCCATCACGTGCCAGGGAAGCCGAGGAGCTGTTCAGTCGGCGTTTCAAGGTAGAACAGGGCCAGTTACGCGTGTTCGGCCGGGAGGATTGGCTGGCTCCGGTTGCCTCCGGCTCCAATCCGGCTGATGCAATGGTGGTTTGCCCCTGCACCATGGGTACGCTTGCTGCAATTGCTGCGGGAATGAGCCAAAAGCTGATCGAGCGTTCAGCGGACGTAATGCTGAAGGAAAACCGCAAGCTCATCCTCGTACCCCGGGAGACGCCGTTTTCCGCCATTCACCTCGAAAATATGCTGAAGCTTGCGCGCAGCGGCGCCATAATCCTTCCGCCCAATCCCGCCTTCTATCACCACCCCCGGGACATCCATGACATGGTGGACTTTGTAGTGGCGCGTATCCTTGATCATGTGGGAGTCACCCATACGCTCATGCCGCGCTGGGGCGAAGAAAATACAGCGGAGTGATCCCGGTTCGCGAGTTCCCATGCCGATGAACTATCCAACTATCCGTAAGTCTCCCGAATTTTCCCTGCCCTGGTGGTGAGAATATCGGCGCACTGGCCAACAGAAACGGGTTTCAATCCCGTGTGTGTTGCATGATAAATTCCCGCCTCGGTGACAACGAAATCCATTGGAATATCGTGTGTATGGGGATGCAAATTTTCCAGGCGGAGAATTTCGAACGCAACACCGATAGCGAGTGGACGCGGGTTCATGGCGGCTAGCGTACGATCGAAATAACCGCTGCCGTACCCCAGGCGAAAACCAAGTTTGTCGAAGCCGATCATGGGGATGATCAAGGCATCCACTGTTACCAGATCGGTATTGTCAGGTACCGGAATATCATAAGCGCCAATTTTCATGGGCGCTCCCCCCCACCACTTGCGGAAACGGAGTGGTTCATGTTTATTCACTACCTCGGGGAGCGCCAGCGTGGCGCCATGTGTCTGTAAAAAATCCATCAACGGGCGTGGATCGTATTCGCCTCGGTGAGGCCAGCAAAACCCGACAGTACCTGTCCGTAGCGTGAGAAAGCCTTGTTTCAGCAGCTCGGTGATGGCGGCGCTCCAGCGAAGATGATCGGCTTCGCCTATGCATTCCCTGGTCGCCATCAGTTCCGCGCGCTGGTGCCTTCTCCAGTCCTTCCAGTTATTCATCACTCTTTCGAATATATGCTCGCTGTCAGTTATCTGCCATAGCCAGAATTTCAAGGGGCTCGGTCTGAGATGTATATTGTAGAAGCACTTTCCTCACCGGGGAGGGAATGGCGGCTTTCAGCGCGTCCTCAGGCATCATCCATACCCACTGATTCCCGGGCTGCGATAAGGCCTCGGGTGACAAATGGCCCGGCGAGCGGGAAATGACCTGCAGGATGAGCGGGTAAATCCACAATTTGAAGTGGGTAAAGGTGTGAGCGAACACTTCCATCCGTGATATTAGCCGCACATTTATCTCCAGCTGCATGCAGTATTCAATCACATTCTCATTCACCTGCATCTCCGGCAAGCTCCACAGCGCACCCCAGATCCCCGCGCTCGGCCGTTTTTCCAACAGGATTTTGCCCTGTGCCACCACCAGCAGCAGCGCCGCTTCCCTTTCCGGCAATATCTTCCTCGGCCGAGGGGTGGGCAGGCTGCCGACGCAGTTATCCCTGAACGCAATACACTCCGGGCGAAGCGGGCATGAGCCGCATCTGGGGTGAGCGCGGGTGCAGATGGTCGCACCCAGATCCATCAGCGCCTGAGTATAGTCTTCGATATCGCGTTCGATCGGGCTCTCATCTCTCTTTGGCAGCAATGCTTCCGCTATTTGCCACAACTGCGTTTCCACGTGCTTTTCGCCCGGATAACCCTCGATTCCGAAGCAGCGTGAAAAAATGCGTTTCACGTTACCGTCGAGGATGGCCGCCCGCTTTCCGAACGCGAATACCCCAATTGCCGCAGCGGTGGAGCGTCCAACCCCCGGAAGCTGACGAATGACCTCAACCTGCTCGGGAAAAGTGCCGCCGTGCTCACTCATAATCCGCTGCGCCGCTTTATGCAGATTCCTCGCACGCGAGTAGTAGCCCAACCCGCTCCACTGTGCCATTACCTCATCCAGCGATGCCGAGGCAAGACTTTGCATGTCGGGGAAGCATTGCAGAAATCGCCGGTAATAGGGAATAACTGTTCCCACTTGCGTTTGCTGCAGCATGATTTCCGAGAGCCAGACGCGATAGGCGTCACGTGTGTTCTGCCAGGGCAGATGATGACGGCCATGCTGGCGCTGCCAGTGGATGAGCCTGATGGCGAAAAAATTCGAAATAGAATCCGAAATATCTCCTCCCGCGCTCATCAGGGCCGTATGTCCACTCTGACCCTCGATGCCGTGAAGTCGCCTGCCTTCAATACGCCTACCCGGATCGACCCTTCCATGTTCAAGCCCTCCAGATTATCCAGCACGTTTAATTCGAATGAGCGCTCTGGGCGACCGGCTTTTTGCTGCTGCCCATCTTGTTGTCGCGGCGAAAAGCGATCCAGATTCAGTTCATCGATATCCACTTCAAAGGCGAGGTGCGGTGGAATGAAGCTGCTTGCCGAAAATATCGCCGCGATATTGCTGTCTGCCATGGTTCCATTCAGCTTTGCCCACGCATTGCCAGTCAAGCCGTCGAGGGAGACGCTGCCGGAAAGGTTCCCTTGAATGCCATGCGCGGGGAGATTTGCACCCTCCGCCTCAATTTCTGCTTTCAACTCCGCCAGACTCAGCCAAAGCGCCGCGATATTGCCGCCAAGTGGCGAGGAAAAATGGGCCTTTACAACCCGACCTTCGTTTTCTGATTCCAGGTCAGCCGTGAACACTTCACTCCGAAAATCCGTCAAGGTGCCCTGTATCGACGAAAGAGAAAACTTTCCGCTGATCAGGCTATGGGACCCGTTAATTTTTGCCACTCCTAAAATTTTGTCTGTGGTCAGTTTCTGTCCCTTCAAGCCCAGATGGGCGGCATTCACCCCAATATTAAAACTGCTGTCAACGCTCCTTATCCCGGTATCGAAGGTGAATTCATCGGCGCTAAATTCCCCTCCTTCCTCCAAAAGGCTGGCAGAAAAATTTCCGCTGGATTGGATGAGCAACCGGCCTGTGTCCGGAAGCTGAGCCTCGGCAACAAGCTTCATCCCACTGAGCGCGAAATACTGCCTTTCTGCGTTCAAAGTCAGGTGAAAACGCATGCGGGTTGCCATAGCGACTTCGGGGCGCTCAAGATGAGCTATGTTAAATGCCAATTCCACCTCGCTGCGAATTGCATCATCCGCATCTGCTCGTTCATCCACCCGGCCGGCTTCCAGTTCAATGTTCCTGAATACGAAATGCGTGTCGCTGGCTTCATCACGAAGCGCAAGCATGGTTTTTTCCATATGTACCCGCCCGATATCGAATCGGAAGCGTTCCTGTTGCTCCTCGCTCCTGATCAGATCATCGATGTTCGTGCTGCCATCGGAAAAACGGATCAGATTGGCTTCCAGCCCTGTGATGTTGATTTCATCCAGCACCAGTTCCTTTCGAAGCAATGGCAGGATTTCGAAAGAAACGTGAACCTTCTGTATGTTCGCGAATTCGTCGTCATTGTTATGTTCACTGAGGGAAAGCCTGGCGAATTCCACGCCAGGACTGGGAAAGAACGCAAGCGTGATGGGACCATCCAGCCTGAGCCGCCGCTCCTTTTTCTCTTTCACCAGCCGGATGATCTCCAGCTTATATGCATTGGGATCAAAAATGACGACAATATAAATGATGCTGCCACCCAGCAGCAGAATCGTTAAGCCGGCAAACAGGAAAAGGAAAAAAGCAGCTTTGGTACAGCGGAGGTAGCGGTTCATAGGCGGGGAAAGATGGAGCGGGTGAAGGGAATCGAACCCTCGTCGTAAGCTTGGGAAGCTTCTGCTCTGCCATTGAGCTACACCCGCCGCATAGTTGCGGATTATACGGAAACTAAGCCATAAATGGCAGTGGCGGTTCCCTTATTCGCAACCAGGTTCTTCATCCAGGTGCGCCAAGCTCTTCCTTGCCGTTCGCCCTGAGCGACTCGAAGGTCGAACGGTATTCAGGTATGCTCCTCAAGGGGGCGGAGGACTAACGGGATAACAGGGCATCGAGACCCGTTTTCTGAATCCCTGTCTGCAATCCTGATGAATATCGGGTTTCAGCCGGAGTCGACTAGGAGGTAGCTGCGCCGTATAATTCAAATTATAAAATACGCATATTGTGGAAAGCCAATTTTTGGGCCAGCATTTTTGCTGAACGACTCCTTGGAAAATGATACAACTTATAGTCAATGGCGAACCCCAGTTTGTTCCTTCCCCGGATTCGGGCACTGATTCAGGGACAACGAATGACGCAAGACTGAACATCAGGCAATTACTGGAGCACATGGGGTTGCAGGGCAAGCGGATCGCGGTCGAGCGCAACGGTGAAATCGTACCGCGCAGCCAATTCGATCAGCCGATGCTTGCAAACGGCGACAAGCTTGAAATTGTCGTTGCCGTAGGTGGAGGATAAGCCCATGGACAAGCTTGTCATTGCAGGTAAAGCTTATTCTTCACGCCTCCTGGTGGGCACCGGAAAATATAAGGATTTTGACGAGACTCGCACCGCTGTGGACGCCAGTGGCGCAGAAATCATTACCGTGGCGATCCGCAGAACCAACCTCGGCCAGAACCCGGAAGAGCCCCGCCTGCTCGATGTGCTGCCGCCATCGCAATATACGCTGCTACCCAATACAGCCGGATGCTATACGGTGGAGGATGCAGTAAGAACCTTGCGCCTTGCGCGCGAATTGCTGGACGGTCATACCCTCGTGAAGCTGGAGGTCCTGGGTGATCCAAAAACGCTCTATCCCAACATCGTTGAAACCCTCAAGGCAGCCGAGATTCTGATCAAGGAGGGTTTCCAGGTCATGGTCTATACGTCGGATGACCCTATTGCCGCCAGGCAACTGGAAGAGATCGGCTGCATCGCGATCATGCCCCTGGCATCCCTGATCGGTTCCGGGATGGGTATCCTCAATCCGTGGAACCTGCAGATCATCATCGAAAACGCCAAAGTCCCGGTCATTGTGGATGCCGGTGTGGGTACGGCGTCGGACGCGGCGATTGCAATGGAACTGGGCTGCGACGGCGTGCTCATGAATACGGCCATTGCTGCCGCGCAAAATCCGGTGCTGATGGCGTCAGCGATGAAAAAAGCGGTTGAAGCAGGGCGCGAAGCATATCTCGCCGGCCGGATGCCGAAAAAGCTGTACAGTGCAAGTCCCAGTTCTCCGGTGGAGGGGGTTATCGGAAACATGTCAGGGAAATAAGGACCGGAAAGGATTTTTCACCCCCCACCTGTCCTTTCCAGACATATCAAATGGTTGAACATTCCCCCCATCGTTCCATCCGCAGCTTCGTTCTTCGCCAAGGACGCCTTTCAAACGCGCAGCGACGCGCTCATGAAACATTGATGCCGAAATACGGCATTCCTTATTCCGGGAAACTGCTTGAACTGGACCCTGTCTTCGGCAGAAGTGTGCCTAAATTCCTGGAGATCGGCTTCGGCATGGGCGAAACCACAGCGCTGATCGCACAGACGCATCCGCAGAACGATTATTTAGCTGTTGAAGTCCACACGCCCGGCGTGGGCAGCCTGCTCAAGCAAGTGGAAGAACTGGGACTTACGAATATACGCATTATCCAGAACGATGTGGTTGAGGTCCTGCAACACGCTTTGCGTCCTGAGTGCCTGGATGGGGTGCACATTTTCTTTCCCGACCCGTGGCCCAAGGCGCGCCATCACAAGCGCCGGCTGATACAAGCGGAATTCGTTGCCCTGCTTTGCAACCACCTGAAACCCGGTGGCTATATCCATGTGGCGACCGACTGGGAGGATTATGCAGAGCAGATACTGAAGGTATTGAGCGGTGAACCGCATTTGACCAATACCGCGGTTGGTTATGCGCCGCGCCCGGAATATCGTCCAATGACCAAATTCGAGCAGCGGGGCTTGCGACTCGGACACGGGGTCTGGGATGTGATATTTCGGAAAAAGCAGACCGGCTGAAGATGCTTATACCCGGCTTTGCCTGGGGAGGAAAATCTGCAGCAAATCGTTCAAAAACCGCCTGCCAGTCAGAGTAGGTGCGATGCGCTGAAAATCCCGTGTTATCAGTTGTCTCCGTTCCGCCTCATCGAGCTGACGCTGGATGTGAGTGAGAGCCAGTCCTGTACGTTCAATGAACATTTGCGGGGTAAACCCATCGGTCAGGCGTAGTGCGTTCATCATGAATTCAAACGCGCGATCATTCCGTCCTACTTCGTGCTGCTCCATGATAGGGGGGTCAGATGATATTTCGGGTGCAGATTTGGCCAGATACTCCTTCGGCTGCCGGTAGCGCATCTGGCGCACTATCCTGTCCCGGAAGCTTATTTTGCTGTGCGCGCCGGCACCAATCCCCAGATAATCTCCGAATAGCCAGTAGTTCATGTTATGACGAGATTCACGTCCAGGCCGGGCAAAGGCCGACGTTTCATAATGTGCATAACCTTCCCGCGCAAGCGTCTGTTCGATCATTGCCTGCATGTCCGCCGTCAGCTCATCGTCGGGCAAGGAGGGCGGGTAACGATGAAACAATGTATTGGGTTCCAGGGTCAGATGATAAGCAGAAATATGCTGTAGGCCATAAGCAACGGCTGTCTCGATATCGTCCCGTGCTTCTTCCAGCGTCTGGCTTGGCAAGCCATACATCAGGTCGAGATTCACGTTGTCGAAGTTCTTTTGTGCGATTTCGACAGCGCGGCGGGCATCCTTGTCGTCGTGTATGCGGCCGAGTGATGTAAGGTGCCTGGCGTTGAAACTCTGAATGCCGATGGAGAGGCGATTGATCCCTGCGACTCGGAAATCCGCAAATTTTTGCGCCTCGAACGTTCCGGGATTGGCCTCCAGCGTTATTTCAGCCAAGTGCTCAAGCGGCAGCAAAGCCCTGACGGCGCCAAGAATCGCATCTATGGAGCGGGGACTGAACAAACTCGGCGTTCCACCCCCGAAAAAAATACTGATGACCTTTCGCCCCCATATCTGTGGCAGCGAAGCTTCCAGGTCGCGAATGAGGGCTGCTACATACTCAGCCTCCGGCATGCCGTCACTCCGGTCGCGAACTTCATAGGAGTTGAAGTCGCAATAGGGGCATTTTTTCATGCACCACGGAAGGTGGATGTAAAGACTCAGCGGGGGCAAAGACTTCAGCTGGAGGGCCTGAGAACCAAGAATTGCTGCGGGAGAAATAATTGCTGTCATGATGAATCGAAGAGACAAGCAAAAGGAGCCATTGTTTCAGCAATGGTTGAAATTGTCTTTCTCTTCTGTGTCTATAACGGTTGAATCCAAGTAGCAAGCAGGCAAATCAGGGTTGTTCCTGCCTGATCCTCTCGACAAGTTGGGCAAGGACTTTTCCCCGATGGCTGATCCGGTTTTTTTGCTCCATCGGCAGTTCCGCCGCCGTTTTGCCGAGGTCTGCCAGAAAAAAATAGGGATCGTAGCCGAAGCCCCTGCTACCCCGGGGATTCAACAGGATTTCTCCATGCCAGCTTCCATCGGCAATAATGGGTTGCGGATCTTCAGGATGCCGCAGCAGCACCATAACGCAGTAATAGTAGGCCCGACGGTCACTCTGGTTTCGCAGCGCCTCGACCAGCTTTTGATTGTTGCGTTCATCCGATTTCGGTTCCCCTGCATAACGCGCAGATAAGATACCCGGCTTACCGCCAAGGATATTGACACAAATGCCGGAATCATCGGCGAGTGCTGGCAACCCGGTATTTTTACTGGCGTGCCGTGCCTTAGCGAGCGCGTTTTCAACGAAAGTGCAATAAGGTTCCTCAGCTTCGGGAAAATCGAATGCCGACTGAGGCAGCACCTCGATTCCCAGAGGTTCCAGCAAGTGGCGAATTTCTCGCAGTTTGCCAGAATTATTGCTGGCAATGACCAGTCTTTGCATATCTGTCTATCTGTTCAATGCGTTTTTCTGAGCCACGATCAATTCCCGTATTCCCTGCTGCGCCAGATCCAGCATCATATCCAGATCATCCCGGCTGAAAGGCATGCCCTCGGCTGTCCCCTGCATTTCCACCAGGCCAAAGTCATCCGTCATGACGATGTTCATGTCCGTATCGCAGCGCGAATCTTCCAGATAATCGAGGTCCAGCACCGGCACGCCCTCGTAGACGCCCACTGAAACTGCTGCAACATGACCGGTGATTGGCGTGACTTCTATCGCCTGCTTGCGCAGCAGCGTTTCTACCGCATCATGCACTGCTACAAATGCGCCTGTGATGCTCGCCGTGCGGGTACCGCCATCAGCCTGGATCACATCGCAATCCACCTGAATCGTGCGCTCCCCCAGTTTTGTCAAATCCATTACCGAACGCAAGGCGCGCCCGATCAGCCGCTGAATTTCCATCGTCCTGCCGGACTGCTTGCCTTTGGCGGCTTCCCGCTGCATGCGCTCATTAGTAGAACGCGGCAACATCCCGTATTCTGCTGTGAGCCAACCCTGTCCCTTGCCCCGTAGAAAAGGAGGCACTTTCTCATCCACGCTCGCCGTACAGATTATCCGGGTATCTCCACATTCGATCAGCACCGAACCTTCCGCATGTCGAGTGTAATGCCGGGTAATCCCAACGGGGCGAAGTTGATCCGTGCGACGTTTACTGGGACGCATAAGTTGTAATATATCCTTCACTGTTAGTTGAGCGGTGATACATCACCGGATAAGTCGAACGCGCATGCCGCCTTTCGATTGCACGGAAACACCTGATTCGTTTCCTTTGGATGCAGCGACGATATGCGATAATGCCGTAAGCCCGCAATTTTAACGCATCAAGGACCTTCGAGTGGATGATCGAGTGGAAGAGTTAGCCAGGATCTGCAGCATGACGGGCTATGCCGTGGTCGCAAAGGAACTTCCACAAGGATCGCTGAATCTGGAGATTCGTTCGGTCAACAGCCGTTATCTCGATATCCAGTTTCGCCTTCCCGATGAATTCCGGCAGCTGGAAGCCGCAATGCGCGAATTTCTGACTGCCCGCCTCAAGCGTGGAAAAATCGAGTGCCGCGTCAGTTTTTCCCGGATTACACCCGCGGAAAATTTGCAGCATATTAATGCGGATTTGTTGCAAAAATTGCTGGAACTGGACCGTACCGTCAGAGCGGTACTGCCCGAGGCTCGGGGCCTGGCGGTGGCAGATGTCCTTCGTTGGCCCGGAATATTGGGTACGGAATCCTCCTCCGCGGAGAACCTTTTCGGACCGTGCATGGAGTTGCTGGGTGCGGCACTGGACGAACTGACCGCTGCCCGTGGTCGTGAAGGTGCAAAACTCAAAGCGATATTGCTGGAACGCCTGGGCAATATGCGTCGACTCGCCTCCGAAGTCAGTCCACGCATTCCTGCTTTACTGGCGACATTTCAGGAAAAGCTCAAAGCCCGGCTGTGTGAAGCCATGATAAATTGTGATGACGAGCGCATCCGTCAGGAACTGACATTGTTCGCCAGCAAGATCGATGTGGATGAGGAACTGTCGCGCCTTCAGGCGCACTTCGACGAAGTAGAGCGCGTTCTGGAGAAAGGCGGAGCGATCGGCAAGCGGCTGGATTTCCTGATGCAGGAACTCAACCGGGAGGCCAATACCATTGGCGCGAAGTCTGTGGATGCGGAAGTATCGAAAATTTCAGTGGAACTCAAGGTATTGATCGAGCAAATGCGGGAACAGGCGCAGAATATCGAGTGACGTTTCACAGAGACTCAGGTAGTCTCAAATTATTCTTCTCACTTCCTTAAAGCCGCTATTCACGCGGCGTTTTTCATTTCAGTTCATTGCAATTCATTTCAGGAAAGCTCAGAATCCGCTTGTACCCGTGCGTGTACCCCTAAGTGTTTCACGCCGAAAATCTGGGTACACACGGAAACCCGCTGTCCATGCAGTTTTTCGTCTTTTTGTGTGTACCCACAAAAAAAATAAAATTCTGAACATTGAGTAAACATGGCGAAAATCACCGATATTGAAATCCGCAATTGGATAAAGAAGGGCGAGCGATTTGAAGGCCGAAGCGTTGGAGGTGGCCTTTACCTACGTTTTCGTCAAAACGAAAGCGTGCCCACCTGGCGGTTCCGCTATCGGTTCGAAGGAAAAGCCAGGGTAATGAGCCTGGGAAGCTATAGGGATTTGTCCTTGGCTAATGCCAGAGAAGAGGCAAAGAAGCTATCCGCTCGCGTTGCGCTTGGCTATGACGTGGCCGGAGAAAAACAGCAGCGCAAGGGTGAAGCTGTTGCCAGGATGGAAGCGGAGAAGAATGCTTACACGATGGCGCAGCTGGCCGACGAATACTTTGAAAGGATGATAGCTGGACGTTGGAAACACCCAAATATCGTGCGCGCCCGGATCGAGAAAGACATTAAGCCGGCGATTGGCAGACTGAAGGTCGAGGATATAAAGCCTCGGCACATTGATGATGTGCTCAAGGCTGTAATGAAGCGAGGTGCGCCTTCCATAGCGAACGACACACTGCGCTGGCTTAAGCGCATTTTCAACTATGCTATCAAGCGACACATCATCGAATACAACCCTGCGGCTGCATTTGATCCAAGCGATGCTGGCGGCAAGGAAAAAAGCCGCACCCGTTGGCTGACGAGCGAGGAACTGGTTGCGCTCTTTGAAGCAATGCGGCAAGCAAACGGCTTTAGCGTAGAGAACGACCTTAGTATCAAACTGCTGTTACTGCTTGCTGTGAGGAAGGGCGAGCTGATCGGCGCCAAGTGGTCTGAGTTCGACTTGGATAAAGCTGTCTGGTATCTGCCTGCAGAACGCACGAAAACAGAATCTGCCATTGACATACCATTGCCACCAGTTGCAGTAGAGTGGCTGCGCGAGTTGCAGCGCTTGGCAGGTGTTAGCAAGTGGGTATTGCCAGCGCGCAAGATGCAGGATCGGATGATTCCCCATATTGCGGAAAGCACGTTGAGCGTAGCCCTGGCGAAGATCAAGCACGGCCTGGAGCCCTTCACTATCCACGATTTGCGGCGTACTGCCCGTACCCACCTTGAAGCCCTGGGTGTGGCGCCTCACATCGCCGAGCGCTGCCTGAATCACAAGATCAAGGGGATCGAGGGCATTTATAACCGGCATGACTACTTCGAAGAACGCAAGGCGGCGCTGGAGGCCTGGGCGGCGATGTTGGTGCAGCTCGATAGAGGCGAGGCTGATAAAGTGGTGCCAATCAGGCGTGCGGCAGCAATAAAACAATAAACTGTTAAGCCACCCCTATCCCGCCCAGGAGAAAAGCGGAAACCTTCACCGCCTGGGGTGGCAACTATTGAAGGCCACTTTGAAGGAAGTGATGAAATGAACGGCTGGGAGCTTCTAGAAGTACGAGAAATGGCGTTGCGGGATCTGGTAGATTTTATACCGCCAAATTTATACGGCACCCTTCAAGTCAGGGATGCCGCCATTGATATTCAGCTTGGCAAGGAATTGAAGTTGTCTTCGAAGCCCGAGCATGCCCGGATGACGATAAGGCAACGTAGGGCTGCTAATTTGCTATGGCGGATAGGAATGTATACGGGTGTTGCTGAGGAACTTCAACATATCGAAGAGGAATGGAAGCGGGAATCGATTGAAAAAAGTCTTGCGGTTCTCAGAGATAATCTGTCTCCCGTATTAAAAGAATATGCGGAATGTATTTCTGAGGAAGAACGTAAGTTTTTGCCAATACTTAAAGAAGAAAATATCAATCATCAGGACACTCTCAAAGACAGTGAACGCAATAGCTTGTTAAAAATGATAATCGGCATGGCCATCGAAGGCTATTGCTACGATCCTACTGCTTCAAAAAACGATGCAGTTTCGGACATAACAAAAGACTTGGAAAAACTGGGCATTTCTCTCAGCGATGATACCGTTCGTAAATACCTGAAAATGGCAGTTGCCCAGCTGCCACGAAAGCCCCGTCAAGTCTAATCCAAATCCTAATCGGTTTTGCCAAAACCGAATCGGACACAGCTCCGGTGCCCTGAAATACATTTCTCCTCGTACATTTCAGTACGACTCAAGGAGAAACTTACCATGTCTCAACAAGGCAAAAGGGTAAAGCAGGAAGAAGTTATTCCTGATGCCCTCAAGCACTTCGATTCACTCCCCGATTCTGCCAACGTCAAAGAACCGGTCGTCTGCGGCCTGTTAGATTGCTCACCTGCAACTGTGTGGCGGCGGGTAAAGGATGGCGGCCTCCCGCAGCCCAGCAGGCTCGGTAGGATGACATTTTGGAACGTTGGCCAGCTCAGGAAGGCGCTGGCTTCGTTGCAGGGGATAGCACAATGAGCCGCAATCCTGAACTCGCCACCTACACGACTGTAGGTATATCAAACCAACCCTTGACACCTTCACTCTCCCGGCATTATGCTTTCCCTGCCCCTGAGAAACAGGGGTCTGGTTTGACAGCCAGTGAAACTAGGCGGACAACCGCCTCTGAGCGGTTTTTTTACGTCCGTCATACAGGATACCCAGTTTATGGGTGGTTCGTGTGGGGAGCCGAAAGGCTCGCCGGTCCTAGTTCCGGTCTGTCAACCTGCACGAATCCGCCCACCCGTTTGACAGCGGGGAAAGCGGAAAACATTAACCGCATAACTAGGAGTCATACCATGAGTAAGTCCAAACGCGCGTCCGCGCAAAAAGTCACACCCCATCTGAAGTTAGCCCCCGTAACACCAATTCGTAGACATAGTCCATACGCGGCCAATGTTCGCCCGGATTGCGTTGAGAAGCTGCGCGACCTATTGAGAATGGCCGAAAGCGGTGAGCTGGTAGGAATTGTTTTTATCGCAATGCTAGAGCACGGGGCACTAGGGCATACGGTTGAGATGGGCTGCCGTGGATTGGCCGAGGAGAATGTGCTTTACACCCTTGGAACGATGGCGGCTCTAACCCACGACTTAATGGAAAAAGAAAAGGAGGGCTGCCAATGAACGAACTCATTAAAGTCGAAGGCCGCCCGGGAGGTGTAATCAAGAGCACAAAAGAAAACGCCCTGGGGGGCACCAGGGCGACTTTCCAAACTAAACCGCAACCATATTATAAACGACTGCCGCCCTACGGCAAGCAGTTAATGACTATCCGGCAAGCAGGAAAAGCCCCTGCCAGGATGGTGATAGTTGCCTTCGATTGGGATCTGGGCAAAGCCTATCCCCGCATCATCATTCCAGACGATCTCACACCTGCTGAGATTGAATTCAGATTCCTTGCTGGCCTGACTGTACAAATAACCTACCGCAGCAAAGACGCGCATCGAGTGGATGCCGTTGCACAGGAGATAACCCGGGTTAACCCCTGCTTCCTTGCCACGTTTGCATTTGATCTTGCCGGTACAGGCGATGCTTGGGCAATCCTCAAGCCGTATGAAAGTGCCAAGATCGCGGAGGCCGCATGATGCTAAACGCGCTCGAAACAGTAGAGGCAACACCTGAAGCCAATGCTGCTTTTACTGCATTGGCCAAGGTAATCAAAGCTCCCCAGCAATTGCAGGTGGTGGGGCTTCACGACTTCATAGCAATGGAACTGCCCCCTCGAGACACGATGATGGCGCCTTGGCTGATGACCCAAAGCCTCAACATGATCTACGGCTGGCGTGGTGTCGGCAAAACATACGTAAGCCTCAACGTGTGCTACGCGGTGGCCTGTGGGGGAAACTTTCTTAACTGGGAAGCGGAGAAACCAAGGCGCGTTCTTCTGGTAGATGGAGAAATGCCAGCACCGGCACTACAGGAGCGGCTTGCGGGAATCATTGCATCAAGCGGCGTAGAGCCGGAGCCGGGTTTCCTCTCTATCGTCACTCCTGACCTTCAGAATGGGGCAATGCCCGATCTCTCTACCCGCGAAGGCCAGCAGACAATTAGCGCTGTTGCAGAGCATGTAAAGGCAGAACTCATAGTGCTGGATAACATCTCTTGCCTGGTGCGTGGCGGGGGCCGTGAGAATGATGCGGAAAGCTGGCTTAGCGTCTCAGAGTGGGCCCTGCTCCAGCGGCAAGCTGGCCGAAGCATCCTCTTTATCCATCACGCCGGCAAAGGCGGACAGCAGCGCGGCACGTCGAAGCGCGAGGATTTGCTGGACGCAGTTATTGCACTTCGCAGACCTCCTGATTATGACCCTGCCGAGGGGGCACGCTTTGAAATTCACTACGAGAAAGCACGCCATCTTTCTGGTATCGATGTTGATCCCATAGAAGCGAAATTGACCGTTGATGAGGGTAGCCAGAGTACGTGGGCATGGAGATCGGTCTCAGAGTCAACGTACGATCGCGTAATAAGCCTGGCCAATGATGGACTCACACAAACTGAGATAGCTGAGGAACTGGGAATCAACAAGTCCAACGTATCCAGGGCATGGCGTAAAGCAGAGGCTGCAGGTTTACTGCAAAACGCAGCTACGGCCAAGGGGAAGAATCAGTACCAAACAAGAGGGAGAGGCCAATGATTTCTTCCGATGAAATGAGCTTGTTGCGTGTTGCGTTTCCTAGCAACGCAACCGCGCAACAACCACCCCTATATTGCGCAACAAGCTACGCAACAAGCACGCAACAACCACCCTTGAAACCCGCTTCATTGCTCGATCTAGCGCGCAACAAGCTACGCAACAAGCACGCAACAAGCTCCCAAAAAGACGCGCAACAAGCTCACCAAAAACAGGGGGTGGATGTTGCGCGGTTGGAGCTCATTAATTTGGTTCGTTTCATCGCTGACTTCCACGGCTTTACGGAGGAAGAGCATGACGAAGCATTGACCATTGCGCTGGCTGATTTTGATAACGCGTTGGTTTGTTTCAGGGCATTGAAACAGGATGCTCTGTCTATGGGCTCTTACAAGCGATTTAAATCGGCAGGCAATACTCATCCCTCGACTGAGCCAAAAGAACTCAACCTGAGCCTTCATGACGCGAGGGAAGAAACAGTATGAGCTGGGGGGAGGTGCATTCTTTGAGCCATAGCAATGGAAACCGCTCACCCCGCTTTCCTTTCATAAACCGTAACAAAAAAGGTAAAAAATGACTCAAGAAATAGACAAAGAAATCCTGGACACGCTGGAAAATGGCGTCAAAACATCATTGCAAATTATGGAATTGATGGTTATCGCAATCGGTCGGCAGAACAAGGAGGCCGGTGAGATTGTTGATGACCTGGTGAACAACGGTAAGGCTCGTCTTGTCTTGCAGGCCGATGTAAACGGGCTGGAGCTCTTCGCGGTGGGCCCGGACAATAAAGTGATTGGTGGCCCCTTGCTGGCCTATCGCAGAGCAGAGAGGTCGACATGGGTAAATTAACAGGACTGGGATGGGCCTTCGCCTCGTCTATATTGAAAGGCAGCAGACGTGCCGGGGCACTGCATAAGCGAAAGATCGAGAAGGAGTTAAGGGCACAGGGCTACAGCCTCAAAAAAGCAAAAATGACTGTGTCCCAATTGCAAGAAAGAAAGTGAATATTCCTTCTTACATCGAGAAAACCTTACCCCCCAGCCCTGAGCGGGACCGCGTCATGAATCTGGTACGTTTAGGGCTGTCCTTCGAACAACAGCAGCGACTTGGGAAGAGGCCAGGATTCTTGAAGGGCTATCTTCTCAAGTTGCTTGGCAAAATAGAAAACCCAGTTACCTTTGACCAGCTTTTAGAGGAATTGGAACTTGAGGCCGTGAGACGAGATATGCACGGCACGGAAGCAAGCCCAATAGAGAAAGTGGATCGAGTCTGGCAAATAGTCACCTACCACCACCCCCGCACCGGCAGGCAACAACTCACCTTTAAGACCATCAGGAATAAATTTACCTGGTGTAAATTAAATCTGAATAAGTAATTCACCGCTACCCCTAAACGGGGAATAAGTCATTGTATCATAACGCCATACTTCAAAAATTGGAGTATGGCGAAAACATTTTATAAGGACTTTATCATATGTATGAAATTAAGGAAATCCTCGAAAAGCAAGGCGAGGCATTCAGTGAATTCAAGAATGCGCAAAACGAGCGCATCAAGAATCTGGAGACCGCTCTAAACGAGTTTGCAAAAAAGGCGAATAGACCGGGCGCCGGGTTCCATGGTGCCGAAGATCCGGAAGAGAGAGAGCACAAGCAGGCTTTCTTAGGCTACCTGAGGTCCGGCCGGGAGCGTGGGCTTGAAGCAAAGGCCATGGCTACCAATAACGATCCGAACGGCGGGTTTCTTGTTCCTATACAGATCGACGGTACCATCTCTAAAGCCCTGCGCGAGCTTTCGCCCATGCGGCAGATTGCGCGAGTGGTAAAGATCGAAAGCGGTGAATATTCGATGCTCCATAGCGTAGGTGGCACCACTTACTCATGGGTGGGTGAAACTCAATCCAGACCCAAGACAGATGGCCCTAATTTTATAGAACTGAAACCAGCCATGGGAGAAGTCTACGCAAGCCCTGCGGTGACTCAACGCTTGCTTGATGACAATAACTTCGACCTGGAAAACTGGCTGATCAACGAGCTTGCTGAAGCATTCGGCGAGGGTGAAGGCCAGGCGTTCATTGTCGGCGATGGGATCAATAAACCGCGAGGGATTCTCACCTATGACACTGCCAGCACTGCTGACGGAGTACGGGCAGAAAGCGCTCTGCAGTATGTCGCCTCTGGCGCTGCTGGAGCATTCGCTGCAAGCAATCCCTCCGACAAGCTGATAAAGCTGGTTCATTCTCTCAAGCCCCGGTACCGCATCAATGCAGCCTGGACGATGAATACCAATACCCTTGAGCTGATCCGGACATTCAAGAACGCAAACGATGATTACATTTGGAAGGAGGGATTAGAAGCTGGACAACCGTCAACGCTGCTTGGTTATCCAGTGCACGAAGACGAGAATATGCCGGACGTTTCGGCTAATAGCCTCTCAATCGCCTTCGGGGACTTCCAGCGAGCCTATACCATCGTTGACCGCAACACATCGATGCTTCGGGATCCGTTCACCGCGAAACCCCATGTTCTTTTCTACAGCACGAAGCGCGTGGGAGGTGGCATGCGAGACTTCCGTGCAATCAAGCTGATGAAGTTTGCGGCGAGCTGATGCAAGAAACCCTCGGCCTGAAACCGGGGGTTTTTAATGGGCAAGGGGTGGGTAAATAGAGTTGATACAATGACTCTCCCAATAAACAAAGAGGGATGCATCATGAAGTATCGCATCACCGTTATTTTGTGCGCGTTCCTGTATGCATGCGCACAGCAGCCAATGATTTTAAGTAAGCCTCGAGACGATCCGATTCAGCGTCACAAAGACCTGGCGGAGTGTGAATTCGAGGCAGCAAAGGCAACAGCAAGCGCGAGCAGTGCGGTGATGTATGACGTGAACGAAGCGGCAGTACATGACGCAATGATACGTCAGAGAAAAGAGCAACTCATATC
>NZ_JCAHZJ010000037.1:0-5547 GCF_059489795.1 Nitrosospira sp. CT
CTGACCACATGGAGTTCCTGGTGGACCGCTTCGGCTACCTGCGCGCGCGCTGGATACCCGAATTCGATGGTCCGGGCTGGTCCGGCTCCGACATGCTGATGCAGCAGGTGGCGCAGCTCAATCGCGAAGGGGAAATCCTCCCCCCGCCAGGCGAGCATGTGCATTAGCAACCAGCGGTAAAAGAACGGATGTCTACCTTGAAAGCGTTCGTTCTTTTGCAGGGCGTTCCCCAGTGCCACTCCCCTTCGACAGGCATGTGCTGTGCCCTTCAGGCTCAGGGCGCGCAGATAAGAAAGGCGGAGTGACTGAGGCGGAGCACCGGGCAAATACAGCCGGAAAGCGGAAACACGCCGCGCGAATTCCAGAAAACCTTGGAGAAGAGAAGCAAGAGCAATCCAAGTAAGAGAAGCAAACGGCAATACGGTTCCCGCGATGGGGCACGCATTACAATTCTTCAATTCGTACCTACAAGGAGTAGAGCAAATGATTAAATCGATGGTCATGGTCTTGACGAGTGCTGTTCTGGCCGTGTCATTGCCCGCCGCGGCGCATACCGACGAATATTTCGACACCCATGCCGCGCCTCACGGCGGGCAGGTGCGTATGGCGGGACCCTATCATCTGGAGCTTGTAACAAAAGATAAAGAATTGACGGTTTATGTAACAGATCATGCAGATGCGCAGATCAAGACAGAAGGGGGCGTGGGCAAGGCAGCATTTCAGGTCGGTAAAGCCAAGCCGAAAACTTCCATAAAGCTCGAACCGGCGGGAAATAACATAATGAAAGGAACGGGAGATT
The DNA here is from genome assembly GCF_059489795.1 of Nitrosospira sp. CT. Taxonomy (NCBI): domain Bacteria; kingdom Pseudomonadati; phylum Pseudomonadota; class Betaproteobacteria; order Nitrosomonadales; family Nitrosomonadaceae; genus Nitrosospira; species Nitrosospira sp. CT. Next base: position 800 of record NZ_JCAHZJ010000037.1, read on the forward strand.
TCGTCCTGACCCCGGACACGGTAGTCGTCGTATTTGTCAAATTGCCGGAACAAGAGGCACAATCCGCCCGGTTCACTCCATTGAAGGCAGCAGCAAAGGATTCACAGAAAAAGAGCGATAAAAAATCAGAAGAGGGTCATGGCGAGCACGCCGGCCACGGAAATCACAGCGGGCACAGCGGGCACGGGGCGCACGGCCAAAGCGGTAACCAGGGTGGCGATCATAATCACCACATGCATCACTGAGCGGCGGGTATCTGCGTTTATATAGAATAAGCGCAGATAAACCGGCGGCAATGGCGCCAGACTCAAAAAAGAGATAACAGGCAGCTGAAATGGAAAGTCTGGCGGCGTGGAGCCTACAGGGGTGATTGCTTATCAGCGATTCCCTGTAAGGCTCTCCACTGGAGTGCTGACGCTCAGTGCGGCCCGCCGTCCCCGTTGTATATCGATGCTCATCAATATCCCCAGGCCTATAATAAAATAACTGCCCGTAATCAACATGGCCAGCCGATGATCACCGCCGGAAATCCAGCTCACGATCCCATACGTGATCGGACCGAGTATCGAGGATAAATTGACTGCAAGTCCCCACAGTCCGAAAAATTCGGCGCGTCTCGCATCCGGGCTGAAATAGCCTATCAGTGCGCGCCCTGCCGATTGTGACGCTCCAAGGCAGAGGCCGGCAACATTGGCAGCGAGCCAGAACATGGGGCGTGTGGCAGCCATCCATGCCAGCAACACCATTACAATCCAGCCTCCGAGAGTCAGCGCGATGGTGGGAATATGGCCGATTCTGTCCTGGATATTGCCGAAGGCGAACGCACCGATCGATGCCGTAACGTTGACAATCAGAACCAGAAACATGGTATCGCCGGTATCAAAGCCCATTACCTGTTGCGCATATATGGCGGCTAAAGTAATTACGGTCTGAATGCCTGCCTGGTAAAACACGATACATGCGAGAAAGCGTAGGAGGTCGTCAAAATCGCACACACGATGGAACGTGACGAGCAAGCGGGCAAATGCTTCGCGCACGACATTGCGTTCTGCCGGATGCGATTGCGGCAGCGCACGTTCCTTAAGAAAGAGAAAGGTCGGTATGCTCGAAATTGCGAAAAGTCCGGCAGTTATAAGCATTGTGCCCGGAACGAACTGCTCTGCAGGACTGCCCTGGTTTTGTGCCCAGGTCACATAAGCCAACGACAATCCCAGGCTGATCAGCCCGCCAACATAGCCGAAACTCCAGCCCCACCCGGAAACCTTTCCCAATGCCTCCCCGTGTGCAAGTTCCGGCAGAAAAGCGGAAATCAAATTCGCGCCGCTGCTGAAGAAAAAGTTACTCAGCACGATTAGTACCACGGCCAGTATCAGATCACCCGGCCCGACAAAGTAAAGCAATGCGGTAAAAAGCACGCAGCCGATTGTGCTCACCAGCAGCAAAGGCTTTTTCATCGCATACGCATCAGCATAAGCGCCTATCACCGGCGCAGTCACCATAATAAGCGCATAAGACACCGACAACGCTGCTGTCCAGGCAAACGTTCCCCATGCTTCATTATTCGCCACCACAGCCACAAAATAGGCGTTAAAAATGGCGGTAATCACAACGGTGGTGTAGCCTGAATTCGCGAAGTCGAACATTGCCCATGACCAGACTTCACGCCGGCTTACCCCGGGAGCGAGGTATCGCGGCTTAACTTGTACCTGCATGAGATCCGGTATGGTCTGATACGCTTGCTGGCCTGATTCGCTCTCGTCCAGAGCCCATAATCATTTGAGGATGGATGTGCTTATATGATACCGAGTATCCTGGAAATGCTCAGCCATAGCAAGTTCAGCACCCGCTATTCATGCTAAGTAAGCGCTTACTTAGAAAAAACATCAATGCTTTGACTGTCCTACCCCACCGCAGACGTTTACCAGGACGCCTATCAGATTCAGCATGCCTTCCATCAATACATTCAGGTGCTCCTCGGTACACTCAAATGAGCGTAGCAAGGTTAACGTGTCTATTACCGCAATCTCTCCATGCTTCACCTGATGGTGAGCAAGATTTAATGCAAGCAGGCGCGCGCACTCCGCCAGTTCCTCTTTGGTCGCTTTCTTGATCAGTATATTCGCGAGATCGTACGCTTGATCGTACGTTATCAGGTTATTCATCTTCAGTTGCCTATTATTGGTTTATCAAGCAAAGTCTCCTGGGTCCCGAGCCTGCCAGTAACAGGAGCCGGTCCCGGTAAAACTCTTTCCCCCTGGCTGATACAGTCTAATTCCTCACGCCAGCAAGAGTTTCCAGTGCTCTATGATAATCGCATCGCAGCATTTTACTATTGGACCTTGGTACGGCCTTTCGACACAGATTGCTGAAACGGCAGCAAAAGGAGGAAGCAAAAGGAGGAAGCAAAGGGAGCACTACCCCCCGCGCGAAGCGGGACATTGATTCACTGCCGAATGAAATATTGGTGTTGTTGAGAGGCATAAGGCACTCCAACTGTCACTAAAAACCCGCATTAATGCCAGTTCTTGCGGTGGAAGATTAAAGAAAGTACCACAAGGGGAGCCTCTTTCTCAGAAGTGACTCTCCAGGAAGCTACAGGATAAACGATATTGAATCTTCCTAGGCAAGGGTATGGGAAAAGCTGATAATTAACTGTAGGGCATCTGATTGAGTCTCAGGGCATTTCGAGGTTTTTCCTCGATCAACAACCACCCACTATACTGCTTGCAAGCCAGACAACTCCCTTCGGTGTCACCCTGATTTGATTGAAGGCGAACCCATGTCTCACCCCGGTCCTAACCACGAACTGTCCAGCATCGAGGTGAGCTTGCGTAGGAATCCACACTCCGTCCCGCTTGAAGATGACCCCATCGGAGGCCAGAGCGATATACCTTACGAGTTACCTTCCCTCCGGTTCCGGGTAGTGTAAGTAGCAGTTCCAATAAATTTTGGAGCTGATTCACTTAGAACCTTAGGAACCTTTAGCATGAAGCTATCGTGCCTTAACTCTGCTTCACCTTCCTTACGCTGGTTGTTAATGAACTCAACCAGTTCAAGCAAAGGCTGAGCAGAATCCGCTAACAGTAATCAATACAGGAAGTAGACGAGCTTTTCTAATCCCTGTACCAGTATCATCCGTTACAGAGAAACAGACTCCTGTAACGGTAACAGAAAAGCGCGAGTCAGCCATTGCTGTAACAGGAAAATCAAAGCCTGCAAATCCTGTAACCGCTACCGATACAGGAATTCTAGTTCGCCTCAGCGATGAGTATTGGTGGCGCAAAGCATTGCGCAAGGTTCACGTCCGCGAATTCGAGCAAGGCGCAACCGTTTAGGGCTCGTACATAGCCGTAAAGGTAAGTACGTCAGTGATGAGACCTTGGAGAGGCGGCACAAACAAAACCGCCGTAACCGAGCCATTCTTGAGCACTGCATCGCAGTCAATGAACTCGGACAGGAATACACGCTACAGCAACTAGCCGATCTTTCGGTATCAAATCCAAAGATTCGCCGTGCCGAATTGATGACACGTATTGCTGGATACGATGTGGTCGCCCAATCGCTGGGACATGCAACCATTTTCTATACCCTCACCTGCCCTTCGCGTATGCATGCAAGGTTATCTGTATCAGGGCAAGAAAACCCGAAATACGATCAAACCACACCCAGGGAAGCGCAAGCCTATTTGAACAGGATATGGAGTCGGATACGGTCCAGGCTTGACGATAGGGATTTAGCGTACTACGGCATGCGCGTTGTCGAGCCCCAGCATGACGGCACGCCACATTGGCACCTGTTGCTCTTCATGCCAAAAGAGCACGTTAAGCAAGTCGGCAGCGTCATCAAAGACTACGCCATGCGTGAGGATGGGGATGAAGCTGGTGCTGCCAAGCACCGTTACGAGGAAGAGCGCATAGATAGATCAAAGGGAACGGCTGCCAGTTATATCGCGAAATACATTTCCAAGAACATCGATGGCTTTGGCTTGGATTGCGATATCGATGGAGGTGAGCCTATCAGTGCAGCTGAACGGGTAAAAGCATGGGCCAGCACTTGGGGCATCAGACAGTTTCAGCCGATTGGGGACCATCCGTAACGCTATGGCGCGAACTGCGCCGTATGGGTGAAATGGGGGTAACGGGAGAATTAAAAGAATTGAGAGACGCGGCGGATAAGGGCGAATGGGACCGTTTCGTGATGCTGATGGGCGGGCCGCAAGCGAAACGTAAGGATTTCCCGATATCACTAGCCAAGCAGTGGAATGACAAGCCTAACCGTTACAGGGAACCGAAAGGGGAAGAAGTAATTGGAATAGCGTAGGAAAAGACAGTATTTCCCACTCGGATTCATATGTGGACCATTCGGCACAAATGCGAACCGAATAAGCAAGAAAGGCCGGTTGAGCTTAACGAGTTGGCGAAAGAAGGCGCGGCAATAATTTCACCACAACTCGCCACCCTGACCCCCTTGGAGTCCTGTCAATAACTGTACGGAATACGGAAACCAGACGTGAACACTCTTACCAATTAGGGCACTTACCTATCATCACTAAACAAGTCGAACTGTCTGCTCGCCGTTGAATTACCACCATATTGGGTATGGTGTACTTTAGTCCAATAGGTTAGGTTGAGGTTGGCCGGGAATTTCGGATACTGACGGTGACGGTTTAAACTGAGCACTGGAGGTAGAAGGATGTACAAGATTCCGAAGCAGAGCTACACGGTCGAATTCAAACAGGAAGCCGTCCG
>NZ_JCAHZJ010000038.1:0-65574 GCF_059489795.1 Nitrosospira sp. CT
AAACATTAATTGACGGAAAGGAGGTGTGGAACGATAAAATCACTTTACTGAACAGTTGAATCTGATCTGACAACTGCACCAGTCAAATCGGGGACTGTCTGATGGGATCGCGACTACTACATCTTAATCTACCCGTACGTACCCTTATACACCCTTATGTACCCTGCGGCGCTTCTCCGCTGTCCGTTCTTTCTCCCCGGTGTCGACGGGAAAATATCATTCGATCCAGGTTTTCCCCTACGGAAAGACATCCGTCCAGAAACCGGCTCGTCCTGGAAGAACTGGACGAACTGTCGTTCATCCAATGGACAAATGTCGCCAGATAAATGGAAGTGAGCGCACTTTCTTCCAACGCGCGCCGGAAGTACGTAGCATCCCTCCCTGCAGCCTCCCGCATCCATTGCACGGTACGGCTGACGCGCATCAATCCGGGAATCTGAACGTGCAGATGACCCGGCTCCAGTTTGCCATAGATCATTTGCCTTGTAGCCTTGCGGTAAGGGTAAAGAGAGGCCAGCCAGGTCATGATCAGCCGGTGCAGCCGTTGATGCGGTGTCAAGAAGGAAAAGTCCGGCGCCTGCGCCATCCTGAGCATCGCACTGTCTGCCCGCTCGAACCAGGCTTCAACGATATCCTCTTTCTCACGAAAATGCGCATGCACGTCATTCAGAGTTATACCCAGCGCAGCCGCCACGTCATGCAGGCGTACGGCCTCCCACGATTTCTGTTCGCCAAGTTCAACTGCGGTGTTAATAATCTGATCAGCAGTCACCATTACCGATAACCCATCACGCGAGTAGTTGATTCAGGAAGGAAATTTCACAAAACTCCGAACTGGTCAGAAGGAACGTAGCGCAAATACGGATGCAATGTCAACCCTTTCAGGGCTATGGAAACGTGACGAACCAGGATTACTCTCGTTGGAGAATTGCTGTTCACGCAATCGTCGTTGACGAAAAACAGCCTGCTCTCAGGAGTAACCGCTGGCGCCGCCACTTCTTAACGCAATCCGAGGAAGCTCAAGACAGCGAGAAGGATAACAATAAAACCCACCCACCAGATTATGTTGTTCATGCCTGCCTCCTTAAACTGTTTATATTCAAACGATGGGAGTTGTTTCGCCCATCATTCATGTGGTTGCTTGTGACTTTATTCTTCCCCTGATCGAGTTTTATTTCAGTTCGCCATCACACATATAAGGATTTGCAGTTTTACCATCGCCTGAGGATTGCCTTGCATCACGCTCCGCTTCTTCGTCATTCGCTTCTCTCATGAAGGAGGGATGCAATCAAAGTTACACGGAAATCAGCCAGGAAATGAACTACACTGAGTTCTGAATATGAAGCAACCGAGATAACGATCGCGATAAGGAGGAATCATGGCAAAGGCAAACCCGATTCAGGTACAGAAATTCCTGTCCGGCATGGATTACCCTGCGAACAAGGAGGATCTCGTGGATCACGCCAAATCCAAGGGCGCTGACGAGAATATAATGCAGACGCTCGAACAGTTGCCGGATGAGGACTATGAGACGCCGGCGGATGTGAGCAAGGCGATCGGGCATATCAAGTAATTCCTGGCATGGGTATAGGGCAGGATAAAGCCCGCCGGCAGGAGAACAGATACACCCGAAGACATCCGAAGGGTGAAACGTGTGGAGGCAACGAGGACAATGCCAGGAAACAAAGAACAAGAAATGATTTTTACTGACATTGGCAGCAGGTAATTTTCCCCCGCCTCTCCCGTTCTCACCCCGCAAAATCGCGGTTCTACACGCCAAGGCATTGGGTGACTTTATCGTCATCCTGCCCGCCCTGGATGCGATTAAACGGACATATCCCGATGCAGAACTCATCCTGCTTGCCAAACCCTGGGTAAAGGAATTCCTTGCCGGTCGGCCGTCAATAGTGGATCGGGTTATCGGTATTCCCCTGCTTGCCGGCGTCAATGATCCGGTCGAGTCAAAAGGCCAAGTCCTCGATACGGATAGTTGCGCCTACCCGCTGGAAGTCGATCGGTTTTGCCAGGCGATGCAAGGCGAGAAGCTCGATGTCGTCATTCACATGCAGGGTGACGGTAAATCCGTCAACCCCTTCATCAATAAATTCGGGGCCAGCCTGACGGCAGGCATGTGCAACCCGCCTGCCGAATCCCTCGACCGTTCCATCCCTTATGTGCATTACCAGAGCGAGATTCTGCGCAATCTGGAAGTGGCGGCCTTGATCGGGGCTCATACCACGAGTACCGGATTCGAACCGCGCATCGAGGTGACGGAATCCGACGAACAGGAGGCAGAACCAGTCCGGCAACTCATCAAGGGCAAACCCTATGTCGTTATCCACCCGGGCGCGGATGACCTCCGCAGGGTATGGCCTGCAGCCAGCTTTGCCGGGATAGCGAACTATCTGGCTGAAAAGGGATATGAAGTTGTCGTGACGGGAACGCCGAAAGAAGAAGAGCGTGTCGCGAATGTCTTGAAGGCGATGAGTTACGCCGCCCTTCCCTGCACTGATCTCGGGCTGGGCGGCTTGTCCGCTCTTTTACAGCAAAGCGCGCTCGTTGTCAGCAACGATACTGGTCCGCTCCATCTGGCACGCGCGGTCGGGGTACGTACAGTCGGGATTTACTGGGCGCCCAACGTGCTCAACTGGGGGCCGCTCAGCCGCGACCGGCATCGCGTTGCGATAAGCTGGCAGCTTGAATGCCCCCAATGCGGCATCAAGCCTGTTTCACCCTGGCCATTTCAGCCGCAGAAGCCGGATTGCAGTCATCCGTACTCATTCGTTGAAAGTGTACCGGTTGCAGAGGTTCTTGGATTGGCCACGGAATTATTGCCAAGCCATTGAGCACCGAGCACTAAGTCGCTCACTACGCCGCTGTTTTTCAGTAAGCATTCTGAACAAAGTTGCTGACGACTCTTTGCCAGTCGTTGGCAAACCGCTGGATGTTGAATCGCTGGATTGCATACTCGCGCGCGTTCCGGCTCAATTCCCGTGCATGATCGTGATCGTCGAGCAGATAACGCATCCGTTCAATCAGCTTGTCCACGTCGGTTTCGACATAGCCCCTTTTTCCGTTCTCAACTGCAGTAACCATCTCGGTTGTCGCGAGCCCTATGACGGGCAATCCCGTCATCATCGCTTCACAGACGGATAACCCGAGGCTGGTATAACGAATGGGGTTGAAAAAGAAGCGATACCTGGCGACGAAAGCAGGCAACTCATCATGCGACACTTCACCCAGCCCCCCCAGTTCCGTTGAACCCATCCCCACCAGATCCAGCGGTATCTGTTCGCGGATTTTCTCGAATACATCGAGACCGAGACGGCGGCCGCGCTTGTGCATGTTATTCACCACGACGATACCTTTGGCATGTTCACCCGTGTATTTCACGTTGTCCGGCACCGTCACGCCATGATCGATGACTGCGGTCGGTGTTCCGTTACTATCCCACATCAGGCGGTTGAAATCGGTTACGTGAACCAGAAGCATGGAAGGATCGTCCACCCAGTGGGCGGTGTTGGTTGGATGTTCCTGCGGGGGATCGTGTTCGAGGTAAATTTTAGGCAGCCGCCGCTGTGCCTCGGACAGGATTTCGTACTGATCAACTTCGTAGTTCTTGCGATGCTGAAACAGGATCACGTCAAAATCGAGATCCTTCACCTGTTCGATGGGCACATCGTGCACGTTGTCCCCCCAATCGAAACCACTCGAACGACCTCCGTAACCTGCGCCCTCTCCTTTGGGCAAATAAAACTCCAGCGGAGCCTGGGTGAGGTAGTAGAGGTAGTTGCCGTGAATATGCCAGGTAAGAATGCGCAATTTCTCCTGCTCTGTCGCTCTCTCTTTTCTTTCTTGATTCTCCTTTACTTCCACATTAATGCCCAATTAATTCCTCCAGCGCCCTGATTGCTGCTTTCGGTGTCCCCACGGCGTTTCGCGAAACAACCCGATGACGAACCTGATCCAACGGACCCCAGATCACCGGATCAGTCGTGGTGAAGACAGTAACGCTTGGAGCATCGACCGCTACCGCCAGATGCGCAACACCTGTGTCATTCGAAATCACCGCCTGGCTGCCTTTCAGAAGGGCGGCGAGTGATCCGATGTCGGTTTTACCGGCAAGATCAATCGCCGCGTCCGTCATTTTCCCCGCGACCGCTTGCGTAAGCGGCTTCTCTTCTGCGGTACCCGTCAACACCACTTTCAAACCCTGCCGAATACACCTATCCGCTACCTCCGCGAAATGCGCGGCAGGCCAGGGCGCTGCGGAGATAGCGCCCGGATGCAGGCAGACATAAGGTTTATCAAGAATAGTCACGTATTCTTCCAGCTCCTGAAGTTTCTGGCAGTCCCCGTCCAATACCGGAAACTCCATCGCCCTGTCCCCCGCGCGGTCCGTCTGGCCCAAGCCAAGAAATTCAAGCAGCGCGAGATTCCTTAACAACTCAGGCTGGCTGGATGGGTATGGCATGAAGAAATCGCAGTTCGGCCAATGACCGTCCTCGCTCGCAAACCCGGCCACAACAGCCGCTCCAAAAAGGGAGACGACAAGATTAGACACCGTGCCTTTGCCATGCATTTGCAGAGCAAGGTCGTATTGTCGCTGCTGCATGCCCTCCAGAAAGGCCGTAACCGCCTCGGCCTTGAAGGGATGCTCGGGCAATCCCGGAAAGCCCGGAAATTCGACAAATTCGTCAATATAATGATTGTAGCGCACGGCAAGTGCCTTGTTCCAAGGCAGGCCCACATAATCGATGGTGGCGTGTGGGAAAGCGCGCCGAATCAACCGCAGCGCAGGGACGAACAGCAGGAAATCTCCCAGCTTCAAGGCCCTGAAAATCGCGATCTTTTTAATTGGCAGATTACCCAGCTGAGCCATATGCTTTCCATGCGCTCCCGGTACGGTCAGAATCCCTTCACCCAACAGTATTGCATGTAAGCCAGGGTTCCGCTATTTTTGTAGCCAATTCTCCTGTTTTAACTCTTCTTTTCTGAAGCCATTAATTGAAAGGAGTCACGGATGTTCATATCCAGCCCGGCTTTTCCTGATCACACCATCGTTCTCAAACCACATACCTGCATGGGAGAAAATATCAGCCCTCCCCTGGAGTTTGGAGACCTTCCCACAGAAACGAAAAGCCTGGTCCTGATCGTGGAAGACCGTGATGCAACACCGGTTCCCTGGGTACATTGGCTGGTATTCAATATTCCCCCTGATACCACAACAGTTTCAGCCGGCAGTATTCCCGCGGGCGGGACGGAAGGCATTGCCAATGGGGGAACGCACGGTTATGAAGGTCCTTGCCCCAAATACTTCCACGGCACCCACCACTACCACTTCCAGTTATTCGCGCTGGATACCATCTTGGATTTACCCGCAAGTGCGGATAAAACTCGGGTAGCGGCAAGCATGAAAGAACACATCATTGATTCCGCTACGCTCGTTGGACTGTGCGAGGGGACGAAAGCCGAAGCGGAGACTTCTTGAGAAATTTGCATAACTCCTCACTTTAACTCCGCCTCCTTGTTTTGCCTATCTAATCCAGCTATGGAGAGGATAGAGGGGAGGCAGATTAATTGAATTATTGATTGAACAATATTTTTTTCTGCGTCAATTGTGTCTTTCCATACAGAAATCTTCAAAAATAAAGATAAAAATAAAGATTTACCTGTTACCTGTTACCTGTTCACTGGCCTCAAAAACTTAAATGAATCTCTCCCCCGGAATCACTTCTTCAAAGGAGAACGAGCCATGTTACATGCGGAAGACCGAACGAGCAGAGATCGCGTTCGCCACTCAACAGCGCCAAACGTGAACCGCGAGATAGACCGCCAAACAAATAGTAATATCCGGCGTTATGCGAACAGCAGCGAGGAGGTCATCAATCGTCGCATAGAGGAGCTCGATAGGGAATGGGACATCGAACGCGCGCTTGAAGCCAACGCCTCGGCACTCGCCTTGACCGGTCTTTTGCTCGGGCTGACTGTCAACAGGAAATGGCTGGCGTTACCCACGGTTGTACTGTCGTTCCTGCTGCAGCACTCCCTGCAAGGATGGTGCCCGCCTTTACCGCTGTTGAGGCGTCTCGGCGTACGCACGCGAGGCGAAATCGACCGTGAAAAATATGAACTGAAGGCATTGCTGGAGGGGAGGTAGCTGCTGGCGGAGGGAATTTATATGCGTCACCGCATTTTTCTCGCACAAATACTCAAACAGCAATGACAGTGCGCAGGCGATGCCGAATGGTCGTTCGCTCAATTCCCTGTGCTTTAAATCATCCCGCCGCATTGCAGGGCTCGGGATGATGTTTAACAAAAATAAGCTTCTCTGTATTAAAACCAAGTCTATTTGCCTCTCTGATGAATTTTTCCAAAACTTCCTCTTGGACGTGAGGAATTCTCGCCAGAAGCCAAAGGTAGTTTCGATCCGGTCCAGTGACAAACGAATACTGATAGCTGGCCTTATCCAGATCAAACACCACATACGAGGCATAGAAAGGGCCAAAAAAAGAAACTTTGAGATATCCAATGTCCGCTGCTGTTGCGGCGTAAGCTCTCCCCTTTGCTACACGCCACTTGCCTTTTTCGACATCACACCCGCGGTTTACCACGTCAATGCCTCCATCATCGCGCAAACCGTAGCTTGCTGTTACGTCATTTAAGCCCCTTTCGAAGGAATGTTCGAATCGAGCAATCTCGTACCAAACTCCTTGATAGCGACCGATGTCAAAGTCTGTGACTGGAGTAATTCCTTTTGGGATTCCTCCGCACCCCGCCAGCATCGCTGCAATTACCCAAGCTAATAATATTTTCTTCACGTTCAAAAAGATTTGTAACAATCAGCCCTTCGGGCAGCAGCGTTTTCAACAGATCGATTTTCCATTCAGCTTATAGATTTGCTTATAGTTCAGAGTGGAGTGGCTAATACGGTATGAGGGTATCGAGTGGGCAATCCACTATCACCGGATTTCAAGATTTGGAGCTATTCGTAAGCGACGCAAGGCGTTCACTCAGTCGTTCGATTTCTTTTTCTTCCAGAACCTGAGTGGTTATATCGTACTGAACGCCTAAATAGTAGAGAACCTTTCCGTGCGAGTCGAACAGCGGGATAATTTTAAGATGATTGTAAAATAGCTCTCCGTTTTTACGATAATTTCTGAGCGTGACTTCGATCAGCTCCTTGTTCGTTATCGCCGCACGGATCTGCGGTCTCTCTTCCTGTTCCCGATCTGTACCTTGCAAAAAACGGCAATTCTTTCCAATAGTTTCTTCCTGGGTATACCCAGTCATGGCCGCGAACGCCTTATTTGCGTAGACGAGGGGCAAATCTTCCATATCAGGATCGGCCAAGGTCACTCCATTGACACAAGAATCGAGTATAGTGCAGAGAACTCGGGGAATTAACCCAGGATCTTTATCATCAATGAAAAGCATTGGTGTCTCCTATCGTGTCCCGCACCACTAATATTAAAACCCAGTTCAATGGGCAGTGAGGGGCAGGAATATTAACAACGCGCTTCCACCAGTTTTTTTATATTTCTCACTGTCTCTTCCGTACCTTCCTGGATCGCTATACGAATCAGTTTTTCAAACGGTCTCATATACACGTCAAGGCTGAGCAGCTCGAAAGTGAAAATAATACGGCTTGCAGAGGTGGGTGTAACGGACTCGAAAAGGTAATCGCACCGATACGGATTAGAAATGCCCTCAAAGCAAACATGCCGGCCTAGCTGAAATACTGTAATCCTGAATGTAGACTCGGAGCGCCTCCCCTGGTCGATACGAACTTGGCGACAGGTCGTTCCTATTCGTACCGGTCCATCCGTCAACGGGACCAACTCTACAACTTCCCGCGACCACTTGGGATAGTTCACGAGTAAATTAGGGCCAACAAAATCGAAAACTTCTGTGACCGGCCGCTGGATCACGGTGTCAGCTTTACCAACCACGGGCGTGTCCTTAAGCAAACCGAACATAAAACTGACTCCGCTGTGTAATGTCAATCAACTCCATTTCCACTCAGTGATTAGCTCAGAACTGGCCGAAGCTGCCCCCTGTGGTAATTTCGTCAGAAATATGTAAGACAAGGGAGATAAGCTTCTATCATTTCAGATGACCCAGCAATAATCCCCTTCGAATGTATCGTCCATTCCATACCCTCGTAATCAACCACTTTCCCTCCCGAAACCCTAACCATGCAGACCCCCGCAACCATATCGGTCAGTTTGGTCGAAGGACGAAAAAACAGGTCCAGTCGTCCTGCGGCGACTTCTGCCAATGACAGTACCGGGGCGCCAAGAACCTTTACTGCCCGCGCTTGTTGTAATACGCCTGAGAGCTGGCCGAGTGTTTCGGACCGTGTTTCCATTTGAGAGGAAAAGTCCAGGCTGACAACCGCGTTTGTGGGTTCAGTATGTTTCCTCAGTTGCGTAACCTCTCCATTTATTTTTAGCAAACCTTCTTGCTGTGCGCTATACAGAATGTCGTGGATGGGATCGTAAATCACGCCCAGAACAGGTTTGGCGTTGCGAAGAAGCCCGATGGAGATGGCAAGAAGCGGTGGGTACCCCGTCATGTTTTCCGTCCCATCCAGTGGATCAACGACCCATTGGTCGTCCTGCTCAATAGCGACCCCCCCGCTCTCTTCCCCATAAAAATGGCATGGGTGGAGTTTCAGAAGCGCTTCTTTCAGGAATTGCTCGGACTCTCTGTCAGCGGTGGTTACAACCTGTCGAGGAGATTTGAACTGGGGTGCCACACCTTGGATATAGTGTGCTTTGATAATGCTTCCGGCGTGCTTTGCAATTTGCTCTATTTCTTCGATAGGAAAGTCGTACTGTGCGAAGCTTTTAAGCTGGAGGTTTTTCATACGCGCTTTGTTTAATTCAGTAATCAAACAACACACGTCATACCCGTGAAAACGGGTATCCAGGGGTTGTAAATATATGACATCAACGTTTAAAGCCGGATTCCGGGCAGCAGCGGATAAAGCCTGGAATGACAGATTTATAGAAGCAGGTCGGGCTCTGCCGGCAGTTTTTTGGTTGTCGGGCAGAGCCCGGCTTACTCGAACCAGTAATGACGATTGGTTAGATGATCCAAGAATGAATACATTTTATTTCCTGATCTGTCTTATTTCCTGCTCATAACGCCAGTTCTTTCGGGATATCGAATTTTCTGTTGATTACGGTGGTCGGCGCTTCCTGATGATAGGCGCCGGAGGGGATAAGGCCGCAGCCACCGTAGCGCTTCATGACTCTCAGTTGCGCAAGGACGTCCTCGCCCGCGTGTTCTTGCGGCACTTCCTGCCAGAATTCAAACCCGCCCGTTTCCCGCAGCTTTTCCGTGTCATACAGCACGCAGCCTCCCACCCAGGCGATCTTGTATTTCTTTTGGGTGTCGGGAGTCAGTTTCAGTTTTTCCTGCACATGAAGGATATTGGCTGCGTTATGCAGGCAGTATCGCTGCCAACTCGCGTGCTGGGGGGTTACGATCTCCGGCTCGACGCGACCGTGCCATAGCTCGATCGCCTGCTCCCAGGGCCGGCGGTCATTCCGGTATGACAATCCGATGACCGCCTGCCCGACAAATCCGATTTCTTCTTCCTGGTGCGCCAGCAGCATGTTTCCCAGAACGAAAGACTCCAGCAGAATGTCATCATCGAGGTAAAGGCAGTATGGCGAATCAACCGTATCCAGCAGGAACTGCCGTTGCTGCGCCAGGCCGCGGCGAGGCAAGTTGGTCAGTTGCTGCACCGCATGGCCTTTTTTTTCCAGCAGGCGGATTGCCGTCTGCACCGAGGCATCCCTGTATACGGGAAGATCACTCTGATCGGAGATAACGACGGCGAAATCGCGGTATTGCTGGAAACAAAGCCCGGTGAGCGTTACCGCCAGCGCCGTGGGGCGGTTGTAGGAAGGAATGACTACGGTAATGTCTTCCCGCATCATGTATCCCTTGTTATTGATGCCTCCAGGCGGCCATTGGATTTGATCAGCCTTTCCGTGGTCAGGCCTGGAATGACGGACCTGGGTTTTCTCCGTGAGGAAACAAGCTCACCCACAGCCGCCCCGATTGCCTCCGGCGAAGCCCTGGGTGTGGATGGTCCGGGGAAAGACTGAAGCAGCCGGTTCTTTGTCCTCAATTCCGGCGGCACCTCGAAGTAAAGCACCTTGCTCGGCACTTGCCACGGCGTATGCTGCGGATTGGTCATCGCGTACAGCACAACGACAGGGGTGCCGACGGCAGCGGCGATATGGACAGGACCGGTATTATTCGACATCAGAACGGGCGCCGCTTCGATCAGGATAATGAGTTCTGCAATGGATAGCTCTCCAGCGAGATTCACCGCAGCCGCCCCGAGTTGGCGAGCGATCTGGTCCACATGGCCCCGCTCGCTGCCGCTGCCAGTGAGCAGGATTTTATAGCCCTGCCTGATGAGCGACTGGCAGGCCGTCACATAATTACTGGCCGGGTAGAGGCGCTTTTCTTCACTGACGCCAGCATGCAGCACCAGCCAGCGCATACCTGCCCGGATGCCAGCGGCATTTAACATACCCCCTATCCTGTCCGTTGCTTCTTTCCGCGTCTCCTCCGGAATTTTCAGCAGGAGCCTTGTATCGGAGGTTTCCGCGCCGACCATCTCGACCAGGCGAAGTTGCCGTTCGACCTCGTGGACGACGTAGTCCAGAGGCTCCCTGTCCGGTACCCACTGATTGATAAGCTGGTAGGGATTCTCGCGGCAATAGCCCAGAACGGTTTTGATACCCGCCAGATAGCACAACATTCCAGCCGGCAGGGGATTCTGGCTATAGACTGTAAAGATTACGGCGGCATCAAACCGAAAGGCTTGCAATTCATCGGCAAGCGCCAGCAACCGTTGCGCCCCATTGGTTTCGGTCGTCTTTACCCAGGGAACATCGAACGGAATCGTTTCGTCCACTTCCGGAATGAAGGGGGCAATGCATGCTCCTGCGGTGGAAGTCAGCAGAGTAATTTTTCTGCCCGCAACCGACTCCCTGAGCGCGCGCATCGCCGGTTGGCTCATCAACACGTCGCCCATGTTGTCTGGGCGGACGCATAATAGGTTCTTGTAATTTTTCCAGGCTTCGGCAAACACTTTGGTTTCCCGGCTAGGCAACCTGTTTGTCCATGCTTTTGATTCTGGATATGATGTTTGTCGTGGATCGGTCCTGAACAAAAGGCATGATTTCCACTTTTCCACCGTATGCCCGGACAATCGGCGCTTCGGGAAGCGTGTCGATCGTATAGTCGCCGCCTTTTACATACAAATCCGGCTGAATGACTTCCAGAAGGTTGATCGGCGTGTCTTCCTCGAATGACGTCATGAGTGTCACCGACTCCAATCCGGACAGTATGCGGATACGTTCGTATAGGTTGTTAATTGGGCGATTGCTCCCTTTCAGGCGTTTAATGCTAGCATCGGAATTGAGGCCCAGCACCAGAACGTCACCCAAATCCCGCGCCTGCTCAAGATAGGTGACATGGCCGCTATGAAGCAGATCGAAGCACCCATTGGTAAACACAATACGCTTGCCTTCTTTTCTGAATGCAGCCAAGCGATTATTCAAGCCTTGCCAGTCCGGGATATATTTACTGCTGCTTCCCAGGTAATGCCGTAGCTCGTTCTGCGTGCAGGTCGCAGTGTGGGATTTTTGCAGTATCACCATCGCGGCAGACTTGGCAATCTCACCTGCCACTTCAATGGAAGACTCGCTGGCGAGGGCCAGCGTAAGCGCGCTGACATAAGTATCCCCAGCTCCGGCTGCCCTAGTGTTCTCTACCGGTTTGGAGAATGTGCGATAAGGCTCCTTGCCGTGCTGAAACAGCAATGCGCCTTCGATATCGATGGTGGCTGCAACATATTTGGTTCCTGTTTTTTTGAGCAGCTTTTGTCCGTAGAGCCTGATCTGCTCCGAACGCTGGCCGACAGGTGCCGGTTCCGTGATGGCAAGCAGCGTGACGAGTTCCTGATAGTTCGGCTTGGCTACAGTCGCCCCAAGCCGGCTGTATTTATCGAGCGATTTCGCGTCGATTACCAAGATATTTTCCTTTTTTTTCTGCAAGACACGCAAAGCATTGATCACCGGGTCCGTGATAATGCCATAGCCATAATCGGAAACAACGACAGCATCCATCTCATGAAACTTTTCGTTCAGGGTATCGATCATCTGCTGTTCATGCTCGTTGCATACCTGTTCCGTCGTGCCTGCGTCGAAACGCACCAGCAGCTGGGCGCCCGCGGCTACACGCTGTTTGGTAAGCGTGCGGCGGGTGGGATCGCAGATAACCAGGGAAATGTCGAGGCCATGACTGACGAGCGATTCTTTCAGTAATTCGGCCTCGTGATCACATCCGACAACCGAAAGGTAGTGGACTGTGGCCCCCAGTTGTGCCAGATTTACTGCCGTATTAGCCGCCCCTCCCGGCACCGCCTTGACATCCCTGATATCCACGATGGGAACAGGGGCCTCCCTGCAGATACGACTTGCCGACCCGTCGAGATACACATCGAGCATTGCATCGCCGATTACCAGCACATTCAAATCGCTGAAACGATCGATAGTGGCAAGATAACTGCTGTTCATGCTGTCTCCTTTTACCTGGGATGTGTCACCTGTGCATGAGCTACACGGGGTCAAAGCAAATTTCAGGGGGCAATCGAGAAAACTGCCGGTATCAGCAGTGTGCAACCTCCCTGCGCGTCGCATCGCAGCCGGCGCCCTGACAAACAATCTCGGCGGCTTCCATCCAATCCGTTACCGAATACATGGGTTCGCGGTAATTACCCCTTACCCACTCCGTCTCGTTACCGTTATCCAGATGAATCGTATGGCAACCCGCCCGATTGCCGGCTTCCACGTCATTCAGGATATCGCCGATCATCCAGGAGGCTTGAAGGTACACATCATGATTTCTGGCTGCCTGTAAAATCATTTCCGGCATCGGCTTACGGCATTGGCAACCATCGGCCGGCCCGTGGGGGCAGTAATAAAAAGCGTCGATGGAAACGTCATATTCGGCCAGCAAGGACTGGATGCAGCGGTTAACAGGAAATAAATCCTTTTCCTCGAACAGCCCCCTGGCGATGCCGGATTGATTGGAAATGACAATCAATTTATAACCCACATTTTTCATATTCCGGAGTGCTGCACCCGCACCCGCGATCAATCGCACCTGCCGGGGATCGACGTTGTAGGGCACGTCGTGAACAAGGGTGCCATCCTTGTCGATAAACACCGCCTTTCCGGTTCCAATTTCTTCAGTTTCCTTAAGCACTACGGCCACGATGTCTCCCGCATCGGAAGAACCATTACTTCCGGGATCACTGTTTCGTCCGGTTGTGTGAGAACAAAATGCACGGTTTCGGCCACATTTTTTGGATCCTGGAGGACGTTTGGATCGGTATCGGGGAACCTATCCATGATAAAAGGCGTGCGCATTCCGCCTGCTATCACCGCAGTGACCTTGATATTGTCCCTGCGCCCTTCCGCATGCAGCGCATGACTGAAACCGAGCAGGCCCCATTTGCTGGCGTGATAGGCGCTTGCCTCGGTCCAGACCCGCTTCGCGGCTGTCGAGGCAATGTTGATGATATGCCCCCTGCCCTGACGCTTGAGGAGCGGATAGACGGCTTTCGACAACAGGAAGGGACCACATAAGTTGACGTCCACCACCCGGTCCCAATCCGTGACGCTTAAATCTTCAATACCGAGGGTCATGTCGGTACCGGCGTTATTGATCAGTATGTCGATGCGCCCATGTCCGGCCATGATGTCATCGATAGTCTGCCGGATATCCTCCGCATTGCGCACGTCCAGCACGAAGGGATAAGCAGTGCCGCCCTCATCGTTAAT
Organism: Nitrosospira sp. CT; assembly: GCF_059489795.1. NCBI lineage: Bacteria > Pseudomonadati > Pseudomonadota > Betaproteobacteria > Nitrosomonadales > Nitrosomonadaceae > Nitrosospira > Nitrosospira sp. CT. The sequence continues at coordinate 13,881 of NZ_JCAHZJ010000038.1, forward strand.
GGCCTGGGCTACGTTTTTTACCTTGTCTTCCTTGATGTCGCAGGCGCAGACAACCGCTCCTGCCGCGCCGAGCGTATTCGCAATCGCCTCGCCTAACCCTTGGCCCGCCCCAGTGACAATAACGACTTTGTCAGTCACATTTTGTTGATTCATGCTTGATTTTCCTCTTATTAACGTTTTTAGCCAGTCCCTGGACCTGGAAGTGCTTTATTGACCACTCTTCCGTTATCTGAATGGTATCCAGGTCGTCCACCACGATTTGCTGCTCGATCAGATGGCTCAGCACGTGGAGAACAAGCAGTTGTACTTCCTGGATGCGTGAAGTTTCGTTTGACGGAACGATGATGCTGACATCAGTCAGTTCGCTGGCAGGTCCACCTTCCTTGCCGAGCAGGCCGATGCAGAACATCTCGCGCCGGCGCGCAGTCCGGAGCGCCTTGACCAGGTTGACTGACTGCCCGCTCGAACTGATGACCACCAGGACATCTCCCGGCTGTCCGTGTGCTTCGACCTGCCTGGCAAATACATCATCAAATGTATAGTCGTTCGACCAGGCAGTCACAAAGGCGGTATCGGCAGTGAGTGCCATTGCGGGCAAGCCGCGGCGACCGTTCGCCTCAAACCGTCCCATGAGTTCGGCTGCAAAGTGTTGCGCTTCGGCGGCACTCCCGCCATTGCCGCAAACCAACACCTTCCCGCCACGAGCGAGCGATCGGTAAATAGCCTGGGCCGAATCGAGAGTGGCAAGGCGGATTTTCCGCCTGGACTTTTCAATAGTCTCTATTAATGCCCCGAAGGAGTCGTCGATGTACGACAGAGAATCTTCTTCGTCGTCTGCCCGCAGCGGGTTCTGCGTTGCAATCCGCTCGTACATGTTGGCCGTGAGATGCGTTGCCTTCATCCATGTGTAATTCTGATTGACATGGCGGATAGCGTTTTCCTTGAAATACGTCATGAGCTTGTTACTGCTCAAAAGCTCGATGATGCGGCGGCCAAGCGACGCGGGGTCGTTGGGTGGCACAAGAAAGCCCGTCCTGCCGTCCATGACCGTGGATTTAATGCCCCCGACATTTGAACCGATCACGGGCGTCCCGCAGGCCATGGCTTCAAGCGGGGTGATGCCGAACGGTTCATACCAGGGCGTGGTCGTGAATACGTCGCACGCGCTATAGTAGTAATGCAGCATGTCGCGCGGCCGGCGTCCGACAAACGTCACGAGATCGCCCGCACCCTCTGCTTCAGCCAGTTTTTGCAGGCGACCGATTTCAGGCGTTGTTTTTGGATCGGGCTCATCCGACTCCCCGCCCACTATCAGGAGGCGCGCTTCGAAGTTGTGCTCGCGCCGCATGTAGCCCAGCGCTTTTATGACGTTATCGACACCTTTTCGCCGCACCATGCGCCCCAGCTGCAGGATGATCTTTTCCTGGGGATCGAGTTTCAGCGCCATGCGTGCGAACAGCTTATCGAGAGGATAGATTTCATCCGGCCTGAATCCATTTGGAATAACCGTGATTTTTCCCGGATCAGCTTCATAGAGATTGACCAGGTCATCGCGATCCTGCGGGCACAAGGCAACAATCTGGTCAGCCTCTGCAATCACCCTTTCCTCGATGGCAAAGCCCTCGTCCGGGAACCAGTCATTCCCCCCCTGGTGAAGCCTCCGTACTTTTGCAAGAGCGTGAAAGGTAACGATGAAAGGAATGCCCAGTTTCCGCTTGATATCCGCCGCCACCAGCCCTGACATGAAGAAATGGGCATGAACGAGCTTGTAGCGATTATTTTCCGTCTTCATAAACCGCAGGATGTTCCGCGTGAAGGCGGGCATATGAGGCAGCAGCTTTTCCTTAGGGATGAACGTGACTGGCCCGGCTTCGACATGCACGATGCGTATGCCATCCCGCCAGTTGAGGATTTTTGGAACTCGCCGGTCGTCCCAACGGGTAAAGACGTCGATTTCGTAGCCGAGGGCGGCAAGATGCCGGGCCAGTTCAGCAACCGCGATATTTTGTCCGCCGGTGTCCGTACCCCCTATTGCCGCAATGGGTGAAGCGTGTTCACTGATGAGAGCAATTCTCTTCTTCATACTCCTCCCCTTTCATTGAAGCCGGTCACGAGGCGCCTGCCGGTAATGAAACAGAAGAAGGCACCTCATTCACACGAGAGCACTTCCTGTTTCGACAGGCCGGCGTCTGCACGTCCAGCTAGAGTATGTTGGATGCCGCAGCGATCGAGGACTACGAGATTTTCAATGGAGACACAAACTGCATTCCAATCTGTCTGTGCCTCTGATCCCAGATCAATCACTCAGCTCGAATTAGAGCAGAAGCCCGAATTTTAAGGACGAAAACACGCTCTCTCTGTTCGGTAACACACTCATCCTGAACAGCAAGGCTTTTCCAGTGGAAGACTGCAGGCCAGGCGAAAGGGGAGGCATTATTCTCCGGGCTTTTCGGTTCGGGTATTGGCAACTGAAGAATAAGCAGGAGGTATTCTTTTATGACGCGGATACGAGGTTTGTTCATCCGGCAATCAGATTGATTCCCGGTCTTTTTCGCACACTCGACGGATTCAATCAATCGAAACTGAGCGAATAAAGCACATCGATCGCATTATCCATTCCCGCACGGGCAACTAACGTGATCTTGGGAGTTAGCGCATAGGTGAGCTTCGTCACACCCGCCGCTGCGGCAAGGCCTTGTTCGTAGCTGATGTAAGCCTCCTTCGACAGGCGCTTGCCGATCGTGCCGATTTGTCCGGTCAAGGGATCGCTTCCCGCCTGCCGGATCGATAATTCGTCTACTCCCAATGCCCGGGTTATTTTATCGGTCACACCGCCGGATTGCCCGCCGAGAATGGAGCCGGCCGCGGCAAGCAATAATGAGGCGTCTGCCTTGCCTCCCGGAGCCCGCCCCAGGGTAATCCACGAAAGTTTCTCCAGATCGGACACGGCCGGCGTCGATACCAGCCGTATGACGGGATGACGCACACTGCCAGTCACTTCAACTCCTGCCACCACCGCCAACCCCTTGCGTACTGCACGCACGTTCAGTGCCGGATCGTCGATCGAACCTTGAAAGCTCACGATGCCTCGCTCCACAGTCAGGTCCTGCCCATAGGCCTCGAATTTCGTATCCTGCGCGGTAATGGTGCCGACAGTGCGTAGCTTCTGTCCGGGCTCGCCCCTCAAGTGCAATTGTCCGGCAAGCCTGCCCTCCAGTCCTGATGCATGAATGTAGAACCGCTGGCCCAGATCGAGGGTAGCTTCAACATCGATGCGCAATCCGCTGCGCTCGGAATGCTGTCCATCCGGCTCGTCCCGGCCGATGATAATCACGTCATCGGGCAAATGAGGACGGCCCGCGGTAGGCTGCGCCAGCATACCCGCGTTTGCCATGAGGTTTCCTCTGAGGGTGAGCATATTGTGTTCCAGCGTGGCATTACCGCTTCCCGAAGCAATGATCCAGCGATCAGGCCGTTGAGCCAGCGGAACAAGATTGGCGGTAATTTCGACACTGCCGCGCTCTCCGGTAAAATCCATGACTCCCGACGCCCGCAAGGTACCCGGTCCTTTTGCGAGTTCCAGATGCCGCACCAGGGGGTCCTGCGGAGGTGAATAATGCGGCGCCGAGAAATCCAGGATGTCCATGTGAAGGGACTCCTCGTCAAAATGCGCGGCGAGCTTTCCCTGTTCAAGCCGCACCCCGTGCTCCAGCGAGGCAACCGCCAGATTATCTCCCTGTATCTTTCCTTCCAGACGCGGCTTGCCAAACGTCCCGATCACCTCCGCCTGCAATGCGGCTGCGCCACCAGTCTTGATGCTGCTGTCAATGGCGGGACCCGCCCAGGAAATATCCTGCATTTTGACAAGGATATGGCCGGAGAGGGCGGCATCCTGCAAAATTGTCCAGTGCATCCCGGACTCGGCTGATCTCGCCAGCGGCATGGAGACAAGAGCGTTCGCCTCGCCCAATCGCTTGCCTCTTGCAGTGAGTTCTGCGGTCAGTTGGCCGCCTGTGGCTCGGGTAGACAACTTGAGGATTTGCAGCCCCAGCGGTAGTGGCGGCTCGCCCGGCAATACCCAGTCACCTCCCTCGCGTTCGATGTCAATAAAACCCTTCAGTTGACTACCGACTGAAATATCCCATTCTCCGTGCAACCGGAGAGCTTCATGACCCGCTCCCCGATCGGCTTCATACACCCTACGCCCGTCCGTGCCTTCGTTTTCGTTTGCCCGTGTAGTCTTTGCAGTCTTTACTGCCTTCACTGCCGCCACACCCCCCGCAGCCTCCTCAGACTTTTTTCCTCCAGTCCCGGGACGCAGCCCAATCCCCGAAAAATGCCCCTTTGTGCTCCACCTTTCAGGACTCCAGTCGATTTCGCGAATCTGGACCTCGCCTCCCGCAATGCGGATATTCGATAAGCCGAGTGATGCGTGGCTTGAGCCAATCCGCACGGGAGAGGTATTTTTGAGGCTGAATGGAACTCGGCCGGACCCGGACAACTCCACCAGTTCCCCCGCCCACTCGGCATCCCGCCACTTCCCCCCCGTTTTGGCGAGCCCGCCTCTGCTGCGGAGGGACAAGCTCTGATCATCGACCAACTGGGCAGAAACCTGGATCTCGTGTTGTGAAGTATTGCCCCCCACTTCCACACTGAGTTGTTGCAGACGCGGATTTGCCTGGAGCCGGTAATCCGCAGCCAGAATCTTTAACGCGATCGCATCGCCGTGCAACCTGCCATCGGCAGTGAAATTACCCAGATAATGTTCATCCGGAATCTTGACGCCCTTTCCGGTGGCGGAAAAGCTTAAATCCGGCAATTCAAGCGGCTTCTCGATAAAACTGGCGGAACCGCTTCCCATTATTGCCTTCGCCATGAGTGAGCCGGCAAGTCCGTATCCGATTTGCGCCAGCGCAGGGGCATTCAGTTCAAGCTGTAATTGGTCGCCTGGCCGCCCATAGCCGCCGTGCGCCCGAAGCTGGTTCGTACCGAAGTGCAGTTCAACCTCTCCTTTAGCCCGGCCGAGCCCTGAAAACTCGATACGGCCATTGCCTGATACTGGGTGTTCCGCAACGTGACTGTTGGAGATTGCAAACTGGGCTATACCCGCCGGTTCTGAAACTTTCCGGGCGGACTCGCGCGCCTCCCCGCGAGTCCCGGCGGAGCCTAGCTTACCCGCCAGTTTGAGGGTCGCGTTGAGATCGGTTCGAGGCGCCTGCAAAACCGCGGAGATATCGAAGCGCTGCAAGCTGCCCGCCAGGTCAAACTCCCGCTGCCCGTTCAACTCCATCCTGGCCTGACCGATGAACAGGGACTGTCCATGGTTGAGGCGCACTTTTTCCAGTGTCAGCACATCGTCCGCCAGTGTCATATGAGCACCCGCACTCAGCTTCCGGTCATGAAGCGCCAATATTCCCTGCTGGCTCTTCGCATCCCCGCTGAGTTTCAACGATCCACTGACATTTGTAGGACGCACGCGCGTGTCCAGCCTGGCCATGTTAACCTGCCGGATGCGGAAGTCCGCCGATCCGCTTGCCTGCTTGAGTTGCCATACGACATCACCCATGATCGACCCGCCGCCCGGCAGCAGCAGTTTCAAATCATGAAGCTGGAGCACTTCCGCTGACAACACGGAGTCCGCGCGCGCCTCGAGCACCGGGAGACCGCCCGTATCGAGAGCAGCAGGCTTGCTGTTTTTAACGGTCAAGGTGCCTTCGAGTTGTCCCCCCATTTTTTCATTCAAATCTGCCTGCAAATCAAGCCTGGCCTGAGGCGCCGTAGCTGAAAAAACATGAGGATCCAGACCGCTCAGTGACAACCGTAGCCCAGCCACGGCGAACGGGGCAAAGGGGCGCAGCTTTGCGTTCCCCTCCCCTGCCAGTCCGGCGCCCTCTCCTTCGATTTTCACGTCGATCTGTGCCAGATCGCCACCAAGGGTGGCATAAATGCGTGCTTCCGATTTCCCCGTCAACGTATGGTTTTGTTGTCGCACTTCAGGGATGGCAATCCCTGCCAGGACTACCTCGCCTTCCAGATGAAAAGGCTTCACGCCTTCCAGTTGAGCGGATGCGGTCAGGTGCCCATAGTCGAGCATGGCGCGCAGTTCCGGAATCTGATGTATGTGCCCATCACTTGTCAATTTCACGGCAAGGTCCAGCGCCCGAAAAACCGGGGCACCCTCTTTTTCGCGCATCACACGGAGGACGCCGATCTCGAACTTGCGCACATCCAGTGATAAGGGTAATTCCAGGTTATCCGGTTGTGTTGCCGGTTCCGGGGAAGGGGATGAAACCACTTCCACTTCTCCCGCTGTCAAGGCGATGATTTTCAGGTGGCCTGACCGCAATGCACCGGGTTCCCAATCCAGTTGCACGTCCCGTGCGACGATAAGCAGGTTTTCCCCGGAAAAGCGCACGCGCCGGACGCTGAAGGATCGGGACAGTTTTCCTTCCAGCCCTTCAAAAGAAATGCTATCCGCGCTCAGGCGAGACAGGGTCGACCCGAGCCAGACGAGGCCCGAGTTGCTTGTGACCAGCCAGAGAGTGGAGCCCACGACCGCAAGGAGAATGAAGATCGCCGCCAGCAGCAACCACTGCCACCAGCGGAAGCTTGGGAAGACATGCCGGATTCGCTGTTCGCTTGGAGGCTTCATACGCTGTCAGAACGCCACGGCAATCGAAAAATGAAAACGGAGTTTTCCGTCCCGCTGCCCGCGGGCAACATCCACCGCCAGTGGCCCCACAGGACTGCGCCATCGTATCCCTCCACCGTATCCGACGGCCGGATTCAGCCCGCCTATGGTATCGGCTGCATCCCCCACATCGGTAAAGATGGCAGCCCCCCAGTTACGCGTAAGCCAATGATTATACTCAATCGATCCCGTGAACATCACCCTGCCTCCGACCACAGCGCTGCCTTCCCGCACGCCTAAACGCTGAAAAGCGTATCCGCGAACGGATTGAATACCGCCTGCCCTGAAGAGATATTCCTGGGGAATGCCGAAGCGTGAAGGAGCAAAGGTGTACCCCACCTCGCCCCGCAGAAGCAGCACGTCGCGCTTGCCCACCGGATACCAGAACTGATGTCTTGCATAAGTCCGCAAGAAATCCTGATCGGACAGCAGTTCCCGCTTACCACCCCCTATGCGCAATTCCGAAACACTGCCATCCCTGGGAAATAACGGGTTATCCACGGAACGATAGCGCAGATAGCCATCCAGCACCAAGGTCTGGTTGATCTGCTCCAGGCCCCCTTCTGGCTCCCGGTTTTCCCGCTGCCAGTTCAATGAAAGCCTGGTTTCAGTCTTGTCCAAGAGCTGGTTGCGACTGACGCCGACTTTCTGGCGTATGGTTTCCAGTTGCTGGATGAAGGTCCTATCCCCCGACGCCCCCAGGGAAAACCATGTTCCCGACGCATCCGCCACGCTGTCGATTGAGCCCGTCAGGCTCTGGCGTTTCTGCTCGATACGCAATCCACTGTTGAGCCTCAAGGCGCTATTCAGAAAATCGTTATTCGTGTAAGTGACCTCGCCACGCGCACCCGTATTGGAACTGTAACCTGCGCCGAACCCTACTCTCTTCGATTTCGCCTCTGATAGCACTACCTCTACCGGCGCCCCCTCATGCGTTGCTTCGTCAGGTTGAATATTGACAGCCGCGGAACTGAATTGAGGCAGATTCTGCAATTTCGTCTGGAACGAGAGTAATTGATCACGGCGATAAAGGTCCCCCGGTTTAAATGGTGCAAGCCCGCTTATGAGTGAGGGTTCATAGCGATTAAGTCCTTTTATGTCGAGATCGCCAAAGCGGAATGCCGGCCCGGAGTTCACTATCACCATTAATCGCGCCTGCGAAGAATCAGGGTCTATCTCCGCCTTGCTTTCCTCGATCTGCGCTGCGACATAATCCTCTCCCGCGACACTGGATAGCAATACCGATTTGGCCTCTTCCCAGGCAGGGGAGCGAAAGGGCTGGCCCTCCCTGAGTGACCAGGCAGATCGCAGCTTTTCAATCCGTGCGCGCCTTACAGGCTCATCAACACCCAGATCTCCCTTGAACTCGATATGGACCTCGGCAACCACTGTTCGCGGTCCCGGTGCGACTTCCAATTGCGGTAGTGCCTCGCTGGATGTGGAGAGATGCAATGTTATCCCAGGCATGAAATAACCTTCGGTGGCGAGCAGTTCGCTGATTTCGCGCTGGGCCCGCCGCATGAAAGTGGCGCGCGCCGTTTCGTCTTCCAGAGGCTCCGTCGGCAGACGGAAATGTGTCTTCAGCAGATCCGCCACGGGTTCCGGAGCGGAAAGCCTGATGGAGGGGGACGGAGCGTCTCCGAAGAGTCCCCCGAAGAGACCCGCTTCGACCGTGCCATTACTCAGCATGAGCAAAATGATCACGCCGAGATAAAGACACGCTTTATCTGCCAGAAGAGAAAACAAGAATTTCAAGACGGACAAATGCGAGAAGGGCTGTATAAACACTACCGGAAGCCGCGAATGAAAGGCAGGCTTTGCCTGTAAACCTGCGGGATAAGGTAAAAATCTTTGCATCCGCAAGCGGACCGCCAGAATCAAAGAATAGCAGGCCAGCGATATAAGCAACTTTCCTGAGTAAAGCGCATCCGGTGCGGTCGCGTCAAGCCTTTGCTGAGCAAGCTCTCTCCATCCGCCTATCTCCTGGAGCGGCGCCTTGCGCTACAGATCGGTATATATACTATGCTGAACAAAGTCAGGCATTTGACTGTCTACGAATATAACAGTACGAGAGTAAGGATATCCGATGGATAAAAAGGATAAAAAGCCCCAACTTCCCATGGACAAAAAAACCCAGATCAACTTCTGGTACGTCATTATTGCGGTACTCGGCATTCTGCTCATACAAAGCATGTATGCCCGCTATACCAAGGTCGAGCCCATCCCTTACAGCCGCTTTCATACCCTGCTGGACGAGGACAAGATTGCGGAGATAGCCATTACCGAAAACCATATTTATGGCACCCTGAAAGGGGAAGGCGCCGACGGGTTGAAGGATTTCGTGACCACGCGGGTGGAACCTGAGCTGGCTGATAAGCTCGATCAACATCACGTGACGTATACGGGCGTGATTCAGAGCACCTGGATGCGCGATCTGCTGTCGTGGCTATTACCGATGGCGATTTTTTTCGGGATATGGCTGTTTATCATCCGCCGCATGAATCCAGGCGGCATGAGCGGCGGGCTGATGTCAATCGGCAAGAGCCGCGCCAAAGTTTTCGTGGAGAAAGAAACCAAAGTGACTTTCGCAGACGTGGCGGGGGTGGATGAGGCCAAGGAAGAACTGGAAGAAGTCATCAATTTTTTGAAGGATCCTGCCGGATACAGCCGCCTGGGCGGGAGGGTACCCAAGGGTATCCTGCTGGTGGGACCGCCCGGTACGGGCAAGACGCTGCTGGCTCGTGCTGTGGCAGGCGAAGCGAATGTTCCGTTCTTCTCGATCTCCGGTTCCGAGTTCGTAGAGATGTTTGTCGGGGTTGGAGCCGCCCGGGTGCGCGACCTGTTTGAACAGGCGCGTCAGATGGCTCCCGCCATCATCTTTATCGATGAACTGGATTCGCTTGGACGAGCCCGAGGCGCCTATGGGCTTGGGGGTCATGACGAGAAGGAGCAGACGCTGAATCAACTGTTGGCCGAGCTTGATGGTTTCGACCCTAAAAGTGGCGTGGTGCTGCTCGCAGCGACCAACCGGCCCGAAATCCTCGACCCCGCCCTGCTGCGGGCGGGGCGATTTGACCGCCAGGTGCTGGTGGACCGACCGGACAAACTGGGGCGAGAGCAGATTCTTGCTGTGCATCTGAAAAAGGTGAAGCTCGATCCTGATGTAAAAAAAGAGCAGGTCGCAGCTTTGACGCCGGGGTTTACGGGCGCTGATCTCGCCAACCTGGTCAACGAAGCTGCCCTGCTTGCCACCCGCAGGAATGGCGCCGCCGTGACAATGGGGGATTTCAATAACGCCATTTTGCGGGTGGTAGCCGGCCTTGAGAAGCGCAACCGCCTGCTCAATCCGGAAGAACGCCGCGTAGTCGCGTTTCATGAACTGGGACACGCCATGGTGGCGCTCGCCTTGCCAGGAACCGATGCGGTACACAAGGTTTCTATTATCCCACGTGGAATAGGCGCGCTCGGCTATACAGTGCAGCGACCGACCGAAGACCGGTTTCTGATGACCCGGGCAGAACTGGAAAACAAAATGGCGGTGATGATGGGCGGACGAGCGGCCGAGCGTGTGGTATTCAATGAAATATCGACGGGCGCATCGGATGACATCGTCCGCGCGACCGACCTCGCCCGTGCCATGGTGCTACGCTATGGAATGACCGAAGCGCTCGGTAATGTTGCCTATGATCGCGAACGCTCGCAGTTTCTGCAACCCGGCATTCCCATGCCGCAAAGCCGGGACTATAGCGAAGATACGGCAAACACGGTTGACAACACTGTGCGTGCGCTCGTCGATGGCGCGCTGGAGCGAGCGATAGAGATATTGAAAAACAACCGCGCGCTGCTCGATCGTACGGCGGAGGAGCTGCTTCAGGCCGAAACGTTGAATGAACCCGAGATAGAGAACCTGAAACGGCAGATCACTGCCAGGCCCGTGCTTCCTCGCACCGAGACTATCCCTCCGGAAAGCGACAAAGTCCTGGAGAAAATGTAGGCTTCGAATGCTGACTTTGCATGACTGATTGCCTATCTGGAACAGACCTACAGGGTCCATTCCAGATAGGCATCTCAATCAAGCCGCGCATGCATTTATCCACATAAAAAATTTCTATACAGCTCCAGTTTCCTGTATACTCCGCGCTTCGGCGAAAAGCCCTAATAGCATCACGGCTTTTCTCGATCCATCGTTCCTGACCGTTTCAGAGCTTTTTCGATTTTCAAGTTTCCAGCGGAAATTGGCGGCACCGTGGTTAGCGGCGATGTTTGGAACCCTGGGTCAACCCTTTATGGGTTGTTCAAGCGGTTTCTTATGTATGTGCGCTGGCCGACCAACAGCCCGTCCGTTTTCGGGATACGTCCTGCTTGCGCGCTTGAGAGCGCATCCAAGAATCAATATCAGGTCACCTGACTCAGCCACAAAATGGGATGGAAACATCCCTGTGCAGAACTCGACAATCTTGTCGTAACTCTCTTGACGCAAGATCCTTTCAAGTAGAGGCTGAGGTACGGAAACCGGATTTTCATGAGGATGCACACTTTTTCATTCAACAGGAAAAAACAACGTGTCTTTTGAAAGTTTGAATCTCCATCCGCTCATTCTTAAAGCCATCAATGATGCGGGCTATACCTCGCCTACCCCCATTCAGGAACAAGCCATTCCCGAATTGCTGACGGGGCATGATGTCATGGCATCAGCCCAGACCGGCACAGGCAAAACTGCTGCTTTCATGTTGCCTGCTCTGCACCGGCTGGCTTCCCCCTCCCAGGTGCGTAGCCGCGGACCCCGCGTGCTGGTATTGACGCCAACGCGGGAACTTGCGCTCCAGGTATCCGAAGCCACTGCCAAATATGGGAAGTACCTCCCGCGGGCGAAAGTGGTGAGCATACTTGGTGGTATGCCTTACCCGCTGCAGAACAAACTGCTCTCGCAGATGGTCGATATTCTTGTGGCCACTCCAGGTCGGCTGGTCGACCACATCCAACGGGGGCGGATTGATTTTTCGCGCCTGGAAATGCTGGTGCTGGACGAGGCCGACCGCATGCTCGACATGGGCTTCATAGAGGATGTTGAGCGAATCGTATCGGCCACCCCTGCAACCCGCCAGACCTTGCTGTTTTCAGCCACCCTGGATGGTGCAATGGATAATGTGGCTGCGCGTCTGCTGAACTCGCCGAAGCGCATCCAGGTAGCCACTTCCAAGGCCCGGTTGAACAATATCGAACAACGGCTGCATTACGTGGACGACATTTCCCACAAAAACCAGTTGCTGGACCACCTGCTTCAGGACATAGCGCTCAAACAAGCCATCGTTTTTACCGCTACCAAACGTGATGCGGATATGCTCGCCGACAGTCTTTCCGCCCAGGGTCATACGGCAGCCGCCTTGCACGGGGACATGAGCCAGCGCGACCGCAACCGTACTCTCGTAAAGCTGCGCCAGGGCGGCATAAGAGTGCTGGTGGCGACCGATGTAGCCGCGCGGGGAATCGATGTGGCGGGCATTACCCACGTCATCAATTTTGATCTGCCGAAATTTGCCGAAGATTATGTGCATCGCATCGGGCGGACAGGACGCGCTGGCGCGTCAGGAATTGCGGTTTCATTCGCTTCCAGCAAGGATGGAATCCATCTGAAAAAAATCGAACGCTTTACCGGCCACCGCATTGCTTCGCATGTCGTTCCCGGCCTGGAACCACGCGTTAAACCCCGCTCTGGCGGGGGTGTACAGCCTAGAAGCACACCTAGTGTCGCCCATAAACGCAGCCGTACCTGGTCCAGTGATGTTCCGCACCGGAGCAACGCTTATAGGTCCGATGGAGACTGGAAGACTGGGCAGAGCCGTTCACCTGCCGGTAATCGAGATACATGGGGTAATACAGCGAGCAGTACCAGAGCCGCCAGAGCCGGTAGCGGAGGGAATAGCAGGCGTGATTCATTGGGAAACACGACCGGTTCCAGCGCTTTTTTCAGGGGGAAGTAGGCGTTTCATCCATGTTCTGAAGGACCAGCGGGAGGGAAAGCAGCGGGAATTTCCCTGCCCCGCTATTCACGCAATCCTTCATCAATTTTATTCCGGCTGGTTGCGCATGAAGTCCGCGGTCTGATCGAACGCCATGGCGAGCTTCTTGCGCAAGGCCTCATCCAGCTCGATATCCACCATCGCTCGATACATGCAGCCCAACCACTGATCGCGCTCTGCAGCGCCGATAGGAAAAGGCATATGGCGGCTGCGCAGGCGGGGATCGCCATACTTGTCGGTATAAAGTGTCGGTCCCCCGGTCCAGCCCGAGAGGAACATGAACAATTTCTCCCGGGAACTGGTCAAGTCCTGCGGATGAAGCTTGCGTATGCCGTAATAGTCGGGATCCTCATCCATTAGGTCATAAAAACGGTCTACCAAGCGGCGGATGACTGCTTCCCCACCCATCCGTTCGTAAGCTTCTATAAGGTGCACTTCATTCTCCTTCTTTCCTTTAACCAGACTTTAACCAGATCGTCACATCGTCAGGGAAGGCCGGAAGAACAAGGCGCTGCTTCCTCCATTGTTCCCTGCAAAGGTTCACGTTTCCTCAGCATGCGTAAAATCCAGTAGATAGCACAAGCAGCAAGCAGATGCTTTACGCTGTGTCCACTGATTGCGTGTCCGAGAGCATAAATCGGCCGGTCTGCGAATTCCGCAACTTTGCCAAGGGCATAAAACCCGAGCGCAGCGTAGATGTCTCCTCCCCGGGTATAACGCGAGCGGAAGAAAACACCAAGGAGAATGATGACCAGCAACGAATAGAACTGCACAACTACGTAAAAGTTCAGATTGCCCGCTCCGCGCTGTTCGCTCCAATACCAGTTCAGTACGGTACCCGCGCCGATCGCAATCAGGACAGGCAAAAGGGGTGTCCCTGCTTTTGGACCGACCCGGTCGTTGAGCGTTGCTGCCAGCAGCGCCATGATGCCGATTGCAATGGGTAATCGGTCCCATATCAGGCGATCGTTGGCAGGAGCCAGATGGTAGTAGGCTGAACCGAAGCATACCAGCGCCACGTTCAGGAACAAAATCACGAAAGGCCAGCGTTCGGATGGCAGGGTAAAGGCCTTGGCGGCAAGTGAGCTTCGGGAGGACAGCAAAAATACCAGCCCTGCGACTCCCACGAAGAGAAAGGCGAGATTGGAGATTACGTTAAAACAGTTTGGAATGCCGAAACAGTCACGGCTATCAGCGAAATGGTGGTATGACGGGGGCTGCGGAATGGGTGGAACAATTGCGGCAAGCAACAACATGCCAACTGAAAGTATAGCCAGTATCCATAATTTGAATTTATTACTCAATTACTCGTCCAAACTCAACTGAAGGTCTTTGCATGCAAATAAGGAAGTGAACCATAATAGGGTGCATGCAACATGAAAAGAGAAGACCTGGTATGAGAACAAGTGTTTCAACCCGCACGCAAAAACATCGTGCGATGCCGATTTGCCAGATCGATTTGAATATCAAGGAGAAATCATGAAAGTGCTGGGAGTACTTGCAACGTTAGTAACTCTTATTATGACTTTTGGAAGTCGTGGCGCCCTTGCCGAACCTCTTAAGGTGGGCGAGACAGCGCCGGATTTTAATCTTCCCGATCAAAATGGCAAAAACCACAAGCTCTCGGATTACCACGGCAAATGGCTGGCATTGTATTTCTATGTCAAGGACGATACACCCGGGTGCACCAAGCAGGCATGTAAATTCCGTGATGACATTCACCAATTGAGGGATCTGGGCGCGGAAGTTATCGGTGTAAGCGTGGACGACAGTGCAAGCCATGCAAACTTTGCCAAAAAGTATGATATTCCCTTTCCGCTTTTAGCAGATAGCAAAGGCGAGACTGCCAAGCGTTACGATTCGATATGGAGCATCATCGGTCTGGCCAAACGCAATACCTACCTCATTGATCCGGAAGGCAGGATCGCTAAAATTTATTTAGCAGCCAGCGCTTCGCGCAATTCTGTTGAAATAATCGAGGACTTGAAAAGAATGAAGGATTCCCAGTTGCATGTCAAAGATTGAAGTGAATCTCGAAATGTGAAACCTTCTCTAATCCACAAGTAACGGACACAAATTGCCGACTGGAAGTCTCGGCAGGGCTCTCCATTTGGCCACGAAGACCTTTTATCTCTACAGCATCAGACTCTGGGGTTTTACTTGTTTATAGAGATGACAGGCTGCCCTGCAGCAGTCGTTGTAAGTAGTCGTCCCTGAACAATTTGATTTTTGGGAACAAGCTGCTATAAGCTGGTTCCCAGGTCGGTCATCATTCGCTGTTTGCGCCTGCAGCCGAACGAGAATCAGGTCAAGAAGAAGCCGCAGCTTCCTCAGAATCATGCGCAGGTTGTGCCCACAACCCCAGAGCAAGGCATGGAAGGCGTCGCCCAGGTCCACGAACACTTCCTTCGACTGCCGTTTTGTCAGGTTTTTCACTTGTTCCAGGGCCGCATGCAGCATATGTCCATCATAGGGATTACCCGGCAGGCTCTGCATGCCAACCACCAGTCCTTCCTTATGAGTTGTGGCCACCGACACTTTCACCCCAAACTCATAAGGCCGACACACCTTAATGTCTGGTTGTTTGAATATTTGCTGCTCGTTTTTCCAGCTCTTCAGCTTTGCTGATCCGGTTTGTTGCTCTATAGAATTCTGCGAGGTTGTTGAGACCTAAGACCATATCGGGATGATCAGGGCCAAGGGTTTTCTCCCAGATTTCCAGCGAGCGCTTATACAGCGACTCGGCTTGCTCATACTGTCCTTGGGCATCGAACAGCACCGCAATATTGTGGAGGTTTTTAGCCACATCGGGATGATCAGGGCCGAGGGCCTTCTCCCAGATTTCCAGGGCTCGCTTAAAGAGCGGCTCAGCCTGTGCGTATTGCCCTTGAGAAGAGTATAGCAACGCGAGGTTGTTGAGGCTTTGAGCCACATTGGAATGATCGGGACCGAGAGCCTTCTCCGAGATTTTCAGCGCTCGCTTAAGGAGCGGCTCAGCCTGCGCATCCTGCCCTTGGGTGCGATACAGCTCTGCAAGGTTGTTGAGGCTTGTGGCCACATTAGGATGATCAAGGCCAAGTGCTTTCTCCCAGATCTCCAGCGACCGCTTATAGAGCGGCTCGGTCAGCGCATACTGCCCCTGGGCGCGATACAGCTCTGCGAGGTTGTTGAGATTTGTGGCCACATTGGGATGATCGGAACCGAGAGCCTTCTCCGAGATTTTCAGCGCTCGCCTAAGGAGCGGCTCAGCCTGCGCATACTGTCCCTGGGCGCGATACAGCTCTGCGAGGTTGTTGAGGCTTGTGGCCACATTGGGATGATCAAGGCCAAGTGCTTTCTCCCAGATCTCCAGCGAGCGCTTATAGAGCGGCTCAGCCTGCGCATACTGCCCTTGGGCATGATACAGTGCCGCGAGATTATTGAGACTTGTTGCCACATCTGGGTGGTCCGGCCCGAGAGCCTTTTCCCTGCTAACCAAGGATCTCTTGAAGAGCGACTCAGCTAGCACGTACTGACCTTGGGCATGATACAGTGCCGCGAGATTATCCACTCCTTTAGCCACATTGGGCTGATCGCGGTCCAAGATCTTCTCCATGAGCGACAGCGATCGCTTAAGGAGCGGCTCAGCCAGCGCGTACTGACCTTGGGCGCGATACAGTTCTGCAAGGTTGTTGAGGCTTACGGCAACAGCGGGATGATCAGCCCCAAATCCTTTCTCTGCCATTGCTAACGCGTTTTTGGCGACTATTGTCGCCTGGTCGTACTGCCCCTTCTGGAAAAGCAACTTTACTTTGTTATTGAGTATTTCCCATTCTTTCGCCTGCCCGCTTACGACAGCGCTAAATCCCATAAACAGAAGAAAAAGAATTACAGGTGTTTTAACGAATATCATTTATGTGTCACAGGTAGGTTATGGGAGTGAAAGGGGCAAATCGATTTTCCGCGATTCGCTGGGATTATTGATTTTCTCACGGCTGTAAGCGCAATGCTTAAGTTGCAACCTGGAGCAATGGTGGCGAGCGGTTCTTCCATGCTCTGTTCGAGCAGGTTCGTACCAACTTGTGCGCGAAGTTCAGGAGCTAACCGTCTACACCGCCTCGCAATCCACAATAGATATGGAACTAATCAAGACCTTCGTATTACTATCGCGTTCCTGCAACCGCCTCCTCCACTCGTTCCACCGCAATGATTTCGATGCCGGAAGGCGCTGCTTTCGGTTTGTTGGCCTTGGGTACGATAGCCTTCACAAAACCCAGCTTGGCGGCTTCTCTCAATCTTTCCAGGCCACGCTGGACGGGCCGCACTTCTCCCGCCAGACCCACTTCCCCAAACACCACCGTTTTTTCCGGCAGCGGCCGATTCTTGAGCGAGGAAACGATTGCCAGCAATACCGCCAGATCGGCACCTGGTTCGGTAATTTTTACGCCCCCCACCGCGTTCACGAACACATCCTGATCGAAGCAGGCGATGCCTGCGTGGCGGTGCAAAACCGCCAGCAGCATGGCCAGCCTGTTCTGCTCCAGTCCAACGCTCAACCTTCTCGCGTTAGGCGAGTGCGCTTCATCCACCAGGGCCTGGATTTCAACGAGAAGCGGTCGGGTACCTTCCTGTGTCACCATGATGCAGGAGCCCGGGACCTGCCCGCCATGATGAGAAAGAAACAGGGCCGAAGGGTTGCTCACCTCCCGCAAACCCTTTTCAGTCATCGCAAAAACGCCTAGTTCATTCACTGCGCCAAACCGGTTCTTGAAGGCGCGGATCAGGCGAAAACTCGAATGCGTGTCGCCTTCGAAATAGAGCACCGTATCCACCATGTGCTCCAGTACGCGCGGCCCGGCCAATGCGCCCTCCTTCGTCACATGGCCCACCAGAATCATGCTGGTACCGCTGGCCTTGGCGAGCCGGGTCAATTGTGCGGCACACTCGCGTACCTGGGCGACAGAACCGGGTGCGGATTGCAGTGCGTCGGAATAAACTGTCTGGATGGAATCGATGACGGCCACATCAGGCTTGCGTTCGGCCAGCACTTCCTGGATCCGCTCCAGGCGAATTTCAGCCAGCAAATGCAACGCCTTTGCATCGACCCCCATCCGTTTTGCGCGCATCGCCACCTGTCTGGCCGACTCTTCACCGCTCACGTACAATACGTTTCTTGCGAGCGGCAGCAAAGACATATTGCATAACGCCTGGAGCAACAGCGTGGATTTGCCGATGCCCGGGTCGCCGCCCAGCAATACCACGCCACCCTGCACGAGGCCCCCGCCGAGCACCCGGTCAAACTCGATCAAACCTGTGGAATAACGCTGGTCTTCTTCCGCTTCCACTTCGCTCAAGCTCTGAACTTCCCTGCTTTCCGAGACGGGAGTGAATCGCGCTGCCACCTTTTCGCTCACCGCCTCGACCAGCGTGTTCCATGCCTGACAATGCGGGCACTGGCCCTGCCACTTCAAGGTCTGGCCGCCGCATTCGGTGCAGGAATAAGTGGATTTGGATTTAGCCATGTGTGAGGAACCGGAATTCGTTATTGCCCTGACAGCTCGATCATGGAAGTAATATATTTCATTTCCACGACCACGTCATAGATATATCGAGCAGACGGCGGATTCCGTCCAGCGCAAGGATTGCATCAGTTCCAACGATCAGAGATTTGAGGATTGACGCCGGCATAGGGAATTCCAGCCAATCTGGACATTTCGGCTTTCCAGGTGCAAATATCATCCCGGCTAAATTCCCGCAGGGAATGGTGGCCGCAGGCTCTTGTCATGATCTTCATCAGGTGCATGCTGCCGGTGAAAAACAGCGCCAGATCACGCGCCCTGGCGTCGATATCGATCTTGTTGACCAGGTGCTGGGCATGAGTTGCTATGCCGGCCGGGCAATCGCCGGAGTAGCAGATACGCGCACCGGTACAGCCAATTGCCTGCAGCGCACTGTTGGCCAGCGCGATTCCGTCGGCCCCCAAGGCTAACGCCTTGATGAAATCAGAGGGAATGCGCAAACCACCGGCAATGATCAGGGTCACGCTATTCTTTGTACCTTTTCCATGGCCGGCGGCGTCTAGAAATTTTCTCGCCCGCGCCAACGCGGCGATCGTTGGCACTGAAATATGATCCCGGAAAATCGCCGGCGCAGCGCCGGTACTGCCCCCTCGTCCGTCGAGAATGATGTAATCGGCCCCGGCATCGAGCGCGAAGCGCATGTCATCCTCGATATGGTTTGCGCTTATCTTGAAACCAATCGGAATGCCGCCCATCTGATCGCGAATCTGATCGGCAAAATCAGCAAAATCGCGGGGTGTGTGGAAATCGGCAAAGGTGGATGGGGAAATCGCATCCTTGCCGACTTCAATCCGGCGTGCCTTGGCAATCTCCTCCGTGACCTTGCCTCCCGGCAAATGCCCGCCGGTGCCGGTCTTGGCCGCCTGCCCGCCCTTGAAGTGAAACGCCTTGACTTTGCCTTTAAAATCCTTCGCGAACTGACTCAAGTCGTTGTTTTTCTTCAGGCCGTTGCGCGCGCTGCCCAGTTCGAACATATAGCTCTGGTTCAGCTCGATTTCATCCCCCAGAATGCCGCCCTCACCTGAACAGATCGCGGTACCGGCCAGCTCAGCGCCCTTTGACAATGCCTGCTTGGCCCTTTTCGACAGCGCGCCATAACTCATATCCCCGACCAGCAGCGGGATATCCAGAACCAGGGGTTTTTGGGCATGCGGACCGATCACTAGCTGAGTATCCACCGGCGCATCATCCATTAATGGTTTTTTATGGAGTTGCGCTGTCAGAATCTGGATATCGTTCCATTTGGGCAGCGTATCCTTCGGCACCCCCATGGATACCACCGGTCCGTGATGGATTTCATCGGGATGGTCGATAAGCTGTCGTCCCAGCTCGATCATCTGCAAAATGTCGAACCGCGTGTTTTCGATGCTGGCCGCTATGCTCTTCTTCAATTCCTCGTTCATTATTGCATCCTTTAATTATTTGCTTTGCGCAGATAGTCGGACAGGACATTTAACACCGAACCTGGCAGTTGCCCGCTGGGGGGCATCGGATTGATCGGTTCGTGCATGCGGCCTATGATTTTGTCGACCAGATCGCGGTGCTTGAAATCAGCTTCGGTCATTAAAACCGGCTTGGCCATTTCCGGTGTATGGCAATAGCTGCAATGTTCCTGCAAATATTTGAACGGTTCCTTTTTGACCCGCTCCA
The DNA here is from genome assembly GCF_059489795.1 of Nitrosospira sp. CT. NCBI lineage: Bacteria > Pseudomonadati > Pseudomonadota > Betaproteobacteria > Nitrosomonadales > Nitrosomonadaceae > Nitrosospira > Nitrosospira sp. CT. Next base: position 33,800 of record NZ_JCAHZJ010000038.1, read on the forward strand.
TCGTCCAGTGATCGTCCCATTGGCAATTTCCCGGCTGCCGGTCGCAATCATTGATCTTTTGCAAGGCCATCCGATAGTGTCCGAGCGATAGTTTTTCCCGTAATTCGTTCTCCTCCTTGATCGATTTGGCGCTGACCCTGATCGGCAGGATGCCTTCGCTCTTTATCTTTTTATCGTGCGCGCTATCGCTGCGCTGAGTCTCGGAAACATTCGACAAAAACAAACGAGCACGCCAGTTTTCGCCAACCGCGGGATGAAATTTTTCGTCCTTCAGGCTATGGACGGAAAACAGGGAATTAACAAAAGTGGCGTAGACACCATTTCCAAGTGCATGGCATTGCGCGCACGCTTTCGCCTCGGGGCTGACCAGACGCTTGGGCTTTTCCCAGGGATACTGCATCAGGTCTTCATAATATTTATCTTTTTTGTCGGCTTCGCTCATCGCCAGTAAAAATTTGTTGAGCGTACCGTCTCCATCAAAAGGAGAAACCACCGAGTACAGCATTCCCGACCGGCGGTTTGGTTTCAGAACCCTGCACTGATATTTGATGCGGTCGCCACGCGCATAGGTTTGTTCGAGATATTTGCCGCAAGCCTCGTTGCTGGAAAAACTTCTGACACAGCTGGCAGAGCTGCCGGCAACCAGGCAGACCGGCTCATTGAATGGGTAGCGAATGAACGGACCGTTGGAGTGACAACGGGTGCAGCCGCCAAGAGTCGGCACCGACCAGTGGATCACCATTTTTTCAACGAATTTACTGAAGCCTGGCGCAGGAATCTTTTCCCCCGGAATCAGGGCAACATCCGCTTCCGTTCTGATGGTTTCGACCGGCTCACCTTCATTGTTTTTCTCGATGACCGTCCACTTCCCATTGACCTTGAGGGTTTGCGTCGGTTGTCCGGCAAAATAGCAGGTTTTACCCGTATGCCGGTTGTAGCCGATCAGTCCCAGTTCATTGTAATGATCCCCCTGCTTCGAAAAATTGCTATTTTTCCGGCATATGTAGACCCAATCGACGGTTTGTCCGCCCTTGATCTGATTTGTCAGGTGTTTGATGCGATTGCCGGGGATACAGCCAGCATTACGCATGTCCCGAAAAATGCCGCTGGGCTTGTCGCAGGAGGTGATGTCATCGAATAACCGGGTATCGGCATTCAACTTGAGCTGCCCGGTTTCGGAATTGCGGAACCGGGGGGTGCTCTCCGGCAAATCATCACCAAGCTCGATCACTTTGCCGCCGGCAAGCGTGTGCTCCGTCGGAATCAGCACTGCATCCGGACAGTGGATGGTTTCCTGAGGAAATGGTCCCAGCTCTGCTTCACAAACCTCGAAATATTTCTTGTTGATCTCAATTCTGACCTTGGATGGTGCAGCCACCGGCGTCATGTCAGGCTCATCCTCATAGGCTTGTTGCGCAAGGAGCTCTGAGGCAAACGCAAGAAGCAGGAGAAAAAAGCTGGATAAAATCTTTTGCTGCATCACAATCTCCATCGATCTATCAATTAAACAAACTTATTATTCAGGCTGAAGTACATAGATGCTCCTGTCTGCGTGACCGTATGGAATAATCCGGGTAACATTTTTTCGCGCACTATTGCTGTCATCTTCAAGCGACCTGCCTGCTCAGCAATTATCCGGCTGTTGCCTGTTTTCCATTTTCTGGAAAAGATATGTCTATATCACGTTGTTCCATTCTTCCTCCGGGGTTTTGAGAAGGCTGTCTGGTTAAAGTAAAACAGATTCGGCAGCCTTTGCCGCGAGTTGTTGATAGCACCTTTCTTTGGCCTCGGCGGGTTGCTTGTCATCGATGGATTCAAGCAACTGCTGATGATTGAACCAGGATACCCATTTCAGGGTGCGAGAAACCGTAATCCGTTACCGCCCGTGATCTCAAAAAATGCGCCTGGAATACAACTTGATTTAAGAACAATATGACTATATATAAAATACAAAAACTATACGATGAGAGTTCTTCCTTCGGGAGGAGTCAGGGCAGGCCGGAAGAGTGCGCAGCCCTGCCGCCCGCGCTAATCTTCAAGCTGCGAGAAGCCGATACAATCCGGTAACTGACGCGAGCTTCCTCTAAAAAGCGCCTCCCCTAAAAACCGGATTTCATGATGAACAAAAATGCGGGTGAGGCTGTCTCGGGCAATTCGCATGCGGGCATATACGGCCCGCTCAAGGTACCGCTGTTTCGTGCTTTCTGGTTCGCCGCACTCGCATCCAACATCGGCACCTGGATAAACGGAGTTTCCTCAGCCTGGGTAATGACTGATCTCTCTCCTTCACCGGTGATGGTGTCTCTGGTGCAGGCGGCCACTTCGTTACCCATGGTACTGTTCGCGCTGGCCGCGGGTGCGCTGACCGATATCGTAGACCGGCGACGTTACCTGCTCTTCACGCAAATATGGATGGCGCTTGCCGCGACAATGCTCGCCGTGCTTGCTGCTACCGATCAGATCGATATCTGGAACCTGTTGATTCTGACCTTCGCTCTCGGCATTGGCGCCTCACTGGCGACCCCTGCGCTGAACGTCACTGCCCCCGAGCTCGTTCCCCGGAATATGCTGCCGGAAGCGGTCGCATTGAGTTCGTTGTCAATGAATCTGTCGCGTTCCCTCGGACCTGCCATTGCCGGCGTGTTGCTGGCCCAGATCGGCGCATGGGCCGCTTATAGCCTGAATGCACTCTCATTTATAGGCATGATTGCCGTGCTGTGGCGGTGGAAACGTGAACCGGAAGAACGATCATTGCCGCCTGAACGCTTCTTTCAGGCGTTGCGCGCCGGCGTACGCTATGCACATATAGCGTCGCCTTTCCGTGCGGTGCTGATTCGCACGACGGCTTTTATTCTCTTCGCAGCCTCGGGATGGGCATTGCTTCCGCTGATTGCACGAGTCGAATTGGGCGGGGGGCCCGGGACTTATGGGCTCTTGCTCTCCTTCGTCGGTATTGGGGCGGTTTGCAGTCTCCTTGTTCTGCCCCGGCTACATGAGCTTGTCTCCCGCGATCGCCTAGTACTAGTGGCAAGCCTGATTTATGCGGCAACGATCATGGCGCTGGCAACGCTGCAGAGCGAAGAGATGCTTTACGCCGTCATGACGCTTTCCGGCGCAGCATGGGTTGGCGTGCTCTGGTCGCTGCAGGTTACCGCACAGACCGCTGTTCCTGCATGGGTTCGGGGACGCGCACTGTCTCTCTATATCATGGTTTTCTCTGCAGGCCTGGCATTGGGAAGCCTGTTTTGGGGCTGGGTTGCTGCCAGCACTACCGTTCCCACCGCGCTCCTGCTATCCTCGGCCGCGACTATGGTGGCAGCGCTGGCTGTTCGCAATTTCAGCCTGGGCTCCCGAGAGGCCCCGGATCTTGCCCCTTCATACCATTGGCGACCACATCCTCCAGCAATGGAAGAACCTGACCTGCGCCGGGGACCCGTGCTGGTCACTGTCGAATATGAGATTGCGCTGGATCAGCGGCGAGCCTTCCTAGAAGCAATCCGCTCCCTGGGGGCATCGCGCCGGCGCGATGGGGCGTTTGCCTGGGGAGTCTTTGAGGACCTCGAGAAGCCGGGGCGTTATATCGAATTCTTCCAGCAGGCCTCCTGGCTGGATCATTTACGCCAGCATGCACGCGTTACCCGCGAGGACCAGCGTGTGCAGGAAAACGTCAACCGCTTTCATACAGGTAGGGAAGCACCGCAAGTTTCGCATTTCATCGGCGGCGCGCCGATAGCGTCAACCGACAGTACCGCGGCGACGGGGGGCATGACTCAAGCATAAAGAGGAAGCTGCCGCAAATCGCCGAACTTAATAACCCCTTTTTCCGCCTCACTGAAAGGAGCATTTAAATGATCCAACTACGCCGCGCTCATGAGCGGGGCCATGCCGACCACGGCTGGCTGAATTCCTGGCACAGCTTTTCTTTCGCGGACTATTACGATCCTGAGCACACGCAGTTTCGTTCATTGCGGGTGATCAATGATGACACTGTCCAGCCGGGGCAGGGTTTTGGCACGCATGGGCACCGCGATATGGAGATTGTCAGCTATGTGCTGGAAGGCGCGCTGGCACATAAAGACAGTACCGGGGGCGGTTCAGTGATCCGCCCCGGCAGCGTGCAGCGCATGAGTGCAGGAACTGGCGTGCGGCACAGCGAATTCAACGCTTCGCAGAGCGAAAAAGTTCATTTCCTGCAAATCTGGTTCCTGCCCAACAAGACCGATATTCCGCCCGGCTATGAGGAGAAATACTTTGATGAAGCGGAAAAGCGCGGGAAGCTACGCCTGGTTGCCTCGCCGGATGGCGCCAATGGTTCTGTAAAAATACAGACCGATGCAAAGATGTTCGCTGGACTGGTGAATGGGGGCGAGCGAATTGAACACAGTATTGGCTCAGGTGATGATGTTTACGTCCACATTGCGCGCGGCCATGTATCACTGAATGGCCATCCGCTTGAAGCGGGAGATGCCGCCATGCTTACCAATGAAGACCGTCTGGTTCTCGATCAGGGTCAAAAGGCGGAAGTGCTGGTGTTTGAATTGTGGTAAGGAGCGTTCTGACAGGGAAATCAGTGTATCCGATAGGTAGCCAGTGCCGGAGGAAGAAACAGCAGCAATGAACCCCGGAGGAGCTTCAGGCAGAATGGGTGAGTCAACGAAATAGATTCCGGGTCAAGCCCGGAATGACGAATTTGTGGAAACTCTTTCATCAGGCTGAATGAGGAATCTCGCGTCCTCCCCATGGAGAGCCTGGATTTGCCTGCCACTCCACCACGAGCCCCTGTTCGTCGCCCGCTGCCTGAAAGTCGCAGTCTACGCCAATTCCCGGCACGCAGACCAGCTGCTCTCCGCTGAATATCAACGGTAGCCTTTGCCGTTGCCAGGGTGGAAGCGATGCTTCCCGTAGGAGGTTTTTAAGGCTGCGGCGCGGACGATTGCAGTCTGGACGCAGGCGTTCCCCGCCCTGGCGCAGACGGATCGTTATGGACTGCTCGTTGATCTTTTGCAAACCAATCCCTGCGCCTATACAACGTGTAAACCGGAGGGTTCCACTAAATTCAGGAGTGGGAAGGCATTCTTCTCCCTGCCAGACCAAATGCCAGCGAGTCTCGGGAATCGCTTGGACTTTTCGTATATGTACCCGACTTCTGAAGCACCGGATTTCTGTATTCCCGAAAATGACATGCAGTTTTGTATCGGGGCACGAGGAGAGCAGTTGCCGCAGAATTTCTTCGAGCTTTACCGTACTGGGCAGTATGACGCCATGCTGTGCCAGCGTGTAGCGCAGCAGGTTCCGGGCACGCGGAAAACCCAGTTTCCGTAAGTCTTCGACATGGAGCTTTCCGGGCACTGCACATTGCGCGCTATCGACTTCAGCCAATTCATCCAGTAAAACCGATGCCTCTGCCATATGGCGGCTGGCGCGCAGGAAAGTCGTACGATAAGCGGGGAAGCGCGTCTCCAGGAGCGGAAAAAGTGCGTGGCGCAGAAAATTCCGATCAAAAGATACCTCGTCGTTACTTTCATCGGTAATCCACTGCAAAGCATGCTCTCTCGCATAGTCTTCGATTTCCCGCCGCGAAACATCGAGCAGAGGCCGAAGCAGCTTCGGGCGGCGCTCAAGTGCAGGGACGGGGTCTGTCGAGACTTGCTCGTCCATTTCTTTTCGCACGGTTCTCACAACCGGCATCGCGCTCAGACCCTTTACCCCTGCACCACGCAGCAATTGCAGCAGCAGCGTTTCTGCCTGGTCGTCCAGATGCTGGGCCAGCACCACATAATCGGTTTGGAGATTTCGAAAGATGCGATAGCGTTCTTCACGCGCCGCAGCTTCCAGACTGATTCCTGGCTCGCGCATGACTTTTACTCTGGCAATTTCAAGGGGGATGTTTCGGGACTGGCACAGATTTCGGCAGAATTCACTCCATTTGTCTGCATTGGGGCTGATGCCGTGGTTGACATGAACGGCGGAGAGCGGGAGCTGCATTTGCGAGGCAAGCGGGACTAGCAGGTGCAGCAACACTGCCGAATCCACTCCCCCGCTCAATGCAACGGTCAGATGATCGCCGGTTTGGACCTGCGTACGCAATACATGCTGCGCCCTGCGTGAGATATTATCTGACTTTGACTTCCTTGAACTTGCCATATCCCATCAGCCGCTCAAAGCGTTTCTCCAGCAACGTTTCGATGGAATAGTCCTGCAGGAGCTTGAGCGAGTCCTGCAAGGCTTTCCTTACGGCTTGCATGGTTGCGGGATGATCACGATGCGCACCTCCGGAGGGCTCGCTGATGATCATGTCTATCAGCTCCAGGCTTTTGAGGCGATGCGCCGTGATCCCCATGATCTCGGCAGCTTCAGGTGCCTTGTCAGCGCTTTTCCAAAGGATGGAGGCACAGCCTTCGGGAGAAATAACGGAATAGGTTGCATATTGCAGCATCTGGATTGCGTCGCCCACTGCCACCGCCAGTGCGCCGCCAGATCCGCCCTCCCCGATAACGGTGCAGATCACGGGCACTTTCAACTCCGCCATTACATACAGGTTGTGTCCAATCGCTTCTGACTGGCCGCGTTCTTCCGCCCCAATGCCGGGATATGCGCCGGGCGTATCAATGAATGTGAACAGCGGGATGGCGAATTTTTCTGCCAGGCGCATCAGGCGCAGCGCCTTGCGATATCCCTCGGGCTTGGGCATGCCAAAATTGCGATGAATTTTTTCCTTGGTGTCACGCCCCTTCTGGTGGCCGATCACCATGACTGTCTGGCCGTTAAAACGCGCCAACCCGCCTATTATGGCATAGTCATCCGCAAAGCCACGGTCGCCGTGGAGTTCTTCGAAATCCGTGAAAAGATTCTGAATGTAATCGAGCGTATAGGGGCGCTGTGGATGGCGCGCGACTTGTGAAATCTGCCAGGGCGTGAGCTTCCCGTATATGCTGTTGGTGAGGGATTGGCTTTTCTTTTGCAGGCGCAGGATCTCGGCTGAAATATCGACCGCTGAGTCGTCCTGGGCAAAACGCAACTCTTCTATTTTCGCTTCAAGCTCAGCAATCGGCTGCTCGAAATCCAGAAATGTAATCTTCATAAAACACCGATTTAAGCCGAAACGGTAATGATACAGGATCAGGTGAAAACCGAGGAATCTCTCAATAAGCCGGGATGTCTGCGAGCCCTGTTTACGGGTTCCCTGTTTGCCCCTCCATGAGGATCATATTCCGTTTCTGCTGTAGGAAACGTATAATGGAGAGTTTTTTCCAGCCCCTTCCCGGGGACAGAGAGAGGAAAAGACGTTGATTACAACAGCCAATATCACCATGCAGTTTGGGGCAAAACCCCTTTTCGAGAATGTCTCGGTCAAGTTCGGCGATGGCAATCGCTATGGATTGATCGGCGCCAACGGGTGTGGGAAATCGACCTTCATGAAAATCCTGGGGAGCGATCTGGAGCCTACTTCCGGCAATGTCAGTGTAGATGCTGGTGAGCGCGTGGGAAAATTGCGCCAGGACCAGTTCGCTTTCGAAAATTGTCTCGTAATCGATACGGTGATGATGGGGCATGAAGAACTGTGGCGCGTAAAGGAAGAACGCGACGCAATTTATGCCGATCCCGATGCGACGGAAGATGACTACATGCGCGCCGCGGAACTGGAAGCGAGGTTCGCTGAACTGGATGGCTATTCCGCCGAAGCGCGTGCGGGAGAACTGCTACTCGGGGTGGGCATACCGCTGCCGCAACATCAGGGGCTGATGAGCGCTGTGGCGCCCGGCTTCAAACTGCGCATACTGCTTGCCCAGGCGTTGTTTGCCGATCCGGATATCCTGCTCCTGGACGAGCCCACCAATAATCTCGATATCAATACCATCCGCTGGCTTGAAGATGTCATCAACACCAGCAGGAGCACGATTGTCATCATTTCGCATGACCGGCATTTCCTGAACAGCGTATGTACCCATATGGCTGACCTGGATTATGGTGAAATCCGCATCTATCCGGGAAATTACGATGACTACATGCTCGCCTCTACCCAGGTGCGAGAGCGCATGCTGGCCGACAACGCGAAGAAAAAAGCCCAGATTGCTGAATTGCAGTCGTTCGTGAGCCGATTTTCCGCCAACGCCTCCAAAGCACGCCAAGCGACCAGCCGTGCCCGCCAGATCGAAAAAATAAAGCTGGAGGATGTGAAACCTTCAAGCCGACAATATCCATACATCCGCCTGGACATGGACGAGCGCGAGAAGCTGCACCGCCTGGCGGTATCGGTGCAAAGCATCACCAAAGGTTTTGCCGGAATGCAAAAACCGCTGTTCCAAAAATTCAGCATGAATGTGGAAGCGGGCGAAAAAATTGCGATTATCGGTCCGAACGGCATTGGCAAGACGACCTTGCTGCGTTGCCTTGCCGGTGATCTGTCGCCTGATGCGGGAGAAGTCAAATGGGCGGAGAAAGCGCGTCCTGGGTATTTTGCGCAGGATCATGCCGCGGACTTCGACAACGATGTATCGCTTACCGAATGGATGATGCAGTGGCGTGGTGAGCACGATGACGATCAGGCGGTACGGAGTGTGCTTGGCAGATTGCTGTTTTCGGGCGATGAAGTCAGAAAATCGGTGAACGTCATTTCCGGCGGAGAGGAAGGGCGTATGCTGTTTGGCAAGCTGATGCTGCAAAGAAACAATGTATTGCTGATGGACGAACCCACCAACCATCTCGACATGGAATCCATCGAATCGCTTAATGCAGCCTTGGAAAAATATACAGGCACACTGATTTTCGTTTCCCATGACCGCGAATTTGTGTCGTCTCTCGCAACACGCATCGTTGAAATGAAGCCGGAGGGAGTCGTCGATTTCAAGGGCAACTACGAGGACTATTTGCGGAGCCAGGGAATTTTTTCGGATGGCGTGAATTCGCGCGGGAATAGTTCTGCCTCGTCCAAGGAAAAGGCGCGCGCCTCATCCAGATGACAGGATGAGTTCTTCTCTCTGATGCTTAGCCGAGAGACTGCGCAAGCCTCGAAATAAGGCTTAACGCGGGGCAGTGAGCGCTGCGCGATAACGCTCCCAGTCGAAACAGGGGCCTGGGTCGGTCTTGCGACCTGGCGCAATATCGGAATGCCCCGCGATGTGCTCGATGGAATACGCTTTTTGCAGCTCCAGCGTGAGTTCGACCAGCGCTCCGTATTGAGAATCGGTAAAAGGGTGCGAATCGCTGCCCTCGAGTTCGATACCGATAGAAAAATCGTTGCACCGGTCCCTGCCCTGCCAGCAAGACTCCCCCGCGTGCCAGGCGCGTTTTTCGCACGGGACGAATTGAATGATTTCCCCTGTCCGGCGGATATAAAAGTGGCTGGAAACCCTGAGTCCGTGAATGGCGCGGTAGTAGGGATGGGCTTCCGGATCAAGTCTGTTGGTGAATAAATCGACTACGCCGTCCCCACCAAACTCATCGGGGGGAAGGCTTATGTTGTGAATCACCAGCAGACTGATTGCACACCCGGCAGGACGTTCGTCAAAATTGGGCGAAGCGATGAAGCGGATGCCGCTCGCACATCCCGTTGCGTCGATCTGCATGAGGCAGTCATCCTGTCGGCCGCTGCTGGCTGCCTCATTTTGCCGGCTGTAACCCGTTTGCACCGTCGGGTTCACGATTCAGATTGCAGGTGCAGTCGCCGATGCTCATCACTGCAAAAAAAATTGCCTTCCGAATCAATACTCTCGCTTCTGGGCAAATGGACACCGCAGTAAATACATCGGACCATATCCTCACCCTCGAGAGATTGAGGCTGTTTATGCATCTCCTCACGTTTTTTGAGAGCGCGGCGGTAGCTCCTTATTACCCAGAAAAAAAGAAGGGCAATAAGGGCGAAGAACAGGATTCTACCCAAGCTGGAATCTCCGTTGCGGTATCGAAACCGGCGGCAAGCAGTTAAATGACATGTACGGCATTCTACCGCTTATGCATTGGGGCGCAAGCTTGAGAGGAGATAAAAATCCGCCAAGGCCGCCCTCTCCCCTGGCCCCTCTCCCACTCGTGGGAGAGCAACCGTGTCAAGGGGAATAAATGGTTCGGTTAACCTGTTTCTTCTCTCCTTGGTTCTCTCTGCACTTGCAGACGTGGGGAGAGGACCAAATCTGACCCGCTTGCATAAGTCAGGAATGAATGACGCAGATATTCCGCATATGACAGCGTTTCCAGATAAAAGCAGTCGAAAACGCCAATGTGAACAAACCGAATGGTCGGGGTGAGAGGATTCGAACCTCCGACTCCTGCGTCCCGAACGCAGTACTCTACCAGGCTGAGCTACACCCCGAAAAACCGATTTTGATACTTGCGATGCCTGGAACAATTCATGTCAGGCACGTGGGCTGCAATTGTACGCAGGAAGGGGTTTCGGAGCAATCCAAATTAGCGCGGTGACTGCGCCACCGCGCCCCTGCCAAGCAGGCGAATTAGGTCCAGGTAAAACTATTAATAATTTCTCGCCACCGCAAAGGTGCTCAGATCCAGCAGGGATTGCTTGTAGTCTGAATCCGGCAGTGAGGAAATCATATTGGATGCCGTTTCGGATTCGGCTTGCGCCCGTTGTCTGGCATAATCCAATGCTCCGGTCTGCTGGATAACTTCCAGCACGGGCTGAAAACCTCCCTCGCCTCCCTGCTCGATGGCGCTGCGTATGATCTCTGCCTGGGCGCTCGATCCTGTTTTCATGGCATAGATCAACGGCAGGGTGGGCTTGCCTTCTGCCAGGTCGTCACCCAGATTCTTGCCGGTCTCTTGATAGTCCCCGGAATAATCCAGCATGTCATCGGTGAGTTGGAACGCGGTGCCGAGATGCATGCCATACACGGCCATCGCCTCTTCCTCCGCCGGCGTGGCATTACCGAGGATCGCGCCGAGCCGCGTTGCGGCTTCGAACAGCTTTGCTGTCTTATAGCGGATCACGCGCAGGTAATTTTCCTCATCTACGTCCGGATCGCGAACATTGAGCAGTTGCAACACTTCGCCTTCGGCAATCGTGTTGGTCGCATCGGCCAACACCCGCATGACACGCATATTGTCCACTTCGACCATCATCTGAAACGCCCGGGAATACAGAAAATCCCCGACCAATACACTGGCGGCATTTCCGAACAGAGCATTTGCAGTCGCCTTGCTTCGCCTCAGATCGGAAGCATCCACGACGTCGTCATGCAGGAGGGTTGCCGTATGGATGAATTCCACGATGGCGGCAAGATTGTAATGGTATTGTCCGGTATAACCGAACGCGCCTGCGGACAGGATTACCAAGGCGGGCCGTAGACGCTTCCCGCCGCTGTTGATGATATATTCGCTTACCTGCCGGATGAGCACGACCTCCGAATGGAGTTTTTCACGAATTACGGTATCCACCCTGCCCATATCCTGGGCAATCAGGCTTCTGATACGTTCAATTGACACGGAGGTTCCTGCAAAAAAGCTGCCATGGTAGAAATGTCGCTGCCAACGTGTCAAGCCCGAAAACGGGCAAAACTCGGATTGCCTCATAAAACTCATCCACAACAGACCTTTACCTTGAGTGGGTGACTCTGTATAATCCGCGTCTACTTCTTTTCATGGCTCCCTGGCGGGCGCAATAAACAGGATTCCATCATGTACGCAGTCATAAAAACCGGCGGGAAGCAGTACCGGGTTGAAAACGGGTTAAAGCTCAAAATAGAACAGGTACCAGCAGAAATCGGAAGCGAACTTCTGATCGACCAGGTATTGATGGTTGCTGATGGCGACAATATTTCGCTGGGAAAACCCTTGCTGAGCGGCGCTTCTGTCAAAGCAACCGTACTGGAACAGGGCAGGCATGACAAAATCCGCATTTTCAAGATGCGCCGGCGCAAACACTATCGGAAACAGCAGGGGCACCGGCAGAACTACACCGAAATTCAGATTACCGATATTTCGGTATAAGGAGAGTCTGGCATGGCACATAAAAAAGCAGGTGGCAGTTCCCGTAACGGGCGGGACTCCAATTCCAAGCGCCTTGGTGTGAAGCGCTTTGGCGGCGAACTGATTCCGGCTGGCAGCATCATCATCCGCCAGCGGGGTACAAGGGTTCATCCGGGTGAGAACGTCGGAATGGGCAAGGATCATACACTGTTCGCCAAGGTGGACGGCAAGGTAAACTTCACGGTCAAAGGGTTGCCGCAGCGCAAGACAGTGAGCATTATCCCGGTTTGATTTATTTTATTTACCTTTCAGGAAAAGCCCTATCAGTCCGATAGGGCTTTTTTGTTTGCATCCGAGTAAATGATCCATGAAATACATTGACGAAGCAATTATCCATGTAATCGCTGGAAAAGGCGGCGACGGCGTCGCAGCCTTCCGCCGGGAAAAATACATTCCGAAAGGCGGTCCGTCCGGCGGTGATGGCGGACGCGGGGGCAGCATTTTTGCGGTGGCTGACCGCAACATCAATACCTTGGTGGATTACCGGTTTGCTCGCATCCACCGCGCAAAAAACGGGGAAAATGGGCAAGGCTCTGATCGCTACGGAAAAAGCGCCGAGGATATTGTATTGCGCATGCCCGTTGGCACCGTTGTCACCAACGAGGTCACCGGAGAGTTGGTGGCCGATCTGGCCCAGCATGATCAAAAAATCCTGCTGGCGAAAGGCGGCACGGGGGGATTAGGCAATCTGCACTTCAAATCCAGCACAAACCGCACCCCCCGGCAATTCACGCTGGGTGAACCAGGAGAGGAAGCCAACCTCAAGCTGGAGCTCAAGGTTCTTGCGGACGTGGGACTGCTCGGCATGCCAAACGCGGGCAAGTCGACCCTGATTCGGGCAGTTTCAGCAGCACGCCCAAAAGTAGCTGATTACCCTTTCACCACCATGCACCCTGCTCTGGGCGTGGTGCGTGTGGATCAGAGCCGCAGTTTCGTAATGGCTGATATTCCAGGACTGATCGAAGGCGCAGCGGAAGGCGCGGGACTTGGACACCGCTTCCTGAAGCATCTTGCGCGTACCCGCCTGTTGTTGCATATCGTCGATATTGCGCCGCTCGATGAAGCGGTTGATCCAGTGCATGAGGCCAGGGCTATTCTCGAAGAACTGAGGAAGTATGACCAAGTGCTCTATTGCAAGCCGCGCTGGCTGGTGCTCAACAAGGTCGATCTGCTGCCGGAAAATGAGCGCGAAAAAATATGCAGGAAATTCATCCGTAGCCTTGGCTGGAAAGACAAAAACTTTGCCATCTCAGCCATGACGGGGGATGGCTGCAAGGAACTGACCTACGCGATCATGGAATTTCTGGAGCAGGAACCGATGGACGAAAATCAGGATCTGGCAAAATCTGCGGAACCGGATACATTCGATTGATTTCCCTGCGGGTCCATTAACAGGCGTCCTCCGTTGCGACCCCCTTTCATTCCTTTATCAGCAGCAAAGCTCACAGTAGCGCACGTGGCGCATAAGTTGTACTACACTTAATCAGATTTCCAGATAAAACTCTGCTTGCGCTGATCCAACTTTAAATTTGGAAATATTTTTTTTGACTGGGGAGGAATGATGACAGAACTTGCCGAGGCGGAACTTGCGGGACTGGATGCCGTTATAGAAGCAAGAAGAATGACATCCGATACATCCGACAAATATGAGCAGATCGTGATACCCATTGGTAATGCCGGCACCGCTGTAGCGGGTGACAATGCGGGTTTATCAGGAGGCGAGGGCCTGTCGCTGGACGCACTCGTGAAACTTCGCGAGAACGCGCTGAGCTGATATAAGCTCCCCATGTCATTAGTCTCTATCCTGCTTTATTCGATAGTGACTCTTTGGCTGGTAATCACATTATTGGCGCAACACTCGCGCTTCCAGTCCGTTATCAACCGGTTTAACGGACTTCATATCATTCCACGCTGGACATTCTTTGCACCTAACCCTGGAGTCAGGGATTATCACCTGGTTATAAGGGACCGTTGCCGGGATGGACGGCTGACAGACTGGAAAAGCGTGCCTGTCTATCCGTTGCGCCCGAAATTCGCGTACTTGTGGAATCCGCAGAAGCGCGCATCGAAGATACTGACTGATGCCATCCAGGCAATAAAGCTGTTATTGAAACGCGATGATGTGGGACCCTCCGGACTTCCTTTCACCGTTCCCTATCTCCTTCTTTTGCATTACGCAGCCCATGCTGTGCAGCCTGAGCCGGACGCTGCCGAGTTTCAAATCGCGATTATCGAAGCTACAGGGCATCTCGAGCGGAACCTGGAATGTTCATTCCTTTCCAGTTTTCATAGCCGATGGTAACTGAGGGCATGGCGGACATCGCCTTATGCCTCGTCATCACCAAGACTCTTTTGGCTGCATGGGCCCTGCTTTCCGCAGCGGAATGGTTTGCCAACCTTCACCTATTCCGCTCTGATGGTTTGCTCACATGGAATATTCTGCGCCTGCGGCCACGCCTTGTGATCCCGGCGTCCATCCGCCATCGTGTACATGCGGAATCCGCTGTAATTGCTGTCCTGGTAGGCCGTATTGTCGCGGGACTTCTGCTGCTGATCCCCTATCCCAATCATGCAGATTTGCCGTGCAGCCTGCTCATTCTGCTTTCATGCTTCTACATGTCACGCCGCACCTGGTTCGGCGGCGATGGATCGGATCAGATGGGAATGGTCATTGCTGCAGGTGTTGCCATCATTTCAGCCGGCCTTGTGCTGGATGACATGAACGTGACGGCCTCTGGTGTTCTTGCAATCAGCGGTCAAGCGGTCCTCGCTTATTTTGTTGCCGGCGCCGCCAAGGTTGTTTCGCCCGTCTGGCGAGACGGAAAAGCATTGCCCGGTGTGATGAAAACCCGAACATACGGACACTCCTTTGCCGCGGGTTTTGCCGCAGACCGACCCGGCTTCTGCAAGTTCGTATGCTGGCTGACTATCGGGACGGAAATGCTGTTTCCACTCGTTCTATTGGCGCCACCCGGCGTGGCGATTGCAAGTCTTTGCTGCTTCGCTCTTTTTCATTTTTCCAATGCCTACTTCATGGGATTGAATGCGTTTGTCTGGCCTTTTCTCGCGGCTTATCCGGCTGTCATGCTAGCCAATTCGTCAGTCCGCGGCTGGATGGGCTGGGCATGACAGCGACTGCGAATGATCCAGATCGCCTCTCCGTCATTTATGACGGAGAATGCCCTTTTTGTGCGGCGTTTGTGAAACTTTACGCTCTACGGAAGAATATAGGCGAGATAGAACTCATCGACGCCCGGACAAGGCCTGATCTGCTCCGGGAGTTGCGAGCCCAAGGCATGGAAATCAATGAAGGCATGGCCGTGATATGGCAGAGGCATTATTACCACGGGGCCAATGCAATGCATCTTCTTTCCATACTCGGTGCTGACAGGGGATTTTTTGGTAGGTTGAACAAATTCCTGTTCTGCAACAGAAACGCCGCTGCACTGGTTTATCCCGTACTTGCGACTGGCCGCAGAGTGGCCCTATCGTTACTGGGCAGAAAAATGATTCCACACCGATGATGGTCAAGGGCAGGTTTTTCGGAAAAAATGAGAAAGGTGTAGACATGACGAAAATCAGGGCAATACAGCTATACGTCTCCCACTCCCTTCATCAGCATTTTCTTTCGCGCCCACCGCTTCTTCTGCCAGATGATCACTCCCGTAACTGACAGCATCGCCACCAGCAGGCCCATGACGGATACGAAAATACGTCCGGGAAGACCGACGATACGTCCGGAATGCAGCGGAAACTGCGCCTGCATGAAAATATCGCCCGCACTGCCCTCACCCGGCACATTTGCTCCGGCGGGTGTTCCATCCTTGCCATCGAAGAAAAGCGAGGGATTTCCCAGTCCCACATCCCCATGGTCGTTCCCCGGCTCAAAGAAGATCACACCATAAACCCCCACTTCGGGATCATAAAATATGCCACCGGGAGGCGTATGCCATCCGCGCTTTTCCGCTTCGGTTATTGCACCCTGCAGGATGGTGTGGCGATCCACCATCGGCTCGACAGGCTGGTCGGGAGGATTGGGAGTACGTGTGAAGGGACTGGGCGATAGCATCGAAAAAAGCGACACCAGCGGCCGCATGACCTGCTGGTTGAGATTCATCGACACGGCAGTCACAGCCAGGATCAGCAGGAATCCCCATACCCACACTCCACCGGATCGATGCAGATCGAAGTTCAGCCTTGCTCCTCCTTGCCGCCAGCGGAATGCAAAGGATTTGGTCCATGCACTCGCCTTGGGAAATGAAATCCACAGAGCAATGAAGCAATCGAGTGCCCAGATGATCGCAAGAGTGCCCATGAACAATATGCCCAACTCGATTCCGAACCCGTCCGGAATATGCATGCTGTAATGCAGCTTGTACAGAAACGGCAGCAGATTCTCGCGACTGAGGGAGATCTCGCCCCACATACGCTTGCCGCGCACTTCTCCATCAACTGGGTCGAGGGCTATCTGGTTGAAATCCAGATCGAAGGCTGTGCCTGTTGCCCGGTCGAGGCGCGGCTTCACTGCCAGGCCAAGGTTATGTCCCGGCTCGACGGAGAGTGGAACCCAGGTCACCAGCAACCGGGGGTCCGCTGCTTCCAGTCGATCGGCCAGCAGCAGCGGAGGCTGCGAGATGCCACCAGCATTCCTTGCTTCGTATAATTGGGGATTAAGCCACTCATCCAGCTCATGATCCCAGGAGATGACAGCGCCGGTAAGGCCGGATACGAAAAGAAATGCGGCCAATAAAAGACCCGCCCAGCGATGCGCCAGTACAAGAAAATTGCGCCCGATCGAAAGTCTCTCCGCGCGCCGGGTATCTTGTGCTCCGGTTACGCCCGGCACCGTGATCATTCGTTTCATTGCTTCATGTCATACCGTCAAGTACCAGCGGCGGGGCCGCGATCGCGTGCGCGGCATCTTTCAGTGATGGACGACCATTGAACGTCAGGCATCCGCTCTCCATGCGTATCAACCGGTCGGCAAGATGAAAGTAACGGTCATCGTGCGATATCACCAATACAGCCTTGCCCATGGCGCGCAATTCCGGAAGGAGCTCGCGGTAAAAGACCTCCTTGAAGACCGGGTCCTGATCCGCTGCCCATTCGTCGAATATAAAAAACGGGCGATTTTCCAGATAGGCAACCACCAAAGCGAGACGCTTGCGCTGTCCTTGCGAAAGGGCAAGCGTCGTGAAAGCCCCGTTCTGGACTTTAACCTTGTTTTGCAGGTGCAGTTTGGCTAAAAGCCGATTGCCTTCGTCATCCAGATCAACTCTGCCCGTTTCCAGCAAGCGGTCGAAAAGATGGAAATCCGAAAAAACCGTCGAAAAAAGCTGCCTGTAGCGATCCCGGTTTGTCTCATCGACCACTTTTCCATTGAAAACTATCTGCCCTTCCTCCGGCGGATAGAGTCCAACCAGCAACTTGGCCAAAGTAGTCTTGCCGCTCCCGTTGCCCCCCACTAGAAAAGTAATCTCTCCGGGACGGAAATCCAGGTCGATGGGGCCGAGCGTGAACAATTCATCGCTCTGTTCATGATAATACCGGTGCAACACGCCCTGGAGTGCGATGAATTCCAAGCCTGAGAGAGAAGAATTATCGGTCTCGATTTCCAATGTGGTCATCGCCCGCGTTATTTCCTCGATCCGCTCCGCAGAAACCTTGGCCAGATTGGCGCGGGGAATATTCAACAGAAGCGCTTCGAGCGGTCCCACCATGTAAACGAACACCAGGGCGTAGCCCGTCATGACCAGAGCCCGGTCAGGACCATCACTCACCAATGCGAATAATACCATCCCGATAAACCCATAGAGCAGGAACTGGGCCCATCCACCGGATGCGACGAAGACGGACATTCCAAAAGTCCTTTCGCGGCGCACGGTTTCGATCGAGTCTGACAGCACATCCTCATAAAATGCCTTCCGCTTCCGGTTATTGAGACGAAGCTCCTTGGCCCCGTCGGTCAGGGACCGAAAATAGGAAAACAATTTGTCCTGCTCTTCGGAGGCAATATTCAAATGGCGTATTGCGCGCAGGTGCGCAAGATGATATCCCACGGACCCTAGGCCAACCACAAGGATAGCGAGCAGGAATACCTGCCATGAAAGCCACGCCATATAAAGCAGACATCCGGCGACGATGACGGCATTCATCAGGATGACGGGAAAGCTCACAAAGAATTCGGCAACGTGCGTGCAATGCTCGGCAAGGGCCGATTGGATGCGGGCAGTCCCCACCGTTTCAAGATTACGGTAATCGGCGGCTAGCACCTTTCTGGCGACAAAGCTGCGCAGTTCCGCGTGCGCCCGTTGTCCCAGGCGCTCGAAAAGAATCGCTGCGCTTACATAACTCAGCATCACGGCAACGGCAGTGGCAATAAAAATGAGCGCCATGGTTCCCCGTTCGCTCTCGGTCGCGGTGAGCGCAGAATTGATCTGTGCGACGAGAAACACGCTGCAAGCACCATGGAATACTGTGACCAATGAAGCGCCTGCCAATAATACCCTGGATTGGTTGATGAGATACTTGAGCATGGCTGCCCCGTAAGGAAATGGATATGAGGGAAGACGAATGAGAATTACAATTATTTACGCTTGAACGATTCATATCACCTCTCGGTTCACGTCATCTCCTGTTAATCCCCAAAGCAGGTTCCGGGCATTTCACTCCTTGGAGCAATTTCGCTCCTTAGGGCAATTTCCTCTTGCATGACCTGGAAAGACAATTGCAGCGGGAGTGTTTGCCGTTATCCGCATAGGCAATTATCCGCATAGACCCTTCTAATCCCCCATTTTCTCCAGAACAGAATTTTCCCTCGTACTTCTCCCAAGGTTATAGCTCTCACAATGAGCAATCAATCCGGCTGCAATTGTAAAAAATAATGTTTCTCATTCGTCTTTAACCAGAATAACAACGCGAAATACAGCGAACACGAATAACAGCGACAGCGATAGCCCGATAGCGCCGTTCTTACAATACTTATCCGGAAAACGAGATGGGACATTTACACGAGCAGGGCCAGCATCTCTCCCCTCGTGCGACGTCGATTAATTGTCGTCCCGATCGGACTGCATATTCGGCCACGCTCGACGGCAACACCTTGCTTTTACAACCCGCGAATGGTGTCGAAAATTCGCGGTGGCAGCTGGACCAGCAGAGTGATGGACTGACTCTGGAATGGATAGGGTCCGATGCTGAAAAACCAAAGCTCGTGGAAGTATTGGCGGCAATTGAAGCTGCGTTCGTCAGTTTTCCTGTAGCAGATAAACTGGATCTCCTGGCTCCTTTCGACCAGGCTGAAGAACTGCTTCGATCAGGTCTTCTCCTTCGCGACAGGAGCGGTCAGGCCACTGTGAATATCGAGCTTTTCTGGCAACAGCCGAGAATGTGGCTGGTGCCGCCTCAGCCCCATGCCTTCCCCGTGACTTATGTGCTGAGCGAGGGACGCCGTCATCCGCTGCGGCCTCCCAAACCGGCCGGCACCGTATACCAGCGCCATATCGACTGGCTCGGCCGTACGCTGTCATTCCGTACGGTGGACTTTCACCGGGACTTGGAACGCTTCAACCGCTGGATGAACGACCCCGTAGTAGCGGCATCCTGGCGGGAAGAAGGCGATCTGGCAAAACACCAGGCTTATCTACAAGCCATTTCTGCGGACCCTCATGTTACAGGGCTCATCGCGAGTCTCGATGACGAGGCTTTCGGTTATTTTGAAGTTTATTGGGCAAAAGAAGACCGTATTGCCCCCTTCTATGATGTGGATGACTTCGATCGAGGCTGGCACGTGCTGATCGGTGAAATCCGTTTTCGCGGCAAGCCCTTCGTCACAGCCTGGCTGCCATCGATCTCCCATTACCTGTTTCTCGACGATTGCAGGACGCAGCGCGTCGTCATAGAACCTCGCACGGATAATTACAAAATGATTCGCAATCTCGTGAGGTGCGGTTATGCGAATCTCAAGGAATTCGATTTCCCCCACAAACGCGCCATGCTCGGCATGTTGTTGCGGGAACGCTTCTTTGCAGAACGGCTGTGGGTTCCACGCGATGTCATCGCAACATCCTGTTCCACATCTTCTTTATCCTGAGGATATCGCTATGCAAATACATGATCTGATCGGTATCGGCTTTGGCCCCTCCAACATTGCGCTTGCTATTACCTTGGAGGAAAAGAAACAGGAAGGATACGACATAGACGCGTTTTTTATCGAGAAACAGCCGGGTTTCGCCTGGCATCCAAACATGATGCTGGACAATGCGCATATGCAGATTT
The DNA here is from genome assembly GCF_059489795.1 of Nitrosospira sp. CT. Lineage (NCBI taxonomy): Bacteria > Pseudomonadati > Pseudomonadota > Betaproteobacteria > Nitrosomonadales > Nitrosomonadaceae > Nitrosospira > Nitrosospira sp. CT. The sequence continues at coordinate 54,053 of NZ_JCAHZJ010000038.1, forward strand.
CCTTCCTGAAGGATCTGGCCACGCTGCGGAATCCCTCCAGTCACTTTACATTCATCAACTATCTCCATCAAAAACAGCGGCTGCAGGACTTTATCAACCTCAAGACCTTTTTCCCCAGTCGCCACGAATTCAACGATTACCTCGCCTGGGCCGCATCCCATTTCGACGATCGGTGTGCTTACGGGGAAGAAGTTCTGGAAGTACTGCCGGAGAAGCGTAATGATGAAGTGATGCTGCTGCGCGTGCGTTCGCGAGATTCCACTGGAACTGTGCGGGAACGGCTGACCCGCAATCTCATTGTCAGCGTCGGGGGTGTTCCCAGCATACCCGAATGCTTCCAATCGCTGAAAGGCGACAAGCGCATATTTCATTCGAACAGTTATCTCCGCGAGATCGAGCGGCATAAGGAAGCAAAAAAAATAGCGGTCGTAGGTGCAGGTCAAAGCGCGTCGGAAATTTTCATGGATCTGCACAACCGCTCTGATGCTCCGCAGATTGACCTGATCATGCGCGCCCGCGCAATCAAACCGTCGGACGACAGTCCCTTTGTAAACGAAATCTTCAATGCCGATTTCACCGACTTCGTTTTCAGCCGCTCGGAGCACGACCGGGTTTCTCTTCTGGAGGAGTTCTGGCATACCAATTACGCTGCACCTGATCTGGTTTTGATCGAACAGATCTTTAATGTGTTCTACCAGCAGAGAGTGACCGGCAATACCCGCCACCGCTTCCTGCGGCGTCATGAAGTCGCAAGCGTCAATACCTTGCCGGAAGGCGGCATTCAATTGTTTCTGCGCGATTTGAATGCGGGGCGGGAATACAGCGCGGTCTACGATGCGGTCGTGCTTGCAACCGGCTACGGACGGGATTATCACAAATCCTTGCTGAAACCCCTTTCACCCTACATGGATGACTTCAGCGTAGACCGCAACTACCGGCTGAAAAGTACGCCGAATTTTCGGCCTGCCATCTTCCTTCAGGGGGCCTGCGAATCAACTCACGGTCTAAGCGATACGCTGCTTTCAGTTACAGCAGTCCGCACGAACGAAATAGGACAGGCGCTCGTGGGTATGGTCAATGATCCGGTTGCGAAGCAGGCAGAAAACCCGGTGCGTGCAGTGGCCGTCCGTTGAATCTTGAAAACGAAAATCTACTTCAATCTCATGAATACGAGTTGATAACACCTCCCCCACTTTACAATTTTTTAACTACCAGCAACCACAAAAAAATGAAAGCCTATACAAAAACTATTAAAGGGCATCGTCGTCCACTTACTCCACTTACACGACCCACCAGACTTGTAATCGCAATACAGTACGCACTCCTCAGCCTGTCCGTGGCTGGCTACGGGCATGCACAGGAAACTTCCCTGGAGTCAGCCAAAAAATTTCAAACGAGTGTTCCTGCGGCAGAAAGTAATGCCGAATCCTCTGCTACAGAATCTTCCAGATCGGGGGAGAAAGCTTCAAAAGGGAACGCCCCATCGACTCAGGAGAATGCGCAGCAGGGGGAAAATCCTGAATCGGCCAAACGCTCCGAAACAGTCTTGCCGACGCTAGTCATCAAGGACAAAGGACCGACACCCGGATATGTCACCAGTCGCACCCTGACAGGGACAAAGACGGACACGCCGCTGATCGAGATACCCCAATCCATTTCGGTTATCAATCGCAATGAACTGGACATGCGCGGGGTAAATCTCAATTTCACCGAAGCGCTGCGGTATGTACCCGGCGTGGTACCAGACCAGTTCGGTTTCAACGGAACGGGTTTCGAGTATGTGAGCATGCGCGGTTTTAATGTCCAGACCACTGCCAATTTCCGGGATAACTTGAGCCAGACTGCGACAGGGCTTTACTTCGCCGCCTTTATCACTGATCCATATTCACTTGAGCGCGTGGATGTGCTGCGGGGGCCTACTGCGGTCATGTTCGGTCGCGGGGACGCCGGGGGCATCGTGAACAGAATAACCAAACTTCCCACTGCTACTCCTATCCGTGAAGTCGAGATCCAGTACGGTAATTTCGACCGCAAGCGGATCGCTGGGGACTTTGGCTTGGCCAATGAGGATGGAACACTGATGTTCCGCCTGGTGACCAGCGCGCTCGATACGGACACCCAGGTGCGCTTTCCGAATACAGGTGGAGACCGGGCCCAGATCAGACGCTTCTACATAGCACCATCGCTGACATGGCGTCCAACTGACCGAACATCAATCACGCTTTTTGGCGATATCCTCAATAACCGTAGCGAGGCAGCCGCATTCTACCTCGGCGCACCCGATGGCACCCCGACCAATACACTCCTAGGAGATCCCAGTTATACCCGATACTCGACGGATCAGGCTTCGGTCAGCTACAGACTGGAACATCATTTCAATGATACCTGGACAGCACGACAGAATTTCCGCTTCCAGCGATTGGATGGCCGCTTCAGGGACATGGATCCGTTAGGATTTGCTGAAAATGATCTCAGCGGCACCATGCCCCGTTCCGCGTTTGCCACCGCAGAGCGTCTTGATCAGACAGCCCTGGATACGCACGTGCAAGCCCGGATCAGCACTGGACCGTTGAGCCATACGGTACTGACCGGAATAGATTGGACTCGCACCGAGGCCACCCTTAAGTATTTTGCAGCTACCGCTCCGACGCCTTCCATTAATGTATTTAACCCTATATATCCTCAACCGATACCCACACCAGATTTCCTGGCCGTGGATGGAATACAAAAGATAGATCAAGTTGGTTTCTACGTGCAGGATCAAATCAAGTTCCAAAACTGGATTCTAACCCTGAGCGGCCGTCACGACAGGGTATCAAACAACACAAACGAGTTCTTGAGCCAGACCACTTTCGCGAACAAGGACGCTGCATACACCGGAAGGGCTGGCCTGACCTACCTTTTCTCCAATGGAATCGCACCCTATGCAAGCTATTCGCAATCGTTCCTGCCCCAGCCGGGATTGGACCGGAGTAGTGATGGCAGGCCATTCGATGCAACCCGGGCTTCCCAATATGAAGTAGGCGTCAAGTATCAACCACCGGGTACCAGAAGCCTTTTCACAGCAGCACTGTTCGAGCTCACCAAAACCAATGTTCTGGTACCTGATCTGCGCGCGGGTGGAGTCCTCACACAAACCGGTGAGATCCGCTCCAGAGGTGCGGAAGTAGAGGCCCGAACGCAATTATTTCGCGGAATGAATTTTATCGGTGCCTTCACCTATAACGACGTAAAGGTTACTGAGAGCTTCGATGGTTTTGCAGGCAAAATGCCCATCCGCGTTCCTAATCTGACTACCTCCGGATGGTTGGATTACGATCTTGGTACACTGAATGTCAGTTGGTTGAGGGGTTTTGGCATCGGTGGTGGCGTGCGCTATGTGGGCAGGGTCTTCAACGATGATGCAAACACAAGCATCACTCCGTCGTTTACGCTGTTTGACGCGGTGGTTCGATATGATCATGGCCCCTGGCGCTTCTACATCAATGCCAACAACATATTCAACGAAAAATACTACTCTGCAAGTTCTGGCGGAAACTTTTTCCGCGGTACCGAACGAATGGTGATAGGGACGCTAAAACTTCGGTTCTAGCCGATTACTGAAATCACTCCTGAGAGACGCGAACGATGCCGCTTGATCCCGATCTTGCAGCATTTCTCGAACTTGTGGAAGCGGGCATCAGCAATGGTGTCCCTCCCTTGCACGAGCTGACGCCTGCGAAAGCGCGCGAACAATACGATATATCCACCCTGGCTCTGGATAGTCCAGGTATGGAGGTCGCGAGCATCAAGGAAATCCGCATCCCTTGCCGGGATGGAAATGAGATAACGGCGAGACTCTATGCGCCTCTGCTGGACGAGCCATTACACGGCCCGGCGGCACCCGCGCTGCTGTATTTTCATGGGGGGGGATATTGTGTCGGCAGCCTGGATTCCCACGACTCGCTATGCCGGACACTGGCTGCGCTGACCCCCTGCCGTGTGCTGAACGCTAGCTACCGGTTGGCGCCTGAGTATCCGTTCCCCACGGCGGTGCATGACGCCCAGGATGCCTACCAATGGCTTCTTTCCAACGGACCCGCTCACGGTATCGATCCTCAACGGATAGCCGTGGGAGGCGATAGCGCAGGGGGCACGCTGGCCACCGGATTGACTATCGCCGCCAGGGAAATGGGTTGGCTCCAACCGGTATTCCAGGCGCTGCTCTACCCGTGCACAAGCGCGTGGCAGGATACCGATTCGCATCGCCGCCTCGCAAAGGGATACCTGCTCGAAGCCCCGACGCTGCAATGGATGTTCAACAATTACCTGACCTGCGAAAGAGACCGGACAGACTGGCGTTTTGCGCCGCTTGAGGCAGAGGATTTAAGCGGCCTCGCTCCGGCATTCATCGCCCTGGCGGAACACGATCCGCTCGTGGATGAAGGAATTGAATACGCCGGCAGGCTCAAAGATGCCGGCGTTCCCACTCAATTCAAAATTTACGAGGGCATGACGCACGACTTTGCGCGCCTGACGAATATCGTAAGCGAGGCAAGCAAGGTGCGTGAAGAAGTGGCACAGCAATTACAGAGGGCTTTTGCTGCGCCTCGAACCTAACCAGCATGGCATCCCTCACGCTCCCATCGTGTCATCCATGTTTGCCAATGGCCGTGCTGCCTCTCGTAACGCCTCCAGGGCATCACGCATGGGCACCGGCTCGTTTTGCACCAGGCGGCCTACCGCGTGCAATGGAACAAGCAAGTCCCTGCCTTCGTCTCCATAACTGATCCACAGCGCTTCGAAGTTCAGCGCGGGTACGCGAAATACGCGAAGTTCAGCCTCCTGCTCCGCTTCTCCCACCGCCTCCAGGACTTTAGTCAAGCCTTGCGAGAATAAATCCAGTTGCCGCTGTGCCGCGGACATTTGCAGCACGCGGGACTCGCCTTCCTCGGTAACATCGTAAAAAGCCTGTGGAGTGTCTCCTACAACTTCATAAACCCGCAAGGCGACCGGTTCCGGAGCCATCTGCCGCGAACCGAGCAATGAATCCAGCCCCAGGGAATATACACGCTGGGCCATGCCCAAAGATGTCCGCTTTTCATCCTCTGTTTCTCGAGATGCACGCGATTCTGCGGATTCGGTTGCCGGAATTTTTCCCTGTTTTATCTGAAGCAGTGAACGAGCTTCCCATATGCGATGAAGTATAGGCTCTAGCGGGATGAGATATTTTATTGGCATTTTGAGAAAGCTCTTGGTGAAATACGTATGTGTCCAGGTGCCGCTTCCTTGATAATTGCTGGCAAAATCGGATACGGCAAGATGGCTCTTTCCATATATCGGATCATCGATATCAAAGTACTCCTGAGCAAGGACACGGCTGTAACCGTAAATCACTATGAAGTGGCCACCCCCGCCGTTCCATCCGATCCTCGCCCCGACGGGTCTGCCAGCGTCTATTTCACTCTTCACCGCCTGAAAACCGGCTTGCCCGCCCATTATCCTGACAAAATTGTGGGTACGAGTGAGGGCTTTGTCGAGATACCAGGGCACATTACATGCCGAGGGAACGGGAGTGTTGCAACAGTCGCTATGATCAAGCTCTCCATTGGCGACCCGGCATTGCCTCCACGTACTCCACCACCAATAGAAATGGGATACACTCGTTGCAGTTGCCGCCCAGCACCAGTTGGATTGGGTCTGCATCTGCATGTTGAATGCGAGCTGCTTCGATGAGAAAAGCTTGCCCCAAATGTTGAGTTCGTGCGATAGGGAGCTGTAAGGAAGGCTGGTAACGCGAACATATTCAGATACGTTCATTGTTCTTTCCTTTTGGATTATCGATCTAACTTCGAGCACTTTTCATATCAAACCCAATATTTCGTTATAGCCGATAAAGCCTGAAAGACAAGGGTGCAAAGGTTATAGAACCTTCGAGGGAATTGCTGTCCCGGCACCACCAGATCGAAGCGTATTTTCCATCCCGGCAAACAATGCTTCCGACCGTATGATCGAAAAGTGATCGGTATCGATTTCGTTTCCGGACAATTCAGGCTGGCCTGTTTGCCTTAAAAGAGCCAGCCGGTCGGACAAGATGCGGGTCGCAATCCACCAGCAGGCGGGTTGGATGTTCAAACAGCCTAATTCCGGAGTTTGTGCAGCAAGCGCTTTCAAGTGCCGCGCAATGCCGAAGATACGAGCAAGTTCGCTTGCTCCCAGATCCGCATACCCGCCACGCTTCTCTTTCGTAGGCGAAGCTGCACCTTCCGAGGCCGGCATGATAGAAATCAATTTCTCCAGCAAACCTACCAAAGTCTCTTCCGATGGCTGCTCCGAAGACTGCTGCCAACTTTTCTGATTTCCATCAGGGAAAACTCCATCCCCGCTGTCAATTTTCGCCCCGGGCAGCACCACGGAAATAAAATCGGAAAAATCCTGTCGCCAGTCGTCGAGCTGGGATTTGCCGATGCCGGGAATGAAAGGATCGATGAGGCCCAGAAACGCGACCTCCTGTCCCTCTGCCTCAAGCAAGGCAGCCATCATGGCTGCAAGAGTGCCTCCAAGGGACCAGCCTGACAGGTGGTAGGGTCCTTCCGGCTGTGCATGGCGAATGATCTGGACATAATCCGCCGCCATCTGGGCGAGAGAAGTATCGCAATGTCCGGGATCAGAGAGCATGCGGCAGGGTATTCCATAGACCGTTCGCTTACCCTGTAGGTGCCGCGCAAGCGGCTGGTAGTCGAACACCGTTCCCAATCCCGCATGGATGCAGAATAATGGCTCGACTTTCGCTTTTTCGTCGCTCTGGTTTAACAGCAGCAGTGACTGTGTTTTGCCGGGGGTTTCAACGTCCAGGCCGAGCAAACCGGCAATGGTCGGGCGTTGCATCAGATCCCGCAGCTTGAAATCGAATTTCAACCCGGGCAGGTTGCGCATTCGGGCCATGACTTTCAGGCTGGAGAGCGAATCTCCGCCGAGGGCGAAGAAGTTGTCTGTCTCTCCCACCCGTTCCACGCCCAGCACCTCCTGCCAGATCTGAGCCAGAAGCCTAGCTTCCGGAGTAGAGGGTACTCGATAAGTGTCGGCAGCAACAGCATCCGGCTCCGGTAATGCGCTGCGGTCAAGCTTGCCACTGGGCAGTCGGGGCAGCTCCTCCAGGATGACGATATGCGTGGGCACCATATATTCGGGCAGCCGCCTGGCAAGTTGCTGCTTCAGCGTGCTTCCCAACCCCGCACTTCCCTTCCGGACTGACGCAGTCGCCCCCCTCATCTCATTCTGCACGACATAAGCTGCGAGTTGCGGTCCTCCTACCCCTTCCCGAACAACGACTGCAACATCGGTCAGTCCGGTAAGCTCACGTACGCATGCCTCTATCTCGCCCAGCTCGATCCGGAACCCGCGAATCTTCACTTGATGGTCAGCACGGCAGATATATTCGATATTGCCGTCCTCCAGCCAACGCACCAAATCACCCGTGCGATAGAGCCGGCCGCCATTCCCGTCAAATGGATCGGCTACAAAGCGTTCCGCTGTCAGTCCCGCTCGTCCCAGGTACCCGCGAGCAAGGCCATAGCCCCCAATGTACAATTCCCCAATCATGCCTACGGGTACCGGTTGCATATCGACGTCGAGCACATACGCGGTACGTTCTCCCACAGGTCTGCCGATAGGTGCGTAGGCGCAATCGAAACTGTTGCTTGCTTCCGTCTTCCAGATCAATGGGGTAACAACTGTCTCGGTGGGTCCGTAACCATTGATCAGAATGCGCGGCCGCAAGGTCTTTCGCACCAGATCGTAGGAAGCCTTGGGCATGGCTTCGCCTCCGAAGACATAAAGCTCTACCGGGGGCGGATCGCTGCGGGGCGCAGCCCATTCGGCAACCTGGCCCAGGTAAGCGGGCGGAAATGCCGCATTGGTAATGCCATAGCTGTGCAAAGCCTCGTATGTCTGCTCCGCGGTCCACAATTCCTGGTCGCGCACTGCCAGGCCGGCACCGACTGTCAGTGCGGTCAGCCAGCGCTCATGTGCGCCATCGAATGAGAATGACATGAAGAGCAGCTCGCATGAGTGCGGTGTCATACCGTAAATCCCGGCGGTCGCTCGGCAGTGCATGCTCAGTGGACCGTGCGCTACCGCGACTCCCTTGGGGAGCCCGGTTGAGCCCGATGTGTAGATAATGTACGCCAGATTATGCTCATGGAGGGGAATATCGGGCTCAGAGCCCGATTCTGCCGTGAGATCCAGGGAATCCAGCAACAGCGCCTGCACTCCAAAGCCGCTGCCGAGCTTGGCGAGCAACTTTCCTTCGGTCAAGAGGAGTGACATGCCGCTGTCCTTCACCATGAAGGACAGGCGCTCTACCGGATATTCGGGGTCGAGTGGCACGTAGGCTCCGCCGGCCTTGAGCACGCCCAGCAGCGTGACAATGACTTCGAGCGAGCGTTCCATCGCCACTCCTACTCTCACTTCCGGTCTCACACCCATACGGGCGAGATGGTGCGCCAGCCGGTTTGCCCGCTCATTCAACTCCGCATAGGATAGCTCCTGCTCGCCCATGAGCAGTGCAATCGCTTCAGGGTGGTGTTCCGCGTTCTGCTCGATCAGGTTGTGCACAAACTGATGCGAAAGCCGCGATGGCGAGGTTTCCAGATGTGCATTGGATCCGAGGGAAAGGAGGTGGCCAATCTCTCTTTTTTCCATCCATCCCAGCTCTCCCACACGCCACTCCGGATGAGTCATCATCTCCCTCATCAGGAATTCCATATGCGCGCGCAAGTCAAGCACGAAGTCGTCGGGAAGCTCGGCGCGTCCGTAGCAATATTCGATTTCCAACCTGTCGCCCACCACGACCTGTAAGTCCATCGCGTATCCTGTCAGCCCCTTGCCTTTGATTTCCCCAAAGCGCAGTCCATAAAGCTCATTGCTACGCATTGCCTCATCAATGGGATAATTCTCGAACACGACAATGCTATCGAAGAGGGACCGACCGGAGGAACCGGCCCATCGTTGAATATCTGCAAGGGATGCGTGCTCATGCTCACGCAATCTTGCATTCATTTTCTGCAGCAGGCCGAGATACTCCGCTACTGTCAATTCACTTTTCCGCTCAACCGGAACGGGAATGGTATTGATGAACATTCCCACTATTTCCTCGGCTTTTGGCAGGCTGGGAGGACGCCCCGCTACGGTAGCGCCGAATACCACGGTATCTTTGCCGGTATACCGTTGCAAAAGCAATGCCCATGCTGCCTGTACGAAAGTATTGAGGGTCACTTGCTGCCGCTGCGCAAAGGCTTTCAGCCGGCGGGTTTCCTCGATACTCAGAAGGGTATATATCTGCGCAAACCCTGATCGCTTGTCTGGCTCGCTTGCTCCGTTTGTTGTTTTTCCTGTCGACTCCGCCAACAGAGTCGGACCTTCAACCCCTGCAAGTTGGGCTTCCCAGAAAGCCTTGGTCGCCTGCTCGTCCTGTTGCAGAAGCCATCGTACATAGTGACCATAATCCGGTCCTGGCGCAGCAAGTGCCTGCCCATCGTAACAGCGCAACCAATCGCTGATGAGAATGGAGTCCCCCCACGCGTCGAGCAATATATGGTGTCGCGTCCATACCAGCTGATAGCGGTCGTCGGCAAGGCGTATGAGGGCAAGCCGCGCCAGTGGAGGCATGAGAAAATCGAATTCCCGTCTCAATTCGTCCTCTGCGTAGGCAGCAACACGTAATTCCACCGCATCCAGTCCGCGCCAATCCAAGTGGACGACAGGGGCGGCAGGGACATATGTTTTTTTGAAGATGATTTGCAGCGGACGCGCCAAGCCAGCTTGCCATAGAAAACCGGTACGCAGTATTGGATGGCGGCTAACCATAGCCATCCACGCATTTGCCAATCGTTGCGGGTCCAGTCCCTCAACTTCCACGCTGAGCTGATTTACATAAAGACCCGCGCCTTCCACTGCCGTGTCCATGGTATGAAACAGCATGCCTTCCTGTGTCGGTGACAAAGGATAAGCATCTTCAATTTCATCCTCTGTAAATGGGAGCCCTGCAATCGCTGCAGAGCCCAGGTAATCGCGCAGATAACCACGCTCAGGTTTGGCCGGTTCTATAACCGGTTCCTCAATGGTTTCCACTGTTTTTGCCAACGAAGCGATGGTTTGCTGTTCGAATAACTGCCGGGGTGTGATCTTCAAGCCGGCACGCCAGGCTTGGGTGACGATTTGAAGACTGAGAATGGAATCGCCCCCCAACTCAAAAAAGTTGTCATGCCGGCCCACCTGGGCTACGCCAAGCACCTGGGCCCAGATGCTCGCCAGCACTTCTTCCACTTCACTTTGTGGTGCCTCATAACGCTCCGGGTTGGCAAATTCCGGCTCAGGCAAGGCCTTGCGATCCACTTTCCCATTGGGATTAAGCGGTAAACTCTCCAAAACAATGATTGCCGAAGGAATCATATAGTCCGGCAGCGCTTTGGCGAGTGCCTGACGCAGTAAGGCAGCATCCACATCTTCCCCGGCATGCAATGAAACATAGGCCACAAGCTTCGCGCCCCCTCCCCCTGGTAGCGGTGTATCAGCGGCTGCCAGGGCAGTATCGGCCCCTTCCCGCGCAACCACCACCGCTTCCCTGATTTCAGGCTGAACCAGCAGTTGGGCTTCGATCTCCCCCAGTTCGATGCGGAACCCTCGAATCTTGACCTGATGATCCAATCGCCCCAGGTATTCGATCTGCCCATCGCCGCGCCATCTTGCCAGGTCACCAGTTCGATAAAGCCGTCCTCCTTCTTCATCGAAAGGATCGGCTATGAAACGCTCTGCTGTCAGTCCTCCACGGTTGGGATAGCCACGCGCCAACCCTATCCCTCCGAGATACAGTTCTCCAGCCACGCCTGGCAGAACAGGATTGAGATTCGTATCGAGGATGTATGCCCGGGTGGCCGCTATGGGCTTACCTAATACTGGTGCACCACTTTGGTCGATTCTTCCCACTGCGGACCAGATAGTGGTTTCAGTGGGTCCATACATGTTCCATAACTCGACGCCGTGCGCGCGCAACTGATCGGCAAGGTCAGGCTGAAGCGCTTCGCCGCCACACAACGCTCTCAAGGGCTTGAACGGTTTGTTGTCTCCACCCTGTATTTCTCCTTCTACTTTTCCTTGCAAATAATCCCATCCGGCTGCAACCAGCATGCGCCATCCGGCAGGTGTGGACTGCAGGACGCTGGGACGGTGGGTTTGAAGGAGTTGCGCAAGGGCCAGACCATCGCGGTTGATCCCCTGCGGAACAAGCACGAGGCGTGCGCCAACACTCAAAGGCAGATAGAGCTCCAGGGCAGCAATGTCAAAGGACAGTGCGGTCACCGCCGCAAGCGTATCCTGGGCGTCCATACCTGGAAGCTCGCCCATGCTGGTAAGAAAGTGGCTTAGCGCATGATGCGCTACCCCTACTCCCTTTGGCTTTCCTGTGGAGCCTGAGGTATAGATGATGTAGGCAAGGTTGTGTCGATGCAGGACGGCTTGCGGGTTGCTGTCGGATTCCTCCTCAA
>NZ_JCAHZJ010000039.1:0-93318 GCF_059489795.1 Nitrosospira sp. CT
ACCTGGATGACTGGCTGCACTACTACAATCACGACCGCACTCATCAGGGCAAGATGTGCTGCGGGCGAACACCCATGCAAACATTAATTGACGGAAAGGAGGTGTGGAACGATAAAATCACATTACTGAACAGCTGAATCTGATCTGACAACTGCACCAGTCAAATCGGGAACTGTCTGATGGGATCGCGACTACTACAAATAAAGTAACAGCTAAGGGTACCGTAGCTTTTAGAAAAGGGTTTATGCGAAGAACAGCGTGGGGTAAGCAATTTTCACAAGCGGTGGGTCTCGCCGATTTAAAAACAGTCGGACCTGAAAAATAATTAGATATCTCAACGTCTCATACCTTTCCCTTAACATCCTCTGCGTCAACGCCAGTCCCTTTCCGTCCTTAGTTTAAAGTATAGAAACGTTTTTACTCAGTTGATCGTTGGGCTGCCTTTCCAACGCCCGAAATGGTCAACACCGATAATGCTGCCGATACGGCACATTATTGGCATCAGTAAGCCTTCCTGACGCAAGAACTTGAATACTCCATTATCCCCAGTATCAAGTACCTTGGCGACCGCCAGCACCTGGATCAGCTATCCAAACGTAATCACCTCTGTTTGCTTTCCCAGGGTCTTTAGCAGCAGCTTGTAGGTATCGAGATCAAACTTCATGGATGAGCGTATCCCAGGCACATCGTCCAAGCCGGCTTCATTGTCCGCTGTTCCCAGGTGGCACCAGTAGTCGAAGACATGTACTTCCGATCGGCCGGATGACGCATTGTATTCCCGTATGCCGATCCTGCCGGAGTAGGGCCACGATTTGAGCTTAAGCGGGAGCAGCGCCTGTTTCAGGCGCAGGTAATGCAGTTGCGGCGCTTCCTTGCCCGCGCAGACGCCATTGCAGCGTTTCAACTGGTGCGCGAAACACGCACCTTTCCCATTCTCAAAGCCAACTGCCCGAGGACACAACCTGTTCTCCCGGACAACCTCGCGCAGCGCGTCGACTGCCTTTGTCTTCGAGCGGAACAACCCGTACAGATGCCCGAACACCTCGGGTCGGATATCCTCTTCCGTGACGATATTCACCAGTGGGGGCGCGTGCGCGCCCTCGGCCAGGCTCAGGGAAAAGAGCGTGCGGGAGCGGCGCAGTCGCTTGTTGTGGATGGGCTGGTACTCCTTGATCAATCTCGATTCCAGCAGCAGCGCGCCCAGTTCCCCGGCTGTTTCCATCCATTCGACCCGCTCGACCTCCTGGGCAATGCGCATGTCGCTGAACGAGGCATGGTCGCCGCTGAAATGGGACATGACCCGCGAGCGCAGTGTCACGCTCTTGCCGATATAGAGCGGCAGGCTGTTTTTGCCGTAGAAGAAATAGACACCTGGCCTGTCCGGAATCTGGTTCAAAATTGAGGCATCCAGGCCTGCAGGCAGACTTGGGTCTTTCAGCAAGACGGTTGCCGCCTCCTGCACCTGTCGGGCGCCCAGCTCGCGCCTTGCCATCTCCAGATAGGCGGCGAGGAGCTCCACGTCTCCCATCGCCCGGTGACGTGCTTCGGTCTTTAGCCCGTGACGCTGCATGATGACATCGAGCCCATGACCCTTGTGCTGAGGATAGAGCTTGCGCGAGAGCCTCGCCGTGCACAGCACCTTGTGCTGGAGCAGCGCGCCCATGCGCCGGTACTCGTTCTTCAGGAATCCGTAGTCGAAGCGGACGTTATGCGCTGCCAGCACCGCTCCATCAAGAAAACTGTAGAGCCGGTGGGCGATGTCTCCAAAGGAAGGAGCATCCTTTACCATCCCATTGCTGATGCCAGTCAAATGCGTGATGAAAGGCGGAATGGAGACGCCTGGATTGACCAGCGTTTCCCAGCGCGCGCTTTCCATTCCTTCCTCGAAACGGACGAGGGCAATCTCGATAATGCGGTCATGGAGGGGGTGGTCACCCGTGGTTTCCAGGTCCAGGATGACGTAGGGGAAAAGAAGCAAGGTTGCGGCAGAGGGAGGATAGGTTTTTAAATTCTCGACAGCTTACACAGTTAATTAGCTTGGTCAAAGAACCAATTAAATGGATTAACGAGAGATTTTCGCAATAATTGCGAAAATTTCCCACCTCCGTTTGGCGCTTTTATTAAAAAAAGTATATCTTGGATATATAGTTATACAGACAACCATTGAGGAGATTGAGCGAGGCGGGGCATGGAAGAACCCAAGCCCTATAGGACAAAGGGCTTGGGGTGGGTCAGATAATGGCGTCACGTTATCGTCCCACGTGACAATACTATCCTTTTGCCAATTCATCTTGATGGCGAATAAAAGCCGCTTCACTGGCGCTATTCCATGGATTGATTCTCTTTTAAGGCTGCAAAAAAAAGCCCGGCGTGAACCGGGCCTAGGGGAGCTACATTGAATTCGTTTCCCTGTTTTTGGGAGGAGGGAAACGAGTAGGAAGTTTAACCGTGCGAATAAAACATTACCGTTAAATAGTTAACGCAAGCTGAAAAAACTTGATTGAAGAATGGGGAGGCAATAAAAAACCTGCCGAAGCAGGTGGTGGTTATTTCTCATTTTCAGGTACTGTCACTCTTTTACCCTCGTTCGCTGCTTGTTTGATGAGGGCATTTCAATATTGATATTGACGCTTTTCCGCGAGGGGATAGTCTTGTTCTGTCCGCTATCTTCCACCTCGGGTTTGAGATTGGTTTCCTCGATGTTGGCTGAAGGGTGCGATGAAACGTACCGCACCCGGAACTACGGTCTGCGGACAAGTGCTGTCATGTCAGCGTGCACTTCCCTGAATTGCAGCATGCGTCAGCCTGCGTGTGAAGTTTTCGGAATGGAAAGTTTTTCTTCATAGGCTTCTGTCCTGGCTGCAGGTCCTCTTCTCTCCCTTTTCCAAAGACAGTTTCTCTTTTTCCTGTAAAACTTCGATACAAGAAGCCGATGCCCTTGCTTCTTGAGCTTGGGCATCGGCTGATTGATTTGAGTGAACTTTGAGTTCTACTATTGTGGATCAGTATTATTTTTCTCTCCGTCCTTCCTTGGATTTGAAATACCAGAGAGCAACAGCACCTATACCTACTACGAGAATTGCCATTTCCATGATAACCCCCTTTCAGAATCAAGATGACATGCTAAAAAATACGATCAACTTGATGACCAGCTAAATGATGTCAGGTCACCAATGCCTTCACAAGCGGACAAAAAACGCTTGCCGGCATGATATTTGATGCGGCCTCAAAGTAAAAAGTTCCCATATTTCTATAATGTTTTCGTAAAAAATGTGAGTTCAATCCAGGCAAAGATCCAGCGAGAGCGGGCCGGATAACGCTGCAACCCGTTCGTATTCCCATTTCAATGCCCAGGGGTGATCGTGGGAAATGGCATTTTTTACAAGCGCCGGGTCAATACTGCCCTCCACCTTAAGTTTTTCGAAGACCTCGCTCAGCATTAATAGAATCAGTTTTTCCCCATCACCCAGTTTCATTTTTTCCCTGCTTTGTTAACACGCCTTCATCTTATAGAGTTCAAGGCCAATTACCATTTGCCTGCAGTACATCGTACGGAAGTACAACATCTTCCTGTTGAAGGCATGGGGTATACGGAGGATGGATGAGCGCGCTCCTTCCAGTTTTCGTATACCTGTCTGTTGGCGATGGCCTGTCCTCGCTCGCGGTCTTCTGAAGGGGTCTGTAACGGAGGGTGCGTTAGCGCACCGATAATTTCAGAGAAAGGAGTATATATATTGTCCCTGCAAGCGTATTGCAGGCCGGTGAAAATTTGCCAGCTTCCCGCTTGGAGGATTCAATGTTAGAAAGCATTACCTGTATTCGTCACCGGAACTTGTGTTATTTCATCTGCCATCCATTTACTTACAGGAGCTTGACATGAATAAACTCACATCGATAGTTGTTCTGGCGTCCTTCACGGCGGTTTGCAGCTTCAGCGCGCTCGCTGGATCGCATGATTCGGACAAGGGAGGAATGGACAAATCTTATCAAGACATGGGCAAGAAGGACAAGAAGGACGTCGACAAAAACGCGCCCAGCTCAACCTATGAGGTCACGCGGGAGAAGATGCCCAAGGATTTATCGGAGGGAGTGAAGCAGGAATACAGAGATCAGGAAGTAATGAACAAGAAACCGTATAAGCAGCCGCACCAATGATATAAAGGATCAGAGGCGATCGTTTCCCGAGAAATCGCCTCTGATTTTTTCAATTCTTTCTTTATGGCTTGAATATCTCCGGGTTTGCCTCGCCACGCACCGTGAGATAACCCGCCAATCCTTTCTCCATACGCGACAGCGCGTGATCAACCAGAATATAGCGGCCTGGATAATCGACCTTGAATTCCACAATGGTGGCGCCCCCTGGAGGGACGAGCGTCGTTTGCACATCTGCCAATGGCGGACTGGTCAATGAAGCCTGGTCGTACACCTTATCGAAGACTTCCCCGATGATGTGGAAGCTGGAGGTGAGGTTGGGACCGCCCACACCAAAATAGATACGCACGTTATCGCCCGTGTTCGCCTCCATGGTGTACCTTTTCGTAAGCGCATCCATGGTGCCATTGAACATCAGGTGCTGGGGATTCTCCGCGAGCAGATTTTCCAGCGAAAACTCCTGCAGACCTCGCGCATTGGCATGGTGGGAGTGGGTGGTGTAGAGCTCACCCTGCATTACGTAAAATTCCCTGTCAACCTTGGGCAGACCTCCCTCGGGCTCGACCAGAATCATGCCATACATGCCGTTCGCAATATGGTGCGCAACCATGGGAGTTGCGCAATGGTAGACGAACAGTCCAGGGTGAAGCGCCTTGAAGGTGAAGCTCTTCCTCTCGCCCGGCGCCGCCTGTGTGACAGCGGCTCCTCCGCCCGGCCCCGTTACGGCGTGGAAATCTATCGAATGGATGTTGGTGCTGCTTGCGCTGTTATGCAGATTGACGGTGATGGTATCCCCTACCTTCACGCGCAGGAGTGGTCCAGGCACCCTGTTATTGAAGGTCCAGTATTTATAGATGCTCTTGTCCGAGAACTGTCCTTCGATTTCGGTCGCTTCGAGATCGAGGGTCAAATGCTTTGAAGCACGGGTTCCTACCGGTTCCCCAACCGAGCGTGGGTCCTGGGCCACGTTGATTACATACCCTTTCGCCTCCTCGCGCAGCTTGCCGACAATGAGACGACCGAACATGCCGGCAGCCTGGTGCCCGGGTAGTGTGCAGAGGTATTCAAAGGTGCCGGTACGGGTCGCGCGAAATACCATCGAGGTTGCAGCGCCTTTCGCCGTGATATTATCCGATTTGGCGCCCAGTTCGGGAATGGCGACGTCATGCGTCGCACCGTCGCCGTTGATCAGGTTGATCTGTACCACTGCGCCGGGGCTTACCTCCAGGTCGGGGTTAATTTTGCCCGCGATGGCACCCGCCTCACCGATAAATACCAGTTTACCCTCGCCGATGTCTGTGCGAAGGGTAAAGGTAACATCGGGCCGGTAGGTAACCCCTCTATTGCTGCCTTGTTCGGCAGCGACGGCGGACAAGGAACCGAACATTGCGCAAACGGTCGTAAGCAGTAAAAAGGTTTTTTGCATGCTTTTCTCCCAGGTAAACGGATACAAAGTCTGCGGATACAAAGACCGCTAAGCTCGTACGGGCAGGAAGGACGTTCTTCCTGCAATGCAATGCTCCCCGATATCCGCAGTCATATGCGCTGCTCCAGGCCGAAGACGCGCGATCAAGGCCGGCAAATACATACATCGAGCACATCAAGCGGCCGCAAGCCACAGGAGGGTATACTTGATCAGCTTACATTCGGCCGGTGCAACCGACGTGGGCCTGTGGCGGGATAATAATGAGGATAGTTACCTGATCATACCACAAGCCCAGGTCCTGGCACTTGCAGACGGAATGGGTGGTGCGGCGGCAGGTGAGGTTGCCAGTCAATATTTTGTCGATATGGTGCGAAGCGCATTTTCCGAACCGGCTTTGTTTCCGAAAGATGCTGTTCCTGATCGCATTCAGCACGTATTCGAGTCGGCAAAGGGGCGCATGCTCGAACACATCATCCAGCACCCTGCGGATGCAGGAATGGGATGCACAGCAGATCTTCTCGTGTTCGACGACGGGCGATATGTTATCGGTCACGTGGGCGATAGCAGAGTGTATCTGCTGCGCGCCGGAACGCTGCGGCAGTTGACTAAAGACCATTCGCTGGTACAGTCACAGGTGGATAGGGGCATGCTCACGCCCGAGGAGGCAAAGCATCACCCCCGAAAAAACATTCTCCTGCGCGTCGTGGGAGCCGATTCGTCGATGACATGCGATATCGTGCAAGGGGCCGTGCTCGGCAACGATATTTTTTTATTGTGTTCGGATGGATTGACCGACATGGTGGAGAATGCAGACATCGAAATTGTGCTCGCTTCCGCGGAATCTCTTGAGCAAAAATTGGAGAGACTGATCTCGGCAGCTTTGGAAGCTGGGGGAAAAGATAATGTCACCGTGATTCTCTGTGAAGTAGAGGATGTGTAGATTGCGGTTGCAGGCGCCAATATCGCAGTATCGGCAATTGCTGGCAATTAGCGATTGCCGGTTGTTATCCGTAATCCAGAGGGACGGCTGTCGCTCGACCGCGGGGAAGCAGGATGTTCGACCTCTGTTCCTATCCTCGTACGCGGGCACAGCTATTGAGCTATACTCCCTATTCACGTCGTTGGAGGTATCATGAAAATCCATGAATACCAGGCCAAACATATCCTGCATCAGTTTGGTATCCCCATACCTCGCGGATACCCCTGCTTCAGCGTGGATGAAGCAGTAGCAGCCGCTGAAAAGGTGGGTGGAAGCACATGGGTGGTCAAGGCCCAGATCCATGCAGGGGGGCGCGGGAAGGGTGGCGGGGTGAAGATCGCCCGATCGCTCGATGAGGTGAAACAATTTGCCGGGAAAATACTCGGCATGACACTCGTCACGCCGCAGACGGGTCCCCAGGGCCAGGTTGTACGACGGCTGCTGATCGAACAGGGCCTCGATATCAGGAAGGAGTTTTACATCGGGCTGGTGGTGGATCGTGGCCGCCGCCGTGTCTGCCTAATGGCGAGTGCCGAAGGTGGGATGGATATCGAGCAGGTTGCTGCCGAGCATCCGGAAAAGATCCACAAAGTGTATATCGATCCGGGGGCGGGACTGACCGCTGCAGAAGCGGAAGACATCACGAACAGGATCGGTTTCTCCGGTGCGGCAGTGGCGGAAACAGCTGCGCTGTTGCAGAATTTATACCGCGCTTACGACAGCACGGATGCATCGCTCGTCGAAATCAACCCGCTGATACTCACCGGCGAAAACCGCATTGCAGCACTCGATGCGAAGATGAATTTTGACGATAATGCGCTGTTCCGGCACCCCGATATCGCCGACTTGCGCGATCTTGACGAGGAAGATGCGGCAGAGATCGAGGCGTCCAGATATGGTCTTTCCTACATTTCGCTCGATGGCAATATAGGTTGTCTGGTAAATGGCGCCGGTCTTGCGATGGCTACCATGGATATCATCAAACTCTACGGAGGAAACCCGGCCAACTTTCTCGACGTAGGGGGAGGCGCAACCGCTGAAAAAGTCACGGAAGCATTCAAGCTGATGCTGCGCAATCCGAGGCTGCAAGCCATACTGATCAATATATTCGGCGGCATCATGAGATGCGACGTCATTGCGGAGGGAGTAGTGACAGCGGCGCGTGAAGCGAGGCTGCATGTTCCCCTGGTGGTCCGTCTCGAAGGCACGAATGCGGATATTGGGAAAAAAATCCTGGCCGAATCAGGTCTTGCCATCATTTCAGCCGGGAATATGGCGGATGCCGCGGAAAAGGCCGTTACCGCGGCTGCATCAGCCGCCTCGGCCGCCATCCCGGTCACAGGGTCGTGAACAGAATCGGCAAACGAGGGAAATCAGTATGGCGATCCTGATCGACCGTAACACTCGTGTCATGACGCAGGGGATTACCGGCAAGACCGGGCAATTCCACACACGGATGTGCCGCGATTATGCATATGGAAAAGAATGCTTTGTTGCCGGAGTCAATCCGAAGAAAGGGGGCGAGGACTTTGAGGGAATCCCGATTTTCGCCACGGTAGAGGAAGCAAAGCAGGCAACAGGGGCCACCGTTTCTGTAATCTATGTACCGCCGCCATTTGCCGCAGCCGCAATCGATGAAGCGGTGGATGCGGAACTGGATCTGGTAATTTGTATCACCGAGGGTATCCCTGTGCGCGATATGATACGTACCTGTCACAGGATGAAAGGACGAAAAACGCGGCTGGTAGGACCGAACTGTCCCGGCATCATTACGCCCGACGAGATCAAGATTGGCATCATGCCGGGTTACATTCATCGAAAGGGACGCCTCGGCGTAGTCTCCCGTTCCGGAACGCTCACCTACGAAGCGGTGGCGCAACTGATGGAACAGGGATTAGGCCAATCCACATGCATCGGTACCGGCGGCGACCCGGTGAATGGCTTGAGGCACCTGGATGTGATGCAGCTGTTCGACGAAGATGATGAAACCGATGCTGTTTTAATGGTGGGGGAAATCGGCGGTACCGATGAGGAGGATTGCGCGCGCTGGGTCAAGGAGAATATGCGTAAACCAGTGGTAGGATATATCGCGGGTTTGACAGCACCTCCGGGCAGACGCATGGGTCACGCCGGCGCCGTTATTTCGGGGGGCCGGGGAACCGCTCAGGAAAAGCTTGCGGTACTGGAGGAGTGCGGAATTAAAGTCGCGCGAAATCCCGCCGAGATGGGCAAGGTTCTCAAGTCCGCACTAGGTTGAATAATGCTTATCCCTGAAACTGCATGAAGGAAAACAGCATGATTTTTCCGCAATGAATTTTCTTTCGTTGATTTTCGCTCTTCTGCTGGATCAATGGCGCTCCGGCAGCGCGCGCAAGCATATCATTTCCTCTTTCCTCTCCTATGCCGATTTGCTGGAGCGTCATTTCAACACCGGCATCCATCGGCATGGCATCATTGCCTGGGTAGCCGCGGCAGGACCTTTCCTGATACTCTCCCTCCTGGTTTATTATTTACTATATGGAGTCAGTCCGCTGCTGGCGTGGGCGTGGAATGTGGGGATACTGTATCTCACCACGGGCTTTCGCCAGTTCAGCTATTCCCTGACCGAAATAAAGGAGGCGCTCAGGAACGAAGATTTGCCGCTTGCACGCGATTTCTTGAAGGAATACTACGGGATGGAGGCGGAGGGTGCCAGCAGTGAGGATATTTCGCGGATTGCCATCGAACAGGGGTTGATCCATGCTCATCGTAGCATGCTTGGCGTCATCGTCTGGTTCACCTTGCTGCCCGGGCCGCTCGGGCCCATGCTCTACCGTCTTGCGGAATTGTTGAATGATGCCTGGGGGAAGCGCCCGGATGGCTTTGGTGTTTTTGCGGTAAAGGCGTTTTACGTCATCGATTGGCTGCCCGCGAGGGTAACAGCCCTGAGTTTTGCCATTGCGGGCAACTTCGAGGATGCGGTTTATTGCTGGCGCGCGCAGGCGGCATCATGGGGGGATCAGAACCAGGGAATCATTCTTGCCAGTGGCGCAGGTGCGCTGGGCGTGCGCCTGGGAGATCCGCTGCGAGAAGAGACCGGCGCATATCACCGCCCCGAGGTAGGCGTGGGTGAAGAAGCTGACATGGATTTTCTGCAGGGTACCGTCGGTCTCATCTGGCGCACCCTGGTGCTATGGCTCATTCTGATGCTGTTGCTCGAGATCGCTGGCTGGGCGGGGTGAGCAAGCAAGGAAAAACTGATACAGTTCGCATACAGCCGATATACAGAGTTTGTAAGCCGCATTTATGAGGGCACTATGGCACAACCGTTGCTGATCGCGCAATCTGACCATCTCCTTGGTCTATTGCCTGGCTTCGCCAATCGGCATGGCCTGATCACGGGCGCGACCGGCACAGGTAAGACCGTTACGCTTCAGGTACTGGCAGAACGCTTCTCGTCGAGCGGCGTGCCCGTATTCATGGCGGATATAAAGGGTGATCTGGCGGGGCTCTCCTTTCCCGGCACCGCTTCGGTCAAAATGAAGGAGCGGCTTGCGCAACTCCACCTTCCAGAACCTGAATGGACTGCATATCCGGTTACGTTTTGGGATATTTACGGAAAAGCCGGACATCCCGTGCGAACCACCATATCCGACATGGGACCCCTGCTGTTGGGTCGA
Organism: Nitrosospira sp. CT; assembly: GCF_059489795.1. NCBI lineage: Bacteria > Pseudomonadati > Pseudomonadota > Betaproteobacteria > Nitrosomonadales > Nitrosomonadaceae > Nitrosospira > Nitrosospira sp. CT. The sequence continues at coordinate 10,217 of NZ_JCAHZJ010000039.1, forward strand.
TTATTCAATCTGAACGAAACGCAGCAGGGCGTACTGACACTGGTGTTCAAGATTGCGGATGATAACGGGCTTCTGCTGCTCGACACGAAGGATCTGCGCGCACTGCTGCAGTTTGTTGGCGACAACGCGAAGGACTTCACGGTGCAGTACGGTAATATTTCCGCCGCCTCGATCGGTGCCATCCAGCGTTCGCTTCTGGGGATCGAGCAGCAGGGCGGCGATATCCTGTTCGGCGAGCCGATGCTCGATATTCATGACCTGATGCAGATAGACAGCAGGGGGCGGGGGATGATAAACATCCTCGCAGCCGACAAATTGCTGAATGCTCCCAAATTGTATTCCACCTTTTTGCTGTGGATACTGTCAGAATTGTTCGAGCATCTTCCTGAAGTAGGCGATCCCGAGAAACCGAAACTGATATTTTTCTTTGATGAAGCCCATCTGCTGTTCAATGATGCGCCCCGTCCTCTCCTGGAGAAAATAGAACAGGTCGTGAGGTTGATAAGATCCAAGGGGGTGGGCGTGTATTTTGTAACACAAAATCCTCTCGATGTTCCTGAAACCGTTCTGGGACAGCTTGGCAATCGCGTGCAGCATGCCTTACGCGCGTTTACGCCGCGCGATCAGAAGGCGGTGCGGGCGGCTGCCCAAACCATGCGTGCGAATCCCGGTCTGGATACCGAAAAGGTGATCAGTGAACTTTCGGTGGGTGAGGCGCTCGTTTCGTTGCTGGACGAGAAAGGCCGTCCCGCTATGGTTGAGCGGGCGTTTATCCTGCCGCCTGAATCGAGGATAGGACCGATCACCGATGCGGAACGCGCAGGCATCATCAAATCCTCGATAATTTTCGGCCATTACGAGCAACAGGTGGACCGTGAGTCCGCATACGAAGTACTCAAAGGCCGGGCTCAGAATATCCAGAATGCCGGAAATGAGGAAGCTCCTGCTCGTGGCAAGGCAAAAAAGGCCGAATCCGAAGAGGGTATGATGGATGTGCTGGGTGATATGCTGCTCGGCAAAACCGGCCCGCGCGGTGGATATAAACCCGGCATTCTTGATACTGCCGCACGGAGCGCGGCTCGCTCCATCGGCTCGCGTGCCGGCCGTGAAATCTTCCGCGGCATTCTGGGAGGCATGTTCGGCGGTAACCGCAGGCGTTGAAAAAACAGAATGCGCAACGAACTCAAATGCCTGCAAAATATCTCATTCTGAACGAGGAAAGCACAATGCGAGCAATCGCGGCAATTCTTTTGGTCACCACGATTCTGGGTTGCACCCCTACCACTACAAGTCAGAAGGAATCGCAACCCGCATCTCCACCTTCGCCGCCACCTTCGACTTCGACGCCACCTCCGACTTCGACGGCGCCTTCACCTTCACCCGCGCCACAGCCTACCCGGCCGGTTTACAACCTTACTGGTTATTCGCCCAGCTTCAAGGACGGCTATATCGACGGTTGTGAAACTGCGAAGAAGACTGCAAATGGAGCGAAGGATGAGCAGAGGTTTGCAGGAGACAAGCAGTACCGGCTGGGATGGAACGACGGGTTCAGCTTGTGCGGGCGTAACCGCGCCGAAAAGTAGAGCCGGGAAAGTCATTCGGAGCGTGGTACTTTTAAATTCGCTCCTCTTGCTGAAGACACCGTGGGCGGCCTGCGACAGCACGGGATAAATGTCTGAGCGCCGCAGGAATCCCCTGACTTTAGGCGGGGGAGGGCGTCAATGATTCAGGATCCCGGCGGATAACGCCTTCGGTATGGCTGGGATATAATAATGTTTTTTTGCAGATTGCCATGAGACGCTTGCTTCCTTTATCACTGTGTCTGCTTGCCCTGCCACTGGCCGCCCAGCAATCCCAGTTTCACACGCCGCCGCAAACTCTCTCCGTCGCCGCCAAGTCTTACATGCTTGCTGATCTTCAGAGCGGACAGGTGCTTGTGAGCAAAAATGCCCATGAACGCGTCGAACCGGCGTCCCTGACGAAGCTGATGACGGCTTACGTGGTTTTTGCAGCCCTGTATCAGAAACGTGTTACCTTGACGCAAGCTGTGCCGGTCTCGGCACGTGCATGGCGAGCGCAAGGTTCGCGCATGTTCATCGAGCCGAAGAAGCCGGTAACGGTCGATGAATTGATACGCGGCATGATCGTGCAGTCAGGAAACGATGCGTCCATTGCACTGGCGGAGGCCGTTTCAGGATCAGAGGAGGCCTTCGCTCAAGCGATGAACAAGGAGGCGGTGCGCCTGGGCATGAAGAACACGCGTTTTGCCAATTCAACCGGACTTCCGGACCCGGATCATTACAGCACAGCGTACGATCTCGCCTTGCTCGCGACCGCCATCATCCGCGATTTTCCGGAATATTATCCGCTCTATTCCCTCAAGGAATATACCTATAACAAAATCACTCAGGCGAACCGGAATCGCCTGCTCTGGCTTGACCCGAACGTCGACGGAATGAAGACAGGACACACTGAAGCAGCCGGTTACTGCCTCATTACTTCAGCCAGCCGGGGACAGCGCCGGTTGGTTGCGGTGGTGATGGGAACCGCCTCGGAGAGCGCACGTGCGATGGAAAGCCAGCGCCTGCTGAATTATGGTTTTCAGTTCTACGACACTGTTCGTCTCTATCCGGGAGCGCAGGAGGTGATTGCTATCCCATTATGGAAAGGTGCCCAGGACAAGCTCAGGACGGGATTCGGAAATGATGTTTATTTTTCGCTGCCCCGCCATCAGACTGACAAGCTCAAAGCGAGGATGGAATATAAGCAGCCACTTCTCGCTCCTGTCACTGCGGGTCAAAAAGTTGGCACAGTGAAGTTTATGCTTGAAGGGAAGCAGGTGGTTGAACATCCGCTGGTAGCGCTTGAAACCGTCAGTGCCGCGAATATTTTTGGCCGGGCATGGGATAGCATGCGGCTTCTGCTTAACTAGAAGCAAAAATCCCGAGCTATCCAGGCTGATCATGATCTATCTCAACGGTGATTTCCTCAGAATCGAAGAAGCACGTATCTCTGTGCTGGATAGGGGTTTTATTTTTGGTGACGGGGTATATGAGGTTATTCCTGTCTATTCCCGCAAACCTTTTCGCCTGGCTGAGCATCTGCGCCGGCTCCAGCACAGCCTCGATGGCATTCGCCTGCAAAATCCGCATTCGGACAGCGAATGGACACATTTGCTGCAACAAATCGTCGCCTTGAATGAAGGTGAGGATCAGTATATCTACCTGCATATTACACGTGGTGTCGCCCGGCGCGACCATGCCTTTCCACAAGGTGTCGCGCCCACTGTCTTCATTATGAGCAATCCGTTGCTGACGCCGCCCCCCGGGCTGCTGCATACCGGCGTGGTGGCGATTTCCGCCAATGATAACCGATGGTTGCGCTGCGATATCAAGGCAATCTCGCTCTTGCCCAACGTACTGCTGCGGCAGATGGCGATCGATGAAGGCGCCCTGGAAACGGTGTTGTTTCGCGACGGTTTCATGACTGAGGGGGCGGCAAGCAATATCTTTGTCGTAAGAAGTGGAATTCTGCTGGCTCCGCCCAAGAATCACCTGATGCTGCCGGGCATCACCTATGACATAGTGCTGGAACTGGCACAGGCGAATGGCATTCCCCATGAAGTTCGTGCGATTACGGAACATGAAGTGCGCACTGCCGAGGAACTTTTGCTGACATCCTCGACCAAAGAAATCATGCCGATTACCCATCTCGATAACCAACCGGTGGGGGAGGGAAAACCCGGCAAAATATTTGCATTGTTTTACCAGCTCTACCAGAGTTATAAACAAACCACCATGCGAGGCAACTCTTCGATATCCTGAAGGTCGTGAAACCTGTGACTTCGTCTGACGACAGCACCCTGATCGAATATCCCTGCGATTTTCCGATTAAAATTATGGGACGTGTCGGATCTCCGTCCGGCATTCCACCCAGTGCCGCAACACTGGAATACCGGCGGCAGGATTTTTCACAGAACGTACTGGCGATTGTGAAGCGCCACGCTCCGGATTTTGACGAGGCGACCATGGAGGTAAGAATCAGCAGAAAAAGCAATTATCTCAGCCTCACGTGTACGATTCGCGCTGTTTCTCGCAAACAACTGGATGCGCTATATCAGGAACTGTGCGATCATCCCACCGTGGTAATGGTACTTTAGCGAGCTTCCGATTCCTGTTCCAAATTCCGGAAGCTTCTATCCGTGATACAGCCCGTTAGCCTGGAGTCTGCGCCCTCTCCTGTGCACAGGACTACTTCAGGACTTGAAATCAGATATGCTGGTGTGATGGATTATCTTTCCATCTGGCAGGCGATGAAGGCGTTCACGGCAGGTCGGACGCAAAATACCCCTGACGAAATCTGGCTGCTGCAACATTGGCCGGTCTATACCCAGGGTGTGGCCGGCAAACCCGAGCATTTGCTCTACAATCCAGGCATTCCCGTAGTACACACGGATCGTGGTGGTCAAATCACCTATCACGGCCCGGGTCAGATTATTGCGTATCTGTTGCTGGATATGCGACGTCTCAAGTTAGGCGTGCGTGACCTGGTCAGAAAAATGGAGGGTGCCGTGGTAGACTTGCTGGGTGAGTATCGTGTCGATGCCTGCGGCAACGAGGATGCGCCGGGGGTATACGTTGGCGGAGCAAAAATCGCGGCACTGGGGTTGAAGATAAAAAATGGATGCTGCTACCATGGCCTGGCTCTGAATGTCAGCATGGATCTCACTCCGTTTATGGCTATCAACCCTTGTGGCTATGCAGGGTTAAGGGTTACGCAAACCAGCGATCTCGGTATAACGGACGAGCTGGAAGCGCTGCAAGGAAAGCTTGCCGAAAAACTGAGCAGCAGGCTGGAACAATGATTTCGAGAGTGTTTTAAAGATGGATATCAACCGATCCGGATATTCCGGATTGATATGGATCAATATCAAGAAGACGTTTCTTCCTTATCATGACAATTGAAAGTCGCCAGAAAGGCGTTGCAAAAACCGCACGCAATCCGGTAAAAATCGCGCCGCAATCTCCCGATCAGTTGCTGCGTAAACCTTCCTGGATCAGAGTGCGATCCTCCAACAGCCAGGAGTTTTATGAGGTCAAGCGGATTTTGCGGGAGCAGAAGCTGCACACGGTATGTGAGGAAGCTTCCTGTCCCAATATCGGGGAATGCTTCGGCAAAGGCACTGCCACCTTCATGATACTGGGCGATCTTTGTACCCGCCGCTGCCCTTTCTGCGATGTAGCGCATGGCCGGCCGCGTCCTCCGGACCCTGAAGAACCTCTGCACCTTGCACAGTCCATTGCCGCCATGAAGTTGAAATATGTGGTTATCACGAGCGTTGATCGTGATGACCTCAGAGACGGCGGAGCCCAGCATTTCGTGGATTGCATCCGCGAGGTTCGAGCTCATTCGCCGCAGACAAAGATAGAGATCCTGGTGCCGGATTTTCGCGGGAGACTGGATATTGCGCTGGAAAAATTATTCGCTTGCCCCCCCGATGTTATGAACCATAATCTCGAAACGGTACCCCGCCTCTACCGGCAGTGCCGTCCGGGCGCGGACTACACCCATTCGCTCCGGTTATTGAAGGACTTCAAGGCACGTTTCCCGGATATCCCCACCAAATCCGGGTTGATGCTGGGACTGGGAGAAACTGACGAGGAGATCCTCGGTGTGATGCGCGACTTGCGCGAGCATGATGTCGAGATGCTTACCATTGGCCAGTATCTGCAGCCAGGCATCGGACATCTTCCTGTCATGCGTTATGTCACCCCGGGGGCATTCAAGGAATTTGAACGTGCCGCAATCGAAATGGGTTTCAGCAACGCCGCTTGCGGGCCCATGGTCCGCTCCAGCTATCATGCGGATCAGCAGGCTCATGAGGCAGGCATCATACAGAGGTAGCGGTTTTAGCGAAGTGAATCAGCCAAGAGAGGAATTTCAAGGCCGGTTACGCAAACCCGACAGGAGTTACTCCAATGCGCATCATTCCTGCTATTGTTACCTGCTTTTTCGTTTCCATCCCTGTTTCCGCTGCAGCAAGTGATACTCTTGCAGATGAAGAGGCGGCCGATGGTCTGAAGCAAGCACTTACACTGAGTGTGAATGCGGCCATAGACACACTTGGGGTTCCAAACGGTTTTCTCCATCATCCCAAAGCAAAAATCGCGTTACCCGTCTCTCTGCAGAAAGCGGAGGGCTTGATGCGCTCCGTGGGTATGAACAAACATGCTGATGGGTTGATCGCGGTCATGAATCACGCGGCTGAAACGGCGGCGGCGGAAGGAAGAGCATTGCTGATAGATGCGGTGCAGGATATGCCTGTTAATGATGCGAAAGCGATACTTGCAGGCGGAGACGGCGGAGCGACGCAGTACTTCCGTAACACCTCATCCGACTCGCTCTCCGATCAACTTTTGCCGATCGTAAAAAAAGCGACTGAGCAGGCAGGCGTGCTGAAAAAATACAATGACTTTGCCGGAAAGGGCGCGAAGCTCGGATTGATTTCGGAAAAGCACGCAAATATAGAAAACCATGTCACCGAAAAAACCCTGGACGGAATTTATCTGTTAATGGCAGAGAAGGAACAGGCCATACGCGACAACCCTGCGGATCAGGATAGCGAACTGGTCCGCAGGGTGTTTGGCACGCTCAAGTAGATGGATCTGGAGCTGCTACCTGAAGCTGGTTTGTGTCTTCCTGACGTTGACGTATTTGCTAAAGATATCTTCGAGCTTTTTCTGGTAGATATCGGCCTGCGGGTTTTTCCTGTACGCATCGGCGAGATCGAGGACCGCCATGTTAAAGGACTCATCACCAGGGACAACCGATAGCGTAATCGAACCATGGGTGGCGAACTCGTTTTCCCACCGTTTGCGCACATCTGCCCAGAAGGCGGAAGTACCATTCCAGTAGTTTACCGCAGGTTGAAAGTCGTAGCCTTTGATGCGCCGGTATTCATTGAAACCGAACTCGCGCACTAATACCGCATCCTTCTCATCTGGCGTCTGGATGACCTTGGTATTGTCCTGCTCATGAGTCCACCCCTGGGGTGCAATAGTATGGCGATTCTCCGTATTGATGATCTGGTAGTCGCTGCGCTTGGTGTATTCACGGCGCGGTAATGGCCGCCAGTTGCGCTCCGAAGTCCAGGTCGATACATCGTATCGATGGTTCCATTTGCCATTGCCCGAGTAGCGCGGCGCATCGTTTACTTCGTAAACCAGTTGTGTCCATGTTCCCGGTATTTCAGCAGGATCGCGCTTTTGTTGCTCGAACCGCTGGCTCCCGGTGTAGACCCAGCGCGTCGGTGCTTCATAGACCCAGTCCTGGCGCCAGTGCTTGGTGACTGTCCCATCACCCATCACCAAAATATGTTGCAGTGAAATCTTGCGGCCAGTATCTTCCACCAGGAGCACGAACTCGAATCCCATGCTGCGCTTCGGCTCCCGGCGCTTGTAGCCTGGTTGCAGCACGACAGTTTCGTCGAATTTAAACTGAACCTCATATCCACCCTGCATGGCGAGTATGGCGCGCCGGTCGCAATCGAACGGCTTTTCACCCTCTGTGCATCCTGCGACCGGGCGCTCCACGGTTGGATAGTCCGATTCAGCGGATTTTGCGGATGAGCCGCTTTTCAGCAGGGAAACCTTGCCTGCGCAAGCGGTGAGCAGTGACAGCGCAACCAAGCTCGCGGCCAGGGTAAGCGAACGTTTCATAAATATTTCCTCATACAAATGCAAATGTGGTACCTGAAAGACGACGTTTGAGGCTTAAAAGCGTCCATGCTGACATGGTTAGCAGTTTAACCCGGCTTTGTGTCTGATTCCCGTACTCGCGCTGTCATGCCAGCCGCTCATTGTGGTAAGGGCATTGGGGATTTTGCAGCGAGGGGAGCGGTGTGGCTGGAGCTCCGTGCTTACGCGAATCGCGCCGGGAAGCAGCAGATGCCGGAAGCGGATGCTCTATGGCCATTTAGCCATTAGTTCCAGGCTCGTGAAAAATATCATCCTTCCGAAAAACCTTCCTTTCCTTTATCTCGAAGTTCCTGCTCAAGCCATCCGATCAGGCTTTCAATCAATTGGTCACTCGCCTCCGTAAGGGCTTTTACGGCGCCTGCGGCATTCGCCGTTGGCGCGGGCAGTTCTACCCCAAAGCTGCGCTGGGAAACCGCGTAACGCGTAGCGCGATCGACAAGGCTGGCGCGAAGTTGCACAATGGCGCTGCTCCGGGATGGCGTATCGAACACCTGGGCAAATTCTTCGAGGTCGAGCCGCAATATATAATCTGCGCGTGTACCTTCGCCAGGGTTCATCACTCCCCGTTCATTAATGGCGGCAATGCGTGTTCTGACGAGTTGAGTAAGTAACTTTGCAGGTGTCGAGGCCCAGCGGCTGCTGCGGTAAGCTAAAAACCGCGTGGGGTCATCGTAGGCGAGCCGGTAATGGATCGCCGTACTATCGAGCCAGGCAGGTGCAATGGTCTCAGCGACCAGCAGACTTGTCCGCAGTTGCTTGTTTGCCCCCGCATCGGCCGTGCTGGGCTGGATAGGGAAGGGCTGTAATCCAAAATCATATACCGCTACCGGTGCTGGATTACGAATAGCGGCGCATGCTGCCAGCGCTGCAATTGCCACTGCAAGAACCAAGTATTTTTTCATCTCATCTACTTCCTGGCGGTACAAAACCTGTCTCACCGGGACCCGGCGGCGGGGGAGGACGGCCAAACAGCAGGCTTGCCGGTTGATCTTCCAGTTGGAGTAGCACCCGGTCGACACTGCGGGTGGTATTTTTGATACCTTCCGTTGCTTCCCGCAATGACCGCATGGTTTCACCCAGCTCTACCGTGGCTACGGAAAGGCCATCGATGGCTCCTCCCTGCCGGTTCAGCCTCGATGTGATCTGGTTGAGGTCGACTACAAGCTGATCGGCATTTTTCATCACGGAACTTGCATCTGCAGCGAGCCCCGGGATTGCCTTGAGCCCCGGCTCCAACTGGTTGAGAACCCTGGACAAACGGCCTGTCGCCTTTTCCGTATTTTCCAGTATATGCATGAATCGCGTCCGATTCTCGTCTTCGAGGAGGAGATTCATTCTTTCGATCAATACGTTGGCAGTACCGAGCAGGTGCTGGCCCGAACTGGTGATGCTGTCGAATAACGAGGGGCGCAGGGGAATTTGTGCGGGTTCATCCGAATCAGTTTCCAGTTGTTCGGCCTCGCCGTCCTCATCATTCAGCTGCACGTATGCCAGACCCGTCAAACCCTGGTAACCCAGTTGGGCAAATGCATTCCGGGTCAAAGGCACGTTCTTGTCCACTGCGATCTGAACCAGAATCTTATGCGGGTCCTTTTTATCCAGCTTGATGTTCTCGACTTTACCGACTGTTACTCCCCGGTAACGCACTGTTGCCTGAGAATTCAGGCCTGAGACCGGAACCTCCGACACGAGCATGTATTTGGCGCGCATCATGGTGTCGCCCCCGAACCACAGGACGGCAGCCGCCAGTGCCGTACTCAGAATAATTACGAATAAACCCGCTGCCAAGGCATGGGCACGGTTTTCCATAATCGCCCCCTTATAAGATGCTGCTGTTGTTTCTCAATGTTTTCCTGCCGCGCACGCCACAGAAAAAATTTGAAATGAAAGCATGATCAGTGTTTATTACCTCTCGCAGGGTTCCCAACGCCACCAGGCGCTTGTCGGCCAGCACCGCGACACGATCGGAAAGCGCAACCAGCGTGTCGAGATCGTGAGTCGCCATGACAATCGTAAATGTCAGTTCGGATTGCATCGTCTTGATGAGCTTGACGAATCCCTCGCTCAGCTCTGGATCGAGTCCGGCCGTTGGCTCGTCCAGAAACAGGAGCTCCGGATCAAGCGCCATCGCACGCGCCAACGCAATACGTTTGATCATGCCGCCGGAAAGCTCGGCAGGCATCTTGTTTGCATGGACAGGCGCGATTTCCACCATTTCGAGCTTGAGCATCACGAGATCGCGAATCATGTCTTCGTCCAGCGTGCGCAGTTCGCGCATGGGCAGGGCGATATTGTCATAGACCGACAACGCGCTGAATAGCGCGCCTTTCTGGAACAATACACCACAGCGGTTTCGCATGTTCTGTATCTGCTGGCGATTCCGGCCGCGCAACGGTTCTCCGAAAACCCGCACCGTGCCTTCCGCAGGGGTCTCGAGGCCGAGCATCTGGCGCATGAGGGCGGTCTTTCCGCTACCGGAGCCTCCGACCAGCGTCAATACTTCTCCATACTGCACGCAAAGCCCGATATCTTCATGCACGACGTGGTTGCCGAATCGGGTATACAACCCCTCCACCTCGATAATGCAGTTATCTTCCGGCATGTGACCCCCGCTTTACCTTAATCCCACATCGGAAAAGATCACGGCAAAAATTGCATCGATAATAATTACCACGGTAATGGATGTGACGACCGAGTTCGTTGTACCTTCGCCCAGGCTTTCCGTATTGGATTTGATTCTCAAACCGAAGTGACATGAAATCAAGGCGATTGCCATCCCGCACACAATCCCTTTGCCCAGGCCCAGCCATAAGTTGGAGACGGCGACCACATCCGGAAGCTTGCTCAAAAAAAACTTGTAGCCCAACCCGAGCTGGAACTCGGCAACGACCATTCCTCCTATCAATGCAACAGCACTTGTCCATAGCACAACGAGTGGCATCGCAAGACCAAGGGCGATCACTTTCGGCAGGATCAGCCGAAGACTGTGGGGAATACCCATGACCGTCAGTGCATCCAGCTCCTCGGTTACCCGCATCACACCCAATTGCGCAGTCATCGATGAACCGGAACGGCCGGCAACCAGGATGGCGGCAAGCATGGGTCCAAGCTCCCGGATAACGCTGACGCCCAGAATGTTGACGATGAAGATATCTGCCCCAAATATTTGCAGCTGCCGGGAAGAGAGATAGCTCAACACCACACCGATGAGAAATCCCACCAGCGCGGTAATACCCAGCGCCTGCGCCCCCGTCCGGTACAGATTCGCGGAAATTTCGCGCCACGGTATTCGCGAGGGGCGGCCTGCCAGATACTTTATTTCCAGTACCAGCTGGCCCATCAGAATCACGAGGCCGACCAGATGCTCCCACAACAGGAAAACTGCCTTTCCCAACACCATAATTGGCCACAGCCGATCCGGTGTTGCTTCAGAAGGAGGGGTCCACGTTTCTTCCAGGCGATCGAAAAGCCTTTCATGCTCAGGTCTTACAAACAGATATCGGGGCCGCTGATTACCCCAGCCTCGCCACAGGAGAACAGCCCCTGCGTCATCCATCCGGGCTACCTGTGTAAGATCCCACCGCAGTTCCGGTTCGGTTGCGAACTGGGAAAGCTCCGTAGCAATCTGTTGAATTCGTTCGCCGATAGCAGTGAGGGTGCAATTCCCTTCAACCATCACGCACGGAATTCCCTCGGCTCCGGCAACGCGGCGCAATACCAACGGTGAATTGCTGCCCTGAATCTCCGGCATCATGATTATCCTCAGGAAACACTTGTCAGGATAAGCTTTTCCGCTCTTCCTGATATCAGCCTTTCCCGGTGTCGGTTACTTTATTCCTCTCGTGGCGCAGTCATTGTCCCTATAAAGTATAGCTGAACAGTTCCACTGCAATGCCATCCATTCTCCTAGTAAAACGCATTAAGGCTTTTGAGGCAAGCGAGGAGCGAGCAGAAACAGAAAGAGAAATGGTTAAGCTCATGGAAGAAAAAATGAATGAATGCGCGCCCAGCGAAAGCTTGAAGGGAAGCTGCGGTTTTTTCCGTTTTTGCCAGACGGCATGGCCAGATCGACCCACTATTTGCCGAAATTTCTTACACTCTTACATCTGAAAAACAGGGATGGACAGATAACCCTTTGTTTTAGAAATGATGTCATAACTGGCACGGAATTTGCTTATTATATTGTTGACTCCCTTTTAATAACAGGTGTATTAACGTATCCCATGGCTTCCCAAGTCCCTGATCAACTTCGGGGGATGGGCGACAAGAAGCGCAAGAAGCAAAATGGGCAGTAGCGCCTCCTCCTCGGCAGATTTCCCGAAGCTGAGCGATGGATAAATACAGAGGAGGGGAGCAGTAATAACAATAACTACGACAATAATAATAAATAGCAAATCAGGATCGGAGCAGTATCTTCTGACAATGAAATACGGCTCTGATTCTGATTATTTTTTACTTATCTCCCCGGTTAGATAGATTCGTACGCAACCATTTTCTTGCCGCCGAACGGTGGGTTTACCCTGTTCATGAAGGATAGGGTGGAGCAAAGCGCGGATCATCATTCGATATCTCTTCACTTCCATGTGCCGCAGCGATATCGCCAAATAACTTGATCTAATGGTGGCCGTGGAAATGTTCTGCCGCTGGACCCCCTGATGGGACATCTGGCTGCTCTGTGACGCGAATCTGGTAAGTGACATGGCAAGTGGAACACTTCATCATCGATTCGCTTAATTGCCGCAACGTATGTCGCGGGTCTTTCCGGGACTCGGCATCAGCGGCGATTTCGTCGAACGCCTTGTGCACGGACATGCCGAGCTGCATGAATTCCTTTGGCAGTACTGACTGGAGATGATTTTCTCCCTTATACGCCATGCCCATACCCAGCGCGCGGGCATGCTCTGCTACCGCCACCATGTCTTCCTTGGAGAGGGCCTCGAGAATACGTTGAGTTCCTGATAGCAGGACGCGCATTTCCGTCAATATGTGATCGCGCTGAAGCTCATTCAGAGCGAGAACCTGACGCTTATCGATTTCACTGGCGGTTGCAGTAGCGGCTATAAAAGCCAGTAGAACAGTAAAAACAGCAAAAATCTTTTTCAACTTGATCTCCCGTCCGGTTCGGTTTCTACTCACTCACCTGTTATTGGCCATGATTCCTGCAATCAGCTTTTACCGGGATTATCGCTCTAATGCTGAGCTTGTCAACCGATAGCCACCCGAGATTCCTTACGTCAAGTTGTCGCTGACCTGTCGCGCGTACAGATCGTGTGCATCGGAGCGGGTAACTTCAACCTCAATAAAGTCACCCGGCTTTACGTTTTTTGCTTTGTTGATATAAACCAGGCCATCGATTTCCGGTGCGTCGGCAGTACTGCGGGCGATAGCCTTGTTTTTGCTTACATCGTCTATCAGTACGATCACCCGCTTGCCGATTTTGCGAGTGAGGCGTTCAGCACTGATTTTTTCCTGTGTTGCCATGAAGCGCGCCCGTCGCTCTTCTTTCACCTCTTCCGGCACAGGGTCGGGGAGCGTATTTGCCGCTGCGCCCTCGACAGGCGAATAGGCAAAGCATCCAACTCGGTCAAGTTGCGCTTCCTCAAGGAACTCCAGGAGTTGTTCGAACTCTGCCTCCGTCTCTCCCGGAAAGCCGACAATGAAGGTACTGCGCAGTGTGATATCCAGGCAGACTTCGCGCCATCGCCGAATGCGGGAAAGATTGTCTTCGGAGTTGGCCGGACGTTTCATCGCCTTCAAAATACGCGGGCTGGCATGCTGAAACGGCACATCGAGATACGGAAGAATTTTTCCCTCGGCCATGAGCGGAATCACTTCATCGACATGAGGGTAAGGGTAAACATAATGGAGGCGAACCCATACCCCTAACTCACCCAGAGCGCGCGCCAGTTCGGTCATCCGCGTTTTCAGCGGCCTGCCTTGCCAGAAACCGATGCGATATTTGACGTCTACTCCATAGGCGCTGGTATCCTGCGAAATGACGAGCAATTCCCTGACCCCTGCATTTACCAGGTTTTCCGCCTCCTCCATGACCTGATGGATGGGGCGGCTGACGAGGTCGCCGCGCATCGAAGGGATAATGCAGAAGGTACAACGGTGATTGCAGCCTTCGGAAATCTTCAGATAGGCGTAATGCCTGGGTGTCAGCTTTATGCCCTGTGGAGGAATGAGACTGGTATAGGGATCGTGCGGCTGTGGCAGATGCATGTGAACCGCTGCCATGACTTCGGGCAGGGCGTGAGGTCCTGTCACCGCCAGCACTTGCGGATGAGCTTGTTTGACTACATCCCCGCCTTCTTTTGCTCCCAGACAGCCAGTGACGATCACCTTGCCGTTTTCCGCCAGCGCCTCGCCGATTGCGTCGAGTGACTCTTCCACCGCGCTATCGATAAAACCGCAGGTATTGACGACTACAAGGTCCGCATCCTCATAGGTAGAGGACGTTTCATAGCCTTCGGCACGCAGCTGGGTGAGGATCTGCTCGGAGTCCACCAAGGCTTTCGGACAACCGAGGGAGACAAAGCCGATACGGGGAGCCTGCTGTTTCAGAGATACCATTTGATTTGTAATATTGCTTTACTCAAGGGAAAGTCAGAGTGATAAGAATAATGTATTTTTGCAGAGACAAAATATCTGGCTCAGGATTCCCCGGAAGGTTGGGAATGCTCTTCAGGATTTTTGAGGAGGAGAAGGGCTTGAGCAAATGAAACTCACGCATGATGAGCAAACAGATTTCCGGCTAACCAGATCGAACTGATGCCGAGCGTGATGAGGGCGACCTGCTTGATGGTCGCGTCGATTTCCGGGCGCTTGTGCAGGCCGGGTATGAGATCCGACATCGCCACGTAAATCATGGCGGCGGCTGCAAGACCCAGCAGCGACGGAATCAGGTGCCTCATATCCTGCAGCATGAAGTAGGCCGCCATGCTCCCAACCAGGGTGGCCCCGCTGGACAACAGATTGAAAAGCAGTGCCTGTTTCCGGGTATAGCCTGAATTGAGCAGTATCAGAAAATCGCTGGCTTCCTGGGGAATTTCATGGGCGATGATGGCAATGGCGGTGACAATGCCCAACTGTATGTCGGCCATGAAGGCGGCAGCAATCAGTATGCCATCGACGAAATTGTGAAATGTGTCGCCCAGCATGATCATCATGCCGCTGCGGCCGTGATCGTGCTGAGGTGTTCCGGCAGCGATTACGCTGCGGGCAGGATCATGAACTTCACATTCTTCCGAATGGCAGTGACGCCACAATACCAGTTTTTCCAGAATGAAGAATAGCAGGATGCCGAACAGCACCGTGGCTGTCATTTGTCCCGGGTTTTTCGAAAGTTCAAGCGCCTCTGGTAGTGCGTTGAGAAAAGCGGCTCCCAATAGCGCCCCGATGGCATACGAGATCAACATCTGAACCCAGGAGGCGCGCGTGTTGAGCGTCAGCACGGCAGCGAACAATACGCTGAGGATGCCCCCGAACAGGCTGGTGACGATGATCCAGGCAAAGGTCGACATCGATACTATTGAGACACTCGCGGGAAAAGGCGCGATTATACGCTGTTGCGCTCAAATTACGGTGACGGCGCAAGTGGAGCCGCCCGCAGTCATTCCATTCGGCATATTGTCGCCGTTATTGCTGCTGTTGCTGTACCGGCCGATTCATACCAGCCAGATCAGGGCGGCCATGCGCCCTGTGCTGCCATCGCGCCGATAAGAGAAATATCTTGCGGGATCGCTGAAAGTACATTCCCCTCCGCCGTATACCTCGGTAATACCGGCATTCTTCAACTGCTGCCGCGCCAGCAGGAAAAGGTCGGCATACCATTTTCCCTTATGGGGACCCGGGCGGAAGGCGAGGGCAGCTTCTTCATCGCGCCGGGTAAAAGCCAGGCGCACTTCCTCCCCGACCTCGAAATGTCCTGGACCGATTGCCGGACCGAGCCAGGCCATAAGAGAAGCTGGGTCTGTTCCTATTGCAGAGATGGCCTGTTCCACGATTCCTCCGGCCAATCCGCGCCACCCGCCATGAAGCGCGCCCACTGTGGTTCCTTCCTGGTCGCATAACAGTATGGGCAGACAGTCGGCTACAAGAATCGCGCAGACGTGACCGGAGCGCTGGCTGAACGCAGCGTCGCCGCAGGAGGGGGACGTACAATCATTGCGGTCGATACCGATTGTGCTCGTGCCGTGCACCTGGTTCAGCCACCGAGGTTCGGCGGGTAAAAATCGCCGTAGCAGGGCGCGGTTTTGTTCGACCGTTCCCGTGTCATCGCCCACATGGCCACCCAGGTTAAGGCTGGCATAAGGGGCATGACTCACTCCACCGTTACGTGTAGTGAACAACGCCTTTACATTGGACGGGGCAGGCCAGTCGGGAGTGATCCAGTCGTTCATTTGGTCATGGTTGGAATTGTATGAGATTCTTTATCACGCGCTTTCTGAAGCATCAGCAGCAGGTTGCTCATGTCTTCCGGCAATGGCGCTTCCCATCCCATTCTCTGGCCGTTCTGCGGATGCGTCAATTCCAGCCTGTGGGCATGCAACGCCTGTCGGGAAAAAGCAGCCAACTGCATCGTCGCACTGCTGCCCTTTTTTGCTTTGCCGCCATACAACGGATCTCCCACCAGGGGATGGCCGAGAGACTGCATGTGCACCCGTATCTGATGGGTGCGCCCTGTCTCCAGGCTGCACCGGAGCAACGTGCAATCGGTGAATTGCTCCAATACCTCGTAACGTGTGCGTGCTTCCTTGCCACTCGCGACTACTGCCATTCTGGTCCGCTGTACCGGATGGCGGCCAACCGGTGCATCAACCCATCCATGGGAGGAAATACTGCCCCAGACCAGCGCCAGATAATCCCGCTTGACCGTGCGCTTTTGCAACTGGCGCACCAGGCTGGTTTGAGCTTCCAGGGTTTTTGCCACTACCAGGAGACCGCTGGTTTCCTTGTCCAGCCGATGAACGATACCGGAGCGCGGTATGCCGCTTAATGGCGGGGAATGGTGCAGCAATGCATTGAGCAGGGTGCCCTGCCAGTTTCCGCTGCCGGGATGGACCACGAGCCCTGCGGGCTTATTGATAATAATGATAGCGTTATCTTCATGGACAATATCCAGTGCAATGGCTTCCGGCGCGTGCGCCGTTTCAGCAGAATCACGTGCGGGATAGAGCTCGATCTTTTCCCCACCCCACACTTTCTGACGGGGGATGCTGCATGCGCCATCTACGCTTACCCTCTTTTCCAGAATCCATGATTGCAGCCGACTGCGAGACCACTCGGACAATAGTTGCGCCAGGGCCTGATCCAGCCGGAGGCCGGCGCAATGGTCGGGAATGATCAGTTCCACAACCCTCCCGGGCGGCTCGGGCGTCGGATGGGCTGGTTCGGGCACTATAGGCTTTGCGCTATAATGGTTATTCCTTTTTCCTGGCGCCGAACTCATCATGTTACGTAGTGTAGCTTTATTTTTCGTATTGCTGCTATCGGCATGCAGTCTGCTCCCCAAGGAAGCGCAGGACACCAAGGCCTGGTCGGCGAGTAAATACTATACCGAGGCAAAGTCGGAATTGAACGACGGCAATTACGCTTCCGCCATCAAACTGTTCGAAGCGCTGGAAGCGCGCTACCCTTACGGGCGCTATGCGCAGCAGGCACAGCTGGAAATCGGCTATGCGCATTACAAGGATGGCGAGCAGGCGCTGGCGATTGCGGCTGCCGATCGTTTCATCAAACTTCATCCAAACCATCCCAATGTGGATTATGCGTATTACCTGAAGGGTCTGGCGAATTTCAACGATGACCTGGGGTTGATGGGCATCGTCACGGAAAAAATTCTCAACCAGGACATGAGCGAGCGCGATCCCAAGGCATCGCACGAATCATTTGAAAATTTCAAGGAGCTGGTGAACCGTTTTCCCAAGAGCAAGTACGCGCCGGATGCAGTGCAACGCATGAAGCATCTGGTCAACGTCGTAGCGCTGAATGAAATACAGGTGGCCCGCTATTATATGAAACGGGGAGGGTATGTTGCCGCAGCCAACCGCGCCCAATATGCAGTGAAGGAATATCCGCAGACACCGGCCACGGAAGAGGCCTTGTTCATCATGGTGAAGGCCTACGATGCCTTGGGCATGACTGATTTGCGCGATGATGCGGATCGGGTCATGAGAAAAAACTTTCCAAACAGCCGTTTCCTGTCCGACTCGACAGGGGCAAACGGCGAGCCCTGGTGGAAATTCTGGTGATGCCGGCAGTGCCGCAATATTACTGGGCGGTTGAACAACTGATTTGCAAAACTGGGGCTAGGAACGTCTGAGCAAGTTCACCTGAGGTGTGATGGAACTTTGCAGGATGGAATGCGCTAAAGGCAACGACGCGAATGATCCGACTTGCCAGCGGAATGCCGGCAATCAAGGTGGAGATTGCCGGCAACCAAGCTGGAGATGGAATCGCAGTCATCATCCTGATTTTGATGGCTGCGCACTCTGCGAGTGCTTGTTCAGCGTTTCCTTGATGTAGTGCAACAACTTACCTTTGTGTCGTTCCTTTTATTTGTTCGAGCACGATCTGATCCAGCGCACTAAAAGTGCTCTTTGCCGTACAGCTTCCAGTTCCGCTGGCGGCTTGGGTGCCTAGAACATCTGCGGCAATGTTACATACGGTGGCAGCTACGGAAACAGGTGCCTGTACAGTGACTGGGATCTGACTGACATCAACATTGATGTTTTTCGCAATATTGTTCGCGACGTTTCTGATGTCCACACTGATCAAGCCAGATTGCGCTTGAGCAATTGTACTTGGCCCCATACTGAACAGTACCGCTGCGCTGATTCCTGCTAATACCGTTTTTACAGTCTTCATGATAAATCTCCTTTTCCCTCTCTTATATATAAAGATTTCTTAGCTATTCAAAAATCATAGCCAGGGATGCGACTTCCAGGGCTTTTTTAGGTATAGCACCTCATACCCGGAGCACAAGAGAACAATTCGAAATTATTTAGACTAGGACGCCAGGGGATCGAGCGCTGATCTCTCCAGTATCGATTCCTCGCTCGTTACCTCATCCTGCAGGCGAATGGCAATGACATCGCATTTCGCATGATGGAGAACGCTGTTTGCTGTCGATCCCAGCAGTAGTGCAAGGCCGTGGCGTCCGTGCGAGCCGACAACAATGAGGTCGACGTGTTCCTGCTCTGCTACGCGAACTATTTCCTGTGCGGGCACGCCCCATACCAGCCAGCGCTGGCGGACGTCCACTCCCAAACGGTCAGCCACCTGTTGCAGCTTCTTTTTTTCCGCTTCCAGCAACTCGTAAGCTGAATATTCCTCGAGGGGGACAATGGTTCCATAAGCCATATCAGGCATGGGAATGTTATCCAGCACATGAATGATGCTGAGCTTTGCCTGAAATGTTTCCGCCAGATACCTTGCTTTTCGGATAACGTGATTTCCGTGCTCCGAAAAGTCCACTGCCAGGAGAATATGTCTGTAGCTACCGATCATTTTCTTTATTCATATTCGCAGGCCGAACTTACCAAATATTGATCTCCGAGTCATCTCCGATGATGCTATTCCTGATAAGGCCCGAGGCCGAGGTTACATTACCTCAATTTCTGAACAGGGGCAAACTCCGCAGGCAAGCTGATTCCAGCCTGCGGCTTCACCGCGCCCTCGGAGAGTCATAAGCAAGCGGTGGTGAAGATTTCTGGGGAGCCTCGAGCATCGTTTTCAACACTTTCCAGACATTTTCCACGATTTTTTCCTGGGCACGAGCGGTGGGATGTATCCCATCTGCCTGGAAAAATTCGCGTTTGTTACCAAAGCCATCCAGGAGGAACGGCACGAGTTTGATGTCGTGGCGTTTGGCGAGCTGAGGGTAAATATCCTGAAACTTTTGAGTATATGTTATGCCATAATTTGGCGGCAATTGCATTCCGGCCAACAGTACAGTGGCATTGTTCCGCTTGCAGGCTTCAATGATGGCTTCGAGATTGTCCCGGATGGATCCGATGGACGCTCCTCTCAGCCCGTCATTACCTCCCAACTCGACAATGACGATGTCAGGACGATGGGTCTTGAGCGCTTTCTCGATCCGGTTGCGTCCTCCCCAGGCAGTTTCGCCACTGATGCTGTTATTGATCAGATATGTCTGTGATTGTGTTTGCAGGCGGTTCTTGAGCAGATTGACCCAGCCCGCGTCCGAGGGCAAGCCATAGCCGGCGGATAAACTGTCGCCGAATACCATAATGGTCGTGGTTCCAGACGTGGACGCAGGCTCGGGCGCCGTGGTTACGGTTGCGCCCGAGGTGGTGGCAAAGAAAGCAGATAGCAGATAGAGAATAACCAGGAAATTTTTCATGACAGATAATGTTGTAGTACGGCCCATCGTGCAGGCGATTGGATTGACCAAGCAAGTGAATACTGGCGACGAACAACTCACCATTCTGGAGAACATCAATTTAAGCGTTAATGCTGGCGATTCCGTCGCCGTAGTAGGAGCGTCGGGTTCAGGAAAGTCGACATTGCTGGGGCTGTTAGCAGGATTAGATACGCCTTCGAGCGGTAAGGTTCACCTTGATGGCGAGGATATTTTTCTGTTGGACGAGGATGCGCGTGCGGCACTTCGCGGACGCATGCTGGGATTTGTCTTCCAGTCATTTCAACTGTTGCCGGCGCTCACTGCGATCGAAAACGTGATGTTGCCCCTGGAGCTTGCAAATATGCCGGATGCAGGCAGCGCATCGCGCGAATTGCTTGAACGAGTGGGGCTTGGACAACGTCTAAGGCATTATCCGCGTCAACTCTCAGGAGGAGAGCAGCAACGCGTCGCCATTGCGCGCGCCTTTGTTACCCAGCCTCAACTGGTATTGGCGGATGAACCGACAGGCAACCTTGATTCCGCGACAGGCGCTCAAATCATAGAGCTCATGTTTGAATTGAACCGCGAGCGGGGGACAACGCTCATTCTGGTAACACATGATGAAGCCATTTCCAGCCGCTGTGCAGGGAGAATACGGCTTGCCGGAGGAAAAATCGTGGATTGAAGAAGCGAGAAGTATCTCCCCGTGCGTGCAATTGATAAGACGGTGCCTCCCGCTGTACTTCTTGGTATGCTCCTCTCCCTTTCTGGATCATAATTCGATCGCATTCGGTTAAGTCTCACTGATGGAAGCTATTTCTGAAATAAAAACAGCTGCACCTGTCCGGCGCCTCAGAGTCACAATCCTTGGTCTTATACTCGCACTCCTGATAGCAGGTGCCTGGGTGTGGCGTAGCCCGAGTGGAGCGATCGATGCGAAGAAGAAGACTTCTGAACCCACGCCGGTAATAACGGCGGTCATCAGCCAACGGAATGTACCGGTGCAACTTGCTGCCAACGGTACCGTATCTGCGCAGCAGACGGTGGCCGTACGGCCCCAGCTGAGCGCAATGATCAGCGCAGTGCATATCAGGGAAGGCCAATTCGTTCGAAGGGGTGAGCCGCTTTTCACGCTTGACGCGCGCACCGAGGATGCCAATGTACGCAGAACCGAGGGGCAACTGGCAAAGTCACGCGCCGACCTGAGAAATGCGGAACGTAATCTTGAACGCCAGCGGGAACTGTTCCGGCAGAATTTTATTTCGCAGGCGGCCCTGGATGTGGCGGAGAATCAGGTGGATGCGCTGCGCGCCCAGCTTACAGTCGATGAAGCTACGGCTCAGGCGAATCGGATCGCGCGCGGTTTCAGTGAAATCACTGCCCCGATTTCTGGCCGTTCCGGCGCCATTTCGGTATACCAGGGCAGCCTGGTGCAGCCCAATGATGCTTTGGTGAGCATTACCCAGATCGATCCGATCAACGTCAGCTTCACTTTGCCGGAACGCGAGTTCATACCTTTGCAGCAGGCTTTTGCGAAAGGCGAGGTGCCGGTAATGGTGGAGTTGAATGGGCCACAAAAACAGACGAGAACCGGCCATCTGATATTTATCGATAATGCCGTCGATACGGCAAGCGGTACAATTCGTCTCAAGGCAGAGTTTCCGAATGCGGACAGGCACCTGTGGCCAGGCATGTTTGTCATGGTGTCGCTCGCGCCGCAGACTCTGGCCCATGTCCTGACGGTGCCGGTGCAGGCCGTGCAGAACGGACCGGAAGGGAAATTCCTGTATGTACTGGACGAAACTGGAAAGGTAAAGCCTTTCCCGGTCGATGTGCGCCTGGTACAGGAAGGGTTTGCGGTAGTAGAGGGAAAGGCCATTATTTCCGGGATGCATGTGGTCGCGGAGGGGGCGCAGAATCTCCGTCCGGGCAGCGCCGTAACGGAGGCGAGTTCCATCAAGACCGGTGCCGGGCCAGCGGGTAGAAACCCCGGATGAGCAAATTCTTTTGGCAGGACAAGTCTGCAACCCGCATTAAGTCAGCGCGATGAATCTCTCGGAACTGTGCATTCGCCGCCCGATCATGACGGTGCTGCTGTCAGCCTCGGCTATTTTCGCCGGCATTGTGGCTTACGGTAATTTGCCTATTGCTGCTCTTCCCAGTTATGACTCGCCCACCATTTCGGTGACAGCGGTATTGCCGGGCGCCAGTCCCGAGACAATGGCCTCGTCTGTAGCCACGCAACTGGAGCGGCAATTCTCGATGATCTCCGGTCTTTCGGTAATCAGTTCCACAAGCACGCTTGGCAATACCGCGATTACGCTGGAATTCGACCAGAGACGGGATATCGACAGCGCGGCAATTGACGTACAGGCGGCATTGCTGCGAGCCGAGCGCGCGCTCCCGATCGAGATGACGTCGCCACCCTCGTATCGCAAGATCAATCCTGCGGATTCGCCCATTATCTTTCTTGCGCTGACATCGCCTTCAATGTCGCTGTCGGAACTGAACAGTCTTGCCGAAGACCTGATTGCTCCCACCTTGTCAACGCTGTCGGGCGTTGCGCAGGTCCAGATCAACGGCCAGAAAAAATATGCCGTACGTATCCATGTCAATGCGGAAGCACTTGCTGTCCGCAATCTGACTCTGGACGATATCGCCACTGCGCTGGGCACCGCCAACGCCAACACGCCGATAGGCACTCTCGAGGGTCCGCGCCAGACGCTTACCATTCAGGCCAACCGCCAGCTCGGAAATGCGGCTGCCTTCGCGGATCTGATCGTGGCGACCTCTGATGCAGGCAATCCCGTACGTCTTTCGGAAGTGGCGCAGGTTGAAGACAGCGTGCAGTCGGTCAAGACCGCGAGCTGGGTCAATGGCGAGCGGGCAATAACCTTGTCGGTGCAGCGTCAGCCGGGTGCGAATACGGTGGCGACCGTGGATGCCATAAAAGCCATCCTGCCGGCGTTGGTCGCGCAAATGCCTTCATCGGTGCAGCTCAAGCTAATCAGCGACCGCTCAGTTTCGATCCGCGACTCGATTCATGATGTGCAGGTGACGCTGGCAGTAACGATCGTACTCGTTCTGCTTGTGATTTTCCTGTTCCTGCGCAAGGCTTCCGCTACGCTGATTCCGGCGCTGTCGCTGCCGATCTCGCTGCTCGGAACCGTAGCGATGATGTATCTGCTCGATTACAGCCTGGACAATATTTCGCTGCTGGCAATCACGCTCGCGGTCGGCCTGGTGGTGGATGATGCCATTGTAATGCTGGAAAATATCGTTCGCCATATCGAGAGGGGTATGCCGCCCTTGCAGGCGGCTCTGGTGGGGTCGAAGGAGGTTAGTTTTACCATCATGTCGATTTCTCTCTCGCTGGTGGCCGTTTTCATTCCGATTTTCTTCATGCCGGGGGTAATCGGCCTGCTTTTTCACGAGTTTGCAGGGGTAGTGGGAATTGCCGTCATGATGTCGGCGCTTGTCTCGCTCACGCTGGTGCCGGTGATGACAAGCCGGTATATCGTCCAGCACGAGTCCGAGAGCAGAAGCCTGAGGTGGACTGCTTGGTTCGAGCGTGGGTTCATCCGTATCCTGGGGGTCTATGAACGCGTCCTTGATCTCGCGTTGCTTCATCGCCGTACCGTGCTGGGCATTGCCATGGGCACCTTCATTGCCACGGCAGGCTTGTTCGTGGTCTTGCCCAAAGGTTTTTTCCCCACGGAGGATATCGGCCAGGCGCTGATCACGGTGGATGCGGTTGAAGATATTTCCTTCCCGGCCATGACGGAATTGTTGCAGCGAACGGGGGAAATCATGCGTGCCAATCCGGCTGTTGACACACTCATCGTCAATGCGACAGAAAGCAATAGCGCCCGCCTGTTCATGACCTTGAAGCCGCGGAGCGAACGTCCCCCTCTCAACAAGGTAATGGAAGATTTGCGGCGCGAGGTGAGTACCATTCCCGGCGTCAACGTTTTCATCAATCCCATGCAGAATCTCAGGCTGGGAGGACGCACCAGCAAGAGCCGTTATCAGTACGTCATGCGCAGTGTGCGTGCGGAGGAGCTGCGCGGTGCGGCGGAGGGTCTGATGGCGCGCATGCGCGTAGATCCGATATTCCGCGATGTCACCAGCGATTCCCAGTTGAAGGGCCTGCAGGCGCAACTCAATATCAATCGCGACAAGGTCAATCTCCTGGGCGTGCAGATGTCCGATATCCGTTCTCTGCTGTACAGCGCGTTTGGTGAACGCCAGGTGTCGACGATCTATACTTCCAGCGACAGTTATGCGGTTATCCTGCAGGTAGCCCCGGAGGACCGCGCTGACGAGAGTGCGTTCGATAAAATCTACCTGCGCGGCAAGAACGGTATGCTGGTGCCACTCTCCAGCGTCGCATCGGTTGAACGCCAGGTGGGACCCCTTGCGATCAACCACTCCGGCCAGCTCGAGTCGTTGACCATCTCATTCAATCTCGCGCCCGGGGCCGCGCTGGGGGAAGCCTCTGCCCGAATAGAGAAGTTCAAGCGCGAACTGAATGTGCCCGCCAGCATTCTCACGAGCTATGCGGGCGATGCGGCGGCATTCCAGTCTTCACAGGCAAGCCAGGTGATACTCATCATCGGGGCGTTGCTGGTCATCTATGTTTTGCTGGGCGTGTTGTATGAAAGCTATATCCATCCCCTTACGATACTTTCAGGATTGCCATCGGCTGCGGTTGGAGCATTGGGAATGCTATGGCTGTTCAATATGGAACTCTCGATCATCGCCATGATCGGCATCCTTATGCTGATCGGCATAGTCAAAAAGAACGCCATCATGATGATCGATTTCGCGCTCGATGCCCAGCGCAATGAAGGGATGCTGCCGCAGGAGGCGATCAGGACTGCGTGCCTGCTGCGTTTCCGGCCAATCATGATGACCACCCTGGCAGCCCTGATGGGCGCGCTTCCCATCGCCCTGGGGCTGGGAGCGGGCGCGGAATTGCGCCAGCCGCTGGGCCTGGCCGTGGTAGGGGGGCTACTGTTTTCTCAGGTGATCACCCTGTTCATTACACCGGTAATCTATCTCTATCTGGACAGATATTCCGGCAAGGGACCATTGAAGCTCGAGACGAGGGACCTGGCGGGACAGCGAGCGTAGAGCGCTCCATCTTTCCTGATTCAATAGCGGTCAGATCAGGAATCAACGGGGTCAGAGTCACTGCTGTCCCACAAAACTACCAAAAAGGCCTGAATATCCTCTGTTGATTTACACTGGCGTCCCTTCAGGGGAAGCGCACTTGTAGCGGTAGTCTTTTCTACGACTGAAGTACTAATGATCCCTGCCATTTTTTGTGGCGTCTATTTTCGCCTCTGGGTGTTCGGGCGCGCGAGCGATCGGCAGATGCCAGCCGTGTCGGATGGAAGCCAGGCGCAGGCCAAAGCAGAGAGCCGCGCCGGTGCATGTCGTTGCAGCGGACGGAAATCGTAGCGCATCGCCAATCACCACCACGGCCGCCCCAGCAAGGGCGGCGACGGCATAGATATCGGATCGCAAGACAATAGGCACATCAGACAGAAGCACATCGCGCGCTATGCCGCCGCCGATTCCGGTCAGCATGCCCAGCAGTGCCGCCATGACCGGGTCGAGACCGAAGACGATGGCTTTCTGCGAGCCGGAAACGCAGAACACTGCTAGACCGGCGCCATCGAATATAAGTACAGCGCTGCGCAGCCGATTGATGGTGGGATACCAGAAAAAAGTGGATACGCCTGCAAAAAGCGAGACCGCGAGATAGCGCCAGTCGCTGATTGCCGCGGGGGGGACTGCGCCGATCAGCAGATCGCGGAAGATCCCTCCGGAACTGGCTGCAGCGAAGGACAGCACCAGAACCCCGAAAAGATCAAGCTGGCGCTCGACACCGGCTGCTGCTCCGCTCAGCGCGAAAACGAAGGTGCCGACAAGATCGAGCACCAGCACAAGCGCCTTCATTGCAGCATCGACGTCAAAAGCAGCGGAAGCAAACACCTTACGGTCTCAGTTCCTGGTGCTGCGGCTCATGTTGAAGCCAGGCCAGCGCGCCAACGACCATCGTTTCCACACCGGTCTCAAGGGTCGGATGCATCACTGGTGCAAAGTAGGGGCTGTGGTTGGTTGGAATCTTGTTGATTTCGCCCGCGGCTTGGGCTTTCGCGTAAACGTCGGGATCGGTGCCGCCGACGAACCAGAATACGGAAGGGGCGCCCCATTTGGTTCCAAACGACCCGAAATCCTCGCTCGCCGACGCCGCATCGACTTGGCGCACACGGTCACCCGAGAAATGCCGGCGGAAAGCATCGGCAACGCGCGCGCTTGCATCGGCATCGTTGACTCCCAGAGGGTAGTGCTCCAGCGTCGTAATCTCGGGTGGCCTGGGAGCTCCCGAAGCTGCTGCCTCTGCACTGGCGATACGCTCGATGGCGGCAAGCACACGCTTGCGCACATCTGCATCAAAGGTGCGTACGTTCAGCTTGATGACAGCATCGTCGGGTATCACATTTTCCTTGGTGCCCGCCTGCAGCGCGCCGATGGTAACGACAGCGGCCTCGGCAGCAGCAAGTTCGCGTGAGACGATGGTCTGCAGGCGCATTACCGTCGCCGCAGCCATGACGACGGGATCGATGCTTGCCTGCGGCATCGATCCATGCGCGCCACGCCCAAACAGGCGGATCTGCAGACTGTCGGCAGCGGAAGTAATGGTTCCGCCACGGCCACCGATATAGCCAGCCGGTCCGACCATGACGTGTTGGCCGAGCACGACATCCGGCTTGGGAAAACGGTGGAGCAATCCATCGTCAATCATGGCCCGCGCGCCTTCTGCAGTCTCTTCGGCCGGCTGGAAGACAGCCATCAACGTGCCCCGCCATGCGTCACGCGCCTCTGCGAGCAGCGTGGTCGCGCCGACGAGCCAGGCAACGTGCATGTCGTGGCCGCAAGCGTGCATGACCGGGACGGTTTTGCTCTCGCGATTCTTGGTCTTGACCTTGCTGGCATAGGGAAGCCCGGTCATTTCCTCGATGGGTAGCGCATCCATGTCGGCGCGCAGCATCACCGTTGGGCCCTCGCCGTTGCGCAGCAGTCCCACGACCCCTGTCTTCCCGACTTTCGTCGTCACGTCATACCCAGCCGTGTCAAGTCGCTTCGCGACCAAGCTTGCAGTCCGCAACTCCTGCATCGACAGCTCCGGATGGGCATGCACATCGGTATATAACGCCTCCAGATCCGGCAGCAGGCTCTGCAGTCCCGCTAGTACCTTTCCAAGAGAGCTCGTGGGTTGCGTGTTCATGCTGAATTCCTTCAAAAATTGCCGTGAGACTTGCAGTGTGAACCGCACGAAGCGCTATGCATGCGGTGCTGGTAGAGCGGACCGTTTATGAGAGCAGTATTTTCACTGCATGAGATTTCCAGCCGCTTTTTCAATATAGACCGTTTCAAGAACTGCTTGCCAGATTGAATGGTTTATCTTGCTGCAAGAGGGCTATTTCGAAATATAAATATAGATTGCTGCAGTTAGCCTTCGTATGAGGGATTGTCCAGCCTTCAAAGAAAGTCATATCCATTTCTCTTGTAATGTCTTTATTCAGGGCGTAGAATGAAATCAGACTGATCGGTCTAGACCAGTCAGTCTGATGGCATCATATATTCCATCATTCCCATTCCCTGGGCCGCGGCGATGATGAGATGGACGATGAAATGCGTGAATGGAATTGACATCGGCAAGTTGGGGGCAACTCGGGATCGTATCGAGGTGGATGCAGACGGACCTTTCCCCAACCCCCGATATGAGTCGACTGTTGTCTGGAAAAACGGATATCGCACCATATCCTGTGCCATGGATGGCCAGGAAGTCATCGGGGACGAACCTGAGCAATACGGCGGCAAGGGAAGCGGCATGACCCCGGAGGATATGCTGCTCAGCGCAATCGGCGGTTGCCTTGTCGCCACCTATATTGGCGGATTGTCCGCTGCCGGCATTACGGTGGAATCACTGTGCCTCGACGTTTCCGGCCGGGTGAATTTCCGTGCCGTCTTTAGCCTTGAAGCGACTAATCCCGGCTTTGAAAGCATCCGGGTAGCGGTGGACATCCAGCCTGATTCCTCACCCGGCAAAGTGAAGGAAATCATGGACAACCTGCTGAAAACCGCGCCCATTCCGGATACGATCAGCCGGCCAGTGCCGCTCGATGTCGAGATCAGCTGCAAGCAGGCCGAACTAGTTGAGCTTTCATAACCACTGAGGAGGAATGGAGATAATCAGTGTGCATGAAGCGGAGCGTCCCCGGCCGGGCAGGCCGCATCAATCCATGCAGATCGTGGAGGATAGGTTGATGAAGAAAGAACGCAAATCGACTGAGGAAAAATTGCTTCTTGCCGCGCGCCGGCTGTTCTGCCGCGCCGGCATACATGCGACGGGCATTACACGGATTCTTGAGGAAGCTGGTGTGGCTCGCGCCAGCCTTTATGCGCACTACGGCTCAAAGGAAAATCTGCTCAAGGCGGTGTTCGATACGGAAGCGAACATGTGGTTTCACTGGTTCAACCTGGACCTACCGCATCTCAGGTGTTCCCCCACGGAGCGCATCCTGGCTCTGTTCGATCTGCTGGAGGAATGGTTCGCGAAAGAAGACTTCTTCGGTTGCGTATTCATCAACGCCGTAGCGGAGCACGAAAAGGACAGTGCCTGGGTAAAGGATGTGGCGGGTGCGTACCGGGATCAAATAATTAACCGGCTGAGGACACTGGTTGTGGAAAGTGGGGCCAAGGATCCGGATATGCTCACCCAGAAACTGGGCCTGATCATAGAAGGCGCGATCGTGACCGCCATGGTCACCCAAAACAGCAAGGCGGCTTATATTGCACGGCTTGCCGCCGAGGATGTACTGCGTTGCATGGAGGGTTCCGCTTCCCAGGCGAAGGATGTTGCGCCGCCCACGGCTGCTGCCTTGGAATCGACTTAGGCCGGAATTTTTACAGGAGAAAATATGGACAGCATCGGGGCAAATTTATCGACAGGCATGCGGCGTTTTCTGATCCTGAGCGGCTTCCTCGCGGTTATCGTGGCAGTCGGCCTGCAGTTTCACGTGAGCTCTCAGGGGGATGTATCGGGCACCTATCCGAAGGGCTTTCGCGGGGGCACATGCACCATGGAGTCCGGCTCACTTGTGATTGGCTATTCGGGTTATTTCATTCCTGGGGACTATGAAATCCCTGAGGACGCAACAGGCGCGATGTCCGTCCCTGTCCTGTGCGGAAAAATACCCGGCCCCGGAATACTGGATGTCACGATTGATCTTCTTTACCCCGAATCGGCGCGTGAACGGCCGCTGACCATGAGACTCGCAAAAATGGAAGGCAGTGCCCCATCGAGCACGCTGCTGACGATTTCTCCGAGAACTTACGAGTCCGGGACCATTACCCAGGTATTGCGTATTGCCGAATTGGGGGAATACAGGCTTTATTTATCCGGAAAAGATGGGAATCAGGCCGATTTCACGCTGGAAATCCCCATTACGGTGGGAACGCCATGGTACGAAGGCATCGTTCAATTCTGGCCCATGCTTCTTCTGGTCGTCGCAGCAATTTTTTATCAAGTTTTTAGAAAACTCTGACTAATGAAGCAAAGGAGCTATTTCTCATGAAATTTCAACAGCTACGAAATGCAACGATCATTATCGGATATGCGGAAAAAAATTTCTGGTCGATCCCATGCTGACGGATTCCAAAGAAGCAGGCAGGGAGCAGGCGCAGAAGTAAGCAGTGAGCGCCTGCAACCCATCTACATGCAGCTTGGCGTTAACAATCCGCTGCAATGCGATTAAACCAGATTGCATTTCTTGTTCTTTATTAGCTTTATTTACTGGAGAGTTGTCAAATGGCAGGTTATGTTGGCGATGTCGCCATCGCTTACGACCGTGATCTTGGACACGTGCTTTTCGAGCACTATGCTATCGACATCGCGAGACGCGCAACCGAAAGGTCAGTCCACAGTGTGCTGGAAATCGCGGCAGGGACGGGAATAGTCACCCGGCAATTGCGTAACGTGCTCCCCAAGGATGCGCTATTGAGTGCGATCGACATCAGCGATTCCATGATGGACGTCGCACGCGCAAAGTTTCTTCCCCACGAGCAGGTCACGTTCCAGATCGCCGACGCTACGGCGCTGCCTTTCGACGATGAGGCGTTCGATGTAGTGGTCTGCCAGTTCGGAGTGATGTTCTTCGATAAAGAGGCGGCGTTTCGCGAAGCGTACCGGACATTGAAGTGTGGAGGGCGATACCTGTTCAGCGTTTGGGATTCGCGACGCTACAATCCCTTCGCCAGCCTGACTTTCGAGGTGCTGAAGCAGTTCTTTCCATCGAACCCGCCCCGGTTCCTTGAGGACCCCGTTTCCTCCTTCGAAATCGATCCTGTCAAGGAGACGCTTATTTGTTCCGGCTTTGAGCGGATGATCATCTCAGTCCAGAAACGGGAATACGATATTCTGGATGTGCCGGCCTTTGCGCGAGGGCTAGTGTTCAGTCCGGTCATCGAGGAAATCAGGGAGCGCGGCGGAGTGGAGCCGGAGAAGATAGTCGAAGCGCTGGCGGAAGCGTTGACAAGAGAATATGGCTCCAACCCCACGCGCTATCCGATGCAAGCCATACTGTTCGAGGCGGAAAAGCCTTGAGATTGCATCTTTCATAAGGAGAACATCATGAGCAAACGTGCGACCGTTGTCGTCGATCTTCAGAATGAATACCTTCCCACCGGCAAACTGGCGCTGTCCGGGATCGAACAAACACTGGCAAACGCTGCCCGCATCATTGCTGATACTCGCTCTAATGGCGACCCCGTCATCCATATCAGGCATGAATTCACGGACCCGGATGCCCCCTTCTTCGTTCCAGGGACCGACGGTGTCCGGATCCACTCTTCCGTTGCCCCGCAGGAGGGCGAGCCGGTCATCGTGAAGAACTACCCCAATTCGTTCCTTAAATCCGAATTGAAGCAGGTGCTCGACGAAAAAGGCATCGAGGAACTGGTCATCGTCGGTGCGATGAGCCATATGTGCATCGACGCAACCACCCGTGCCGCTTCGGACTTCGGTTACAAGACAACTGTCATTCACGATGCATGCGCCACCCGGGATCTTGAGTTCCGTGGGCAGACGGTGTCGGCGGCGCAGGTCCATGCCGCTCTCATGTCTGCACTGGCGTTCGCCTACGCCACGATCGTGACGACGGACGAGTATCTCGCCAAATAACCTTTTCACGGCAAGGACGCCTGTCTTCATGCCCTTCGGAGATCACGATTACCAGCTCTATCTGGCATTCAAGGACATCAAGCACTCAAAAACTAAGGCAAATCATCTGCAGATGAACGAGCCTTATGACCCTCGACATAGCCTTTGACAGGACTCTTTTGCTGCCCTAGCTTTAGACTAAGCGAGCTGTACGGCGTCGTGTAAGCACCATGCCCCTGAGACAAGAACGTAAGCTACCTCCTTCCTCTTCCAGAAGAAGAAGTGGCTTTCCTCGTTATCAGGCTGCGACCGAACGCTTTTCTTTGGGAAACAACAGAGCTCGAATTTCCTCTAGCGTTGCAAGACGCTGTTTGAGAGCTTCTGGCCGGAACTTCCTTGTTAGCGTCCCTAATCGTGGTGATACATGGACGATCTCGAAGTCGCCCCCACCGACCCAGTTTGTGGTCTCGGTGACACCCCCCGGGTCGTTGCCGTCAACTACCCGTTGCAACCTCGGCAGTAAAAAATCAAGGACAGTCTGTGTACTACGCTCGGCGACCACCCATCGGCGACGCATCTTATGTGCGACTGCAGCGGTCGTTCCGCTGCCGCCGAATATATCGACCACTAGTTCGTCCGGATTGGTTGCAATGTGAATGATCCGCTCCAGTAGTGATTCAGGCTTGGGGGTGTCGAACACTTCATTCTGTGGGAACATCGTCATCAGGTGTCGCTTTGCGTCGTCATTAGTTCCCGTGTCTGTCGCGCCCCACACCGTGAACGGCACGAGTCCTCTGAGCTGATGTGCGAACAGCTTCAAGCGTGGTGAACCATCCCCGCCTTTAGGAAACCAAATTCGATCGTCGGCAAGCAAGCCGAGATAGGTTTGTTCGGTAGCATACCAAGAGCGGCCACGTGGGGGACGAAGCATTTGCCCGGTCGGCGTAACGATATCGTACTGTTGTGCTTTGCGATAGCCGGGCGCGGTGAAGGGCGCATCGGCCCAAGGTCCACGCGGGTCATCGTCGCGGTTCTGCAACTGAGTATCGTCTTTGACTAGCAGATTCCGCGAGGTCTTCCACTTCTTTGGGCCGCTTGGGGCATACACCAAAATTGTGTCGTGGTTTGACGAGAAGGCTGCGCGGGAATCGCGGGTTGTCTTCTTTTGCCACACAACTGAGGCAACAAATGCACCCTCACCGAAGACTTCATCCATCACGACACGAGCACGGTGTACTTCGCTATCGTCAAGGTGTACCCAAATGCTCGCATCCTCTGCGAGAAGCGGGCGCAGCGTCGCGAGACGGTCACGCATCATGCTTAGCCACATCGACCGTTGCATGGTGTCGTTGTACTGACGTAAATTCACCCGAGTGTTGAACGGCGGGTCAATGTACACGAGGCGAATCCCACCATCCAGGACGGTCGTTTGTGCCGTTAGTGCCTCAAGAACGTCCAAACCATCGCCGATAGCAAGCACATTTGTTTGGGCGTTCAGCGGATGTGTGGTGAGCGGTTCAAATTTGAGTGGCTTAAGCAATCGGTGATCAGTCGGTTGTACCCACTCGTAGCTCGTCTCCCCCGATGCTTTTAACAGTAGATCTTTGTTCGGCCAAATGAGTTGAATGTTAGACATATGAACCCCGAGGCTGGGAAAGTCACGAACAACGTTGTATTATGCGCTACTGGCATGTAAATTGAAAGAGTAAAAGATCATGACGCTGGCCGCTTTGGACATGCCCCCGGACGCACAGTATGCGACTACGACTGATCCGAAGCCAATCAAGCCTTTCATTAGGTGGGCAGGTGGCAAGTCGCGACTGCTCCCCCGCATCCTTCCGCACGTACCCGTTAGCATCAAAAACTACTATGAGCCATTTCTTGGTGGGGGAGCCGTCTTCCTCGCTTGCGCTACCCGCGTATCCGGCCACTCGCATCTTGCAGATCTCAATGAACACCTTGTCGCAGCTTGGGTTGCGATAAGAGACCGCCAATTGGAACTTCGACCATTGTTGGACTGGTACTTGAAAAACGACTCGAAGGAGTTCTACTACGAAGTCCGCTCAACTACAACACCCTCTTGCTCAGTGGAGAAGGCTGCGCGCTTTCTCTACTTGAATGGGGTTTCCTGGAATCACCTGTGGCGGGAAAACTCTCGAACCGGAGCCATGAATGTGCCTTGGGGAAACCGTCGTTTCAAGGCCATTGATGACATCACTATGAAGTCCATCGGTGATATCTTGGCCAGAGCAGATATTGTTGCCGCTGACTTCCGTGTAGTACTTGACAGCGCTACGCGGGGAGATTTCGTCTACCTCGATCCACCGTACTTGCCTGTATTCACACGCCCGGACGTCGAGAAAGAACCTACCGCGAAATTCAACAAATACACGGCGAAGACTTTTGAGATGTCAGATCTTATTGAGCTTGCAGAAACATGTGCTGAGCTGTCTCGGCGAGGTGTACGATGGGTGATGTCCAATCGTGACACTGTATCGGTTCGCTCCCTTTTTCCGGAGGCCGAAATCATCCGGTTTACGGCCCACCGCTCGTTAGCTGCACAGAGTCGACGGGAGGTTGAGGCACACCAGTCACCAGAAGCGCTCATCATCGGGAGAGTCTGATGGTCGCGCAACCTGTCGAATGGGTACTTGTTATCTATTATGGTCCGTCAGCACATCGCGCGACCTACGGGCGGTTAGACAACACAAAGTATACGAAGGACTACATTCAGCTTTCGAGGAAAACGGAGTTCCTTGATGCCGTGACGCGTCTCTTCCCTGTGACTGTGGGCGAAGAGGGATCCGTACCCCTTACATATAAGTGGCCAGCAGGAACGACGCCTGGCACACTCGTCTTCAACTCGGCGGATCGCCCACACCTTAAATGGGAAACCAGCCTAGGTGCCCCAAAAGCGTGGAAGATGTCGCTCTCTCCGAGCGATGCTGCGGCGGAGACAATTCCGGGCGACCCTACACACACCGACTTCGACGCAGCTGAGAATGAATTGGTAATGCTTGCAAGCCGTGGTGCCGGCCAGCCCTACTTGATGGCAATCAAACTCCACGATGAGCCGACAACATTGCATCTGCGCGCATACTTGCGCGGACCAAGCGCCGCATATGCTTGGGCCGATCTTAGCATCGTGCCACTCCCTATTCAGGAACTTGCTGCCAAAACATCGCAGAGTTCAGCACTTGCATGGGAAACCTTCGCCAGCGGAGGCTCAGTACCCAGTGCTGTAGTCAAGCACGCCCTTTCAAGGCTAGAGTCTTCAGATACCCCTGCTGCTGTGCTAGATAATCTAGACGCCGACCTAGGTCGCGGACTCGCTGCCTATCTTCGCCGTCCCGGATACGGGCTGTTTTTCGATCCCTCCCAGAATCACAATGCGTGGATACTGCCTGCGCCTCTCTCGGAAAGATTGGCAACATCTGTTAGCGTGTTTCTCGATACGCTCGACACACTGTACCCTGCAATGGCACAAGGGGATGCTGCGGCGGAAGCCGCCGAGCCTGATTCCAACGAAGTCGAAGCGTTTCGGGAACAGATTGAGGATAAGAACTATAGCGTTGCTGACTCAAGCGCAACGATCAAGACGCGCGGGAGCGCACAGAGAGCGTTCGCCAATGCGGTCAAATCCAATTACGGATGCCGGTGTGCAATTACCGGGATTGAGACCAAAGACTTTCTTGTTGCCTCGCACATAGTCCCGTGGAGCGAAGACCAGAGCATTCGGCTCGATCCTTCCAACGGGATCTGCCTCTCACTACTTATGGACCGCGCATTTGAGAAGGGGCACCTACTGATCGAGGACGACCTCACGATCCGAATTGACTGGGTGAAAGTTGGAAATGACTTGGTGCTTCGAAGCCAGTTTGAGCCGTACGACGGACAAAAGTTGATGCGGCCAAAGACGGGGGCCCCGCAACCTGAATACCTTCAGCGACGTCGAGCGCTTGCCGCTTCGGCTAGCTAGCTGACTTCCCATTGCGTCGATCCTTTCTTTGGTTTGCCTTTTCACCCTTTAGGGAACCGCGGAACAAATCCTCCCACCTTAGTCGACTTCGCTTTGATCAGGCAGCCGAAGAACCTAGAGGATAGCTTCGCTAAGTCTATCAGGTCCAGGAATCCATCTTGTTATTTCACCTTCATCCCGGGACGTGCGCCTTCGTCGGGAGAAAGCAGATAAGGGCCGTCACCGTCTCCCGCGGCCAGCACCATTCCCTCGGATATGCCGAACTTCATCTTGCGCGGCGCGAGGTTGGCAACCATGACCGTCAGGCGTCCCTTGAGTTGCGCGGGATCATAGGCTGATTTTATGCCTGCAAATACTGTTCGCTGTTCCGAAGCGATATCCAGGGTGAGCTTGAGCAGCTTGTCGGCACCCGCCACATGCTCCGCATCGAGGATTTTTGCGATCCTGAGATCGACTTTGCCGAAATCCTCAATGGAGATGGTCGACGCGTCGGCCTGGTTTGCTTCTCCTGTTTTTGCAGGTGCAGGCGGGGTGGAAGAATTTTTTTCCATGGTTTCTACAGCCTGTGCAGCCTGCTGTGACTTTGCAGGCGCCAGGCTTTCCTTGTTTGCATTGATAAGCATTTCGATCTGTTTCGGATCGATCCGGGTCATCAGGTGCTCGTAATCGTTGATCCGATGTCCCTCCGGCAATAATCTGTGTTGCGAATTCGCATCCTTCCATGTAAGAGGATCCAATCCAAGGAACTGCTCCGCTTCCATCGCAAGCTTCGGCAGCACGGGTTTCAGGTACACCGTCAGCATCCGGAACATATTCAGCGCGACGCTGCATACTTCATGCAGTTCCCTGTCATTCCTGCTGTCTTTCGCCAATACCCAGGGTTTCATCCGATCCACATATTGGTTGGCCACATCCGCCGCCGACATGATTTCCTTGATCGCTTTGCTGAACTCCCTGCGCTCATAGAAATTTGCAATGGACATATGACGGCCGAGGAAGGTATCTCCCTCCCCCAGTTCGCAAAAAAGAAACTGGTTGAACCATTTCCGGCTCGTTTCCGAAATGTTGTGCGTAAGCTTGCCGTCAAATTTTTTGATGATGAACCCTGCGCATCGGCTGGCGATGTTGACATATTTCCCCACCAGATCGCTATTCACGCGCGCGACAAAATCCTCGAAGTTGAGATCGATATCCTCCATGCTGTCGTTGAGTTTGGCAGCGTAGTAATAACGCAACCATTCCGGATTCAGACCTTGCTTCAGATAGCTCTCGGCGGTGATGAAAGTCCCTCGGGATTTGGACATTTTCTGGCCGTTGACGGTGAGAAACCCGTGAGCATAAATCTGAGTAGGGGTGCGATATCCCGAGAATTCCAGCATCGCCGGCCAGAACAGGGCGTGAAAGTAGAGAATATCCTTCCCTATGAAATGCACCATTTCCGTATTGCCGCCAGGACGCAGGAATTCGTCGATCTCGGCCTGGGTTCGCTGGTTCTGCTTGAAGTAATTCTTGAAACTGCCGAAATAGCCGACTGGCGCATCCAGCCACACATAGAAAAATTTCTTTCCGCCGGTATGTGGAATAGGGAAGCCAAAATAAGGCGCATCACGCGAAATATCCCAATCTACGAGGCCGGCTGAAAGCCACTCGTTCATTTTATTGGCAGCTTCAGGTTGAAGTCGGGGCCTCGTTTCCAAAGCAATGCCAGACTGAGCCGGAATCAATTCAAATATCCAGTTTTTGAGGAAAGTTTCGCAACGTATATCCGAAAGCTTGAAAAAGTAGTGATTCGAAGCGCGGCGCTCCGGCTTGGCGCCCGAGACGGCAGAGTAGGGATCGATGAGGTCAGTGGGCGAATAAGTGGCGCCGCAAATCTCACAGGAATCTCCATACTGGTCGCCGGCATGACATTTCGGGCATTCGCCCTTGATATACCGATCCGGCAGAAACATCTGCTTGACCGGATCATAAAACTGTTCCACTGAGCGTTTGGCAATCAGATCTCTTGCCCTGAGCTGGCGGTAGATATCTTCGCAAAATGCCTGATTCTCGGGCGAATCAGTAGTGTAATAGTGGTCGAAACCAATATGGAAGCCATCGAAATCCGCCTTATGCTCGTGCCATACGCGGTCTATCAGTTGCCGTGGAGTGATGCCTTCCTGTTCTGCGCGAAGCATGATCGGCGTGCCATGCGCGTCATCCGCGCAAACATAATGCACCTCGTGCTCCTGCATTTTCTGGAAACGAACCCAGATGTCAGTCTGTATATACTCCACCAGATGGCCGAGATGGATGCTGCCGTTAGCATAGGGCAGGGCCGAGGTGACGAGGATTTTCCGTTTGTTCATCAAGCGATTAAGAAAGGGATTCGAAAAGATACAAAATGACAATTGTAACAAACTGTGAGGCTTGCGGTCTCTGGGGCTGACGAAAAGGATTTCTCAGTGTCCTGATTCATTTCTGTTTACCTTTCACCAGCGGCCCTTGACAGATTGTTCCGAGAACCGCCCGGCTGATAAGATGAATTGAGTGAACCGGGTAAATGGCGTTCGAGAGTGGAGCGGCAATTTCCTCTCTGGAGAGGGGCGAGTACTTCATCCTCATCGGCAAGAGTTCGCGAACCTTGGATATTTGTTAATATTCGAGTCATCAGTGGGCCCAGATCAAAGGAGTTTAAAAAATGGCTATCACAGAACAGCAGATATTGGCCGCACTCGGGGAAATTACCGATCTCACCACGGGCAAGGATTATGTAAGCACCAACGAGGCGCGCAATGTCGTCATCGAGGGCAATAATGTATCGCTGGATATTGTGCTCGGTTATCCGGCAAGAAGCGTGATGGCGAATATTCGCGCCCAGGTGATCGAGAAGCTCAAAGCCATTCCCGGAGTTGGCAACGTAAATGCGAATGTCTCAAGCAGGATCGTTTCCCACGCGGTGCAGGGCGGCGTAAAACTCATTCCCGGGGTCAAGAATATCATTGCTGTGGCCTCGGGCAAGGGTGGGGTAGGCAAGTCTGCCACGGCAGTCAATCTTGCGCTGGCGCTGGCTGCCGAAGGCGCTTCTGTCGGGATACTGGATGCGGATATCTATGGTCCCTCGCAACCGCAAATGCTGGGCATTACGGGCAGGCCCGATTCTCCCGATGGCAAGACCATCGAACCGATGAGGGCACATGGCATTCAGGCCATGTCCATCGGGCTTCTGATCGATGCGGAAACGCCGATGGTATGGCGCGGCCCCATGGTTACCCAGGCACTGCAGCAATTGCTGACCGATACCCGGTGGGAAGAGGTGGATTATCTCATTGTGGACATGCCGCCGGGAACGGGCGATATCCAGTTGACACTTGCGCAGAAGGTGCCGGTGACGGCAGCCGTCATTGTTACGACGCCTCAGGACATTGCGTTGCTCGATGCGCGCAAGGGTTTGAGGATGTTCCAGAAGGTAGGGATTCCCATAATTGGCATCATCGAAAATATGAGCACGCACATTTGTTCAAACTGCGGGCACGAGGAGCATATTTTTGGCGCAGGCGGCGCGGAAAAAATGTGCAGGGATTATGATGTGGAATTGTTGGGGGCGCTGCCCCTCGATATAAAAATTCGCGAACATACCGATTCCGGCAGTCCGACAGTTGTTGCAGAGCCTGACGGGCGAATAGCGGAAATTTATCGCAGTATCGCACGGCGCCTCGCCGTGAAGATCGACGAGCTGTCACTGGACCATTCCGCGCTGTTCGCCAGGATCGTGGTTGAGGATACCTGATCCCCCGAAACGGAAGGATTGGCATCTGGAAGGGGAGCGGGATTGTCTTGCTTGCCTGCCTGCTCTCCGGTTTTCCGCCTGTACATTCTATTCACCTCGCATTCCTTCTTTCAACATGACAATCAAGTCGGATAAGTGGATTCGCCGCATGGCGATGGAGCACGGCATGATCGAACCGTTCGAGCCGAACCAGGTCAAGCATGCTCCTGACGGGCATAAGATCGTTTCATACGGCACTTCGAGTTATGGGTACGACATTCGCTGCTCGGATGAATTCAAGTTGTTCACCAATATCAACTCCGCCATCGTGGATCCCAAAAATTTCGATTCCAACTCCTTTATTGACGTGAAAAGCAACGTCTGTCTTATTCCGCCTAATTCCTTTGCGCTTGCGCGCACGGTTGAATACTTTCGCATCCCGAGAAATGTGCTGACCATTTGCCTCGGAAAATCCACTTATGCCCGTTGCGGCATTATCGTCAACGTCACCCCCTTCGAGCCGGAATGGGAAGGCTTCGTTACACTGGAGTTTTCCAATACCACGCCTCTTCCCGCAAAGATTTACGCAAACGAGGGTGTGGCCCAGGTAATCTTTTTCGAATCCGACGAGGTCTGCGAAACCTCTTACAAGGACAGGGGAGGGAAATACCAGGGCCAGTATGGAGTTACACTGCCAAAAATCTGAACGTCATACGTTCTTCTCTTTGCGAAAATTGCTCACCTCGCTTACTTACGCAAGCTTCGGGCAGCGGGACTGAACACCTAAATATTAATGAGCATTACCCTGTTCCGGGGGCGGAACTTTGGGCTGAGCAATGGGTCTTTTCCTCATTCAAAAAAATGCTTGATTCCAGCGGAATCAAGTCTATAATCCGCATTTTTTTTACGTCATTAAATGGAACGACAGGAGGTCATCATGACAAGCAAAGCAAACTATTTCATCACGGCTGATCTGGTAAATATCCATACTCCCGTAACGTAGCGCCTCCAAAAGGAAGGACGATCATGCAAATGCGCAATACCGCTCTACGGCAAACCGTAGAAGCAGAAGAAATATTCGACACCCACCCCGAAGTCAGCCTGGATTTTGAACATGTTCAGGCAGCCCTCAAAAAGGGCTACAGCAAGCCATTTCTGCTGGTTGACAGTAATATCATCCGCAACAAAGCCCGAAGATTCAAAGCCGCCATGCCGCGTGTGCAGCCGCACTATGCGGTCAAGGCCAATCCTGATCCGCGCGTGTTGAAAACGCTGATCGAGGAAGGCGTTGGATTTGAAATTGCCTCCATTTCAGAGCTTGACCTCCTGCTCAGCCTGGATGTGCCTCCTGCGGATATTTATTACAGTAATCCGATGAAGTCGCGCGCGTACCTGGAATACGCCGCAGCCAAAGGCGTGGAGTGGTATGTGCTGGATAGTGTCGAGG
Source organism: Nitrosospira sp. CT (assembly GCF_059489795.1). Classification (NCBI taxonomy): domain Bacteria; kingdom Pseudomonadati; phylum Pseudomonadota; class Betaproteobacteria; order Nitrosomonadales; family Nitrosomonadaceae; genus Nitrosospira; species Nitrosospira sp. CT. Next base: position 50,754 of record NZ_JCAHZJ010000039.1, read on the forward strand.
AGTTGCGCAAGATCGTCAGCGTGAAGCCGGACGCGAAACTATATTTGCGGATAGATACGCCCAACATCGGGAGTGACTGGCCGCTCGCCGGCAAGTTCGGCACGCATATAGCCGAGATCAAGGAAATCATTGACGAAGCGGCCCACCTCAAGGCTGATCTGGCCGGAGTTACCTTTCACGTCGGTTCGCAATGCCGCAATCCGCAGAACTGGCGGGTCGGCATCGAACGCGCAATCAAGGTATTCGCCGACATGCGCCAGGCGGGACTGTCACCGCGTTTGCTTAATATCGGCGGCGGCTACCCGGTGCGGCATGTGAAGCCCATTCCATCGATAGAAGTTATCGGTGAAGTCGTGAACGAAGCGATTGCTAACCTGCCGGAGAACATTCGCATCATGGCTGAGCCCGGGCGCTACCTCGTCTCGGATGCAGCCTATTTTGTCTGCCGCGTAGTAGGGACGGCAACCCGCAACGGCAAACGCTGGATGTATTGGGATGCAGGCGTCTTTGGCGGCGTAATCGAGGTCACGGAGGGCTTGCGGTATGAAATTCTTTCCGATCGCACGGGATCGAACATCCCCTGGTCTGTAGCGGGGCCAACCTGCGATTCAGTCGATATCCTGATGCGGGATGAAATGCTGCCGGAGGATATTGAGGAAGGTGATTTCATTTATATCCCCAATGCCGGCGCTTATACGACAGCCTACGCCAGCAACTTCAACGGTTTTCCTTTGCCAGAGGTTGTCGTCCTGTAATTCAATGAAATCAGGATCCCAGCCTGCCAGCCGATTCTGGACAGACCGGTTCCAGAACGATCAGGCAGCGCGACCGGACAATAATAATAAAGAATAATAAAAAAGGCGGGTCACAGTTATCTGTGGCCCGCCACTTTTTTTGCAGGAACGCTGGTCAGGAATCAGAGTTCCGGGATTCAGAGTTGCTGAGCGCCTTGTTCCTGTTGACCTGCCTTGCGATCAAGTGTGGTAAAATGGTACTCCAACCCATTCTCATCCACGTGCTCTTCGCGGGAGACCTCCCGCCAATCATTCCTGTCAAATTCCGGAAAATACGCGTCACCTTCGAAATCCCTATGGATTTCGGTCATGTATATGCGATCACATAGCGGTAGCATCTGCTGGAATATGTCAGCACCCCCGATGACGAAACATTCATTCACTTGATCGAGGTGCTCTCCTTCTCCGCTTTTGGTCTGGCTGCAGGTGGTGAGCGCTTCTCCTATGGATCTGACCACCAGTGCGCCCGGAACTTCATAATCCGGTTGTCTCGTGATAATGATGCTGGTGCGACCGGGAAGAAGCCTGCCGATGGATTCATGCGTCTTGCGTCCCATGATGATGGGATGCCCCATCGTAAGCTCCTTGAAATGCTTGAGGTCGTGCGGCAGTCGCCAGGGGATTGCATTGTTATTACCGATTGCGCGATTTCGCGCCATCGCCACCAGAACGGAGAGTCGAGGCGTTGTCATACTGCAATGGGCGCCCTGATTGACGGATGAGGATCGTACCCTTCCAGGGTGAAATCCTCGTACCGGAAGTCGAAAACATTCCTGATTGCCGGGTTCAATCTCATCATAGGCAGTTTTTTCGGCGGCCGCCCTAATTGCTCGCGTGCCTGTTCCAGGTGGTTGAGGTAAAGATGCGCATCGCCAAGGGTATGGATGAATTCACCTGCCCGTAAATCGCAGCTCTGCGCCAGCATGAGCGTAAGCAGAGCGTACGAGGCAATGTTGAACGGAACACCCAGGAAGATATCAGCGCTGCGCTGGTAAAGCTGGCAGGAAAGCCTGTCATCCGCCACATAGAACTGAAACAGCGCGTGGCACGGAGCCAGCTTCATTTCCTGCAGTTCCCCCACATTCCAGGATGATACGAGCATGCGACGGGAATCGGGCGTTTTCCTGATCTGCTCGACCACCTGCTTGATCTGATCGATATGGCCTCCCTTCCCGTCCGGCCATGAGCGCCACTGGCGACCGTATATCGGCCCCAGATCACCATTCTCATCCGCCCATTCATCCCAGATAGAGACACCGTTTTTCTTGAGATACTTTATATTGGTATCACCTTTCAGAAACCAGAGCAGTTCGTAAATGATTGATTTAAGATGCAGTTTCTTTGTCGTCAGCAGGGGAAAACCTTCCGACAAGTTGAAGCGCATCTGGTAGCCGAAAACAGAAAGCGTGCCGGTACCCGTGCGGTCGGATTTTTTTTGCCCGTGTTCCAGAACGTGCTGCATGAGATCGAGGTACTGGCGCATCGAAGCCGTGAACGTCAGCGAATGGAAGTTAGTAAAAAGAAGCGTCCCGCGTATAATGGACGAGGCTACATTCTAGCAAATAAACAGGCCTTCTTTTTCGTAAACCGTCTTTCCTTCCATTTCGATTAAGCTCGCTCATTATGCTCGCGACACTCACCCAGAAAAATGCTCCCCTCGCATCCCATGACGACGCAGGCAAAGCCACTCATATCCTGGTGGTATTGCCAGCGCGGACCGAACCATCGGATGAGCTCGATTTTTTTGGAAAAGATTTGCTGAGCATCTTGTTGTCGCGGCGCAAAATGAAGGCGGAAGAGATCAAAGAGACGCCGGTTTCAGCCAATCTCGCGAGTGGCGCGTTATGCGCATGGGTGAGGATCGATCCGATCAAATCCGTGTTCGAGCAGCAAGTATCGATGCGCAAAGCCTTGCAGTTGTTGCTGGAAGAAAACCCTTCCGAAATAAGCGTTATCGTTTATGGCGACTCCGACGAAAGGCGAATGGCGGCGCAACTGGCACTCTACGCAGCATGGATCAACGGTTCATTACTGCCCTCGCGCAAAACCGGCAAAAAGGAGGAGAACTGCCGTGGGCTCGAACGAATCGTGCTGCACGGGCACGAGGAAGCGGATAATTTTGCCTTGCTGAAAGCCACGGCGGAAGGAAATCTGCTTACACGCGAGCTTACGGTGTTGCCGCCCAATGAGTTGACGCCGGGACTCTACCGCAAGCGCATCCAGGAACTGGCGACAAGGGAAGGTTGGGATTATCAGGACTTCGATGTCAAAGCGCTGCGCGAGATGGGCGCAGGTGCTTTTGTCGCGGTTGCCCAGGGGAGCGATCCCGAAGACGCAGCCATAGTGCACGTGCGGCGGCGGATGAAAAAAGTGGACAAGACAGCCGCCCTGGTGGGCAAGGGTATCTGCTTCGATACTGGAGGGCATAACCTGAAACCGGCACGTTACATGCATGGCATGCACGAGGACATGAACGGCTCCGCTGTTGCCCTGGGCATACTGTTGGCTGCAACCCGCGCTGACCTCTCCGTGAATATCGATTGCTGGCTCGCCATCGCACAGAACCATATCAGTCCGCATGCCTACAAGCAGAATGATGTCATCAGGACGCTCAATGGAACTACTGTAGAGATCGTCCATACGGATGCCGAAGGACGAATGGTGCTCGCGGACACCCTGACGATGGCAGCGAGAGAGAAGCCCGATATGATGATGGATTTTGCAACGCTGACAGGAAGCATGCACGTGGCGCTGGGATCGCGCTACAGCGGCATTTTCAGCAATCGCGAAGAGTTGATGCAGAAGGCGCTGGCAGCAGGCAGGGTAACAGGCGAACGGGTCTGGGGATTTCCCCTCGATGCCGATTATGATGTGGAACTGGAAAGCAAGATTGCTGACGTCAGGCAGTGCACTCTGGAGAGCGAAGCGGATCACATTCTCGCCGCCAGATTTCTCAATCGCTTCGTGGATGACGTTCCCTGGCTGCACATGGACCTTTCCGCGAGCAATCACAAGGAAGGGCTGGGCGCGGTGGGAGGGCCGGTGACCGGGTTTGGTGTGGCGTGGGGTGTGGAGATGCTCAGGGTCCTGTTTTCAGGCTCCCTTTAACCTTTAACAGGTGGATACAGATCATATCCTGTTCCCGCTTATCGAAATTGTTCGGATACATGCCCCTTTCTGATTGAGCGGGTTTGCAAGCTTTCATGCAATCAGTGTAACAAAACAGTTCTTTCGCCTGCTGTTACGCTTCACGATTCGAAGCTGAAACTTTTGTATCGCAAGCATTTCCTGCGAAAAGGAGGATCAGAACATGTTCGACCCTGTCATACAGAACCGCGCTGCCGGCGCCATCATGGGCGCTTTTATCGGGGATGCCCTGGGCCTCGGTCCTCACTGGTACTACGACCTGGCAGTGCTCCGCCGCGACTACGGCGACTGGATCACGACTTATACCGATCCCAAGCCCGGCCGCTACCATAGTGATCTCAAGGCAGGCCAGCTGTCCCAGACCGGTATCATTCTCCGGCTCATGCTGCGCTCGCTCGTCGAGCGCGGCGGCTATGACGAAGCGGATTTCTGCCAGCGGATGGATGAGGAAATATTCCCATTTCTTAACGGTATGCCTGTGAACGGTCCTGGCGGATATACCCAGCAGTCGATTCGCGATGCCTGGCGCAAGCGGGTCCAGCAAAACCTGCCATGGGGGCAAACGGGAGGTCAGGCCGATACTACTGAAGCGATAGGGCGCACGCTGGCCCTGGCGGTCCGTTACGCCTTTCAGCCGCAAGAGATGGCAGCCGTTATCTCCAGCAATACCCGTCTTACCCAGATCGACGGGACTGTGGTTACCTTGACTGTCGCGTACGGGTCGGTGCTGAGTCTTTTGGTGCAGGGACACCAGCTCAACAGGAGTCTTTCCGGCAAGCTCATGCGATTGGCAAGGGCGGGAACATTGCCTTTCCATACGATGGCACATACTGACTTGCAGCCGCCTCAAGAAGACCTTCCGTGCGAAAGTGGATATTCTGTCTCTCCGGATGCCCTGCTCACGCCCTCATATATAGCAGCAGCTGCGCTAGACCCGGATATCCGGATAGAACCGGCATGGAAAGTCTCCATCGTTTATGGCATGACCTGCGCCATTTATCATCAGCTTCCCGCGGCCTATCATCTCACTGCCCGTTTTCCGAATGATTTCGAATCAGCTGTGCTCCACGCAGTGAATGGCGGCGGCGAAAATGAGGCGCGGGCCGCTTTGACCGGTGCTCTCGTTGGAGCCCAGGTCGGCTTGTCGGGGATACCCCGGCGCTTCCTCGATGGTCTGGATGAAGGCGAAGCACTCCAGCGACTTGCGATGGATCTGGGATCGAAAGCGGGGGCTTCAATCGGTGAGGGAAAAAGCTGAAAACCAGGAGGAACCCGGGAATCCAGGATTCTTCTTGAAAACCCAAGCTCGGCAGGAATGCCTGGAAGAATGAAACCGCTAGGCAATCTTCAGCACTATCTTGCCCAGAGTATGTCCCGCTTCGATCAAACGATGCGCTTCGGCGGCTTCTGTCAGAGGCAGCGTGCGGCTGACGTGAATCTTGAGGATGCCTTGTTCGAGCAGCCTCGCACCTTGTTCAAGTATGCTGGTTTGGACTACACGCGCGGGATGTAAACCGAAATAAAGGGGAGCGGTCATTTGCACGTAGCCGATGCTCAGGTTGCGCAGCCGGGCAGTATTGAGTTGCTTTGCATCACAGGCCGTTGAAAGCAGCGACACTATCCTGCCATACAGCCGGATGGCGGAGAAGGATTTGCAGAACGTCTCTCCACCGACAGTATCCAGAGCGAGGTTCACGCCCAGCCCTTTCGTCCATTCGAGCGCAGTGTCCACAAAGTCATTTCGGCGATAATCGATTGCAAGCTCGGCCCCCAGGGATTGCACGAAGGCGGCCTTTCCCTCGCTCGAAATTGTCGTGGCAACCCGCGCTTTCAGGTATCGGGCAAGCTGGATGGCAATATGGCCTACGCCGCCCGCACCCGCATGAATCAGCGCAGTCTGGCCCTCCTTGAGATTGCCGCGCTTTATCAGTGCTTCCCATACGGTAATCAGAGCCAACGGAACGGCGGCTGCTTCCACCATTGACAGATTCCTGGGTTTCAATGCCAGATAATCTTCATGCACGACCGCGTATTCCGCATAGTTTCCAGGTGCGCCGCCCAGGCCGTTATTGAAAAAGAAGACTTCATCGCCTGTGCGCACACGAGTCACTGAACTGCCAACGGCTTCAACCACGCCTGCCCCATCACATCCGAGGATAGACGGAAGCCTGTCCGGGTAATACATATTGGCCTTGCGCACCTTGGTATCGATCGGGTTTACGCCTGCCGCGTGCAACTTCACCCGCACATCGAGCGGACCAGCAAGATCGGGCATGGGAACATCGGCAGGTGTCAATACCTCTGGTGCGCCCGGAGCATTCATCAGGATGGCTTTCATGATTTCCCTTTATTCTTCTTTCTGGATTGCTGATCGATAATACGCGGCCGATCCTCCGGCTACTGGTGGAACAGGAATGAAAGGCGTACCGGAGGACGGTAAGCTATGGGGATATGTTAAACTTCGAGCCTTGATTTAGCTAGAAAAGTGAAATGTCCGGGAATACTTTTGGCAAACTGTTTTGCGTGACGTCTTTCGGGGAATCCCATGGCCCTGCCATAGGGTGCGTAGTGGATGGTTGTCCCCCCGGAATGGAGCTGTCCGCTGAGGATATTCAGCAGGATCTGGACCGGCGCAAGCCCGGTACCTCCCGTTACGTGACCCAGCGGCGCGAGTCGGACACTGTAGAAATTCTCTCAGGTGTGTTCGAGGGGAAAACTACGGGTACTCCCATTGCGCTGTTGATTCGCAATGAAGACCAGCGCAGCAAGGACTACAGCAAAATCATGGACACCTTCCGCCCCGGGCACGCGGACTATGTCTATTGGCAAAAATACGGCATACGCGATTACCGGGGTGGGGGGCGTTCATCCGCACGCGAAACTGCTGTACGAGTGGCGGCCGCGGCCATAGCAAAAAAATGGCTGCGTGCAAAATATGGAGTGGTAGTACGAGGTCACATGGCGCAACTGGGACCTGTCGGGATTCCATTCAAACAATGGGAAGCGGTGGGTGAGAACCCTTTTTTTTCGGCTGACCCGGACATTGTGCCAAGCCTGGAAGAATTCATGGACAAGCTGCGAAAATCAGGCGACTCGGTGGGGGCCAGGATTCGTGTCGTTGCCGAAGGTGTGCCCGTCGGTTGGGGCGAGCCTGTGTATGACCGGCTGGATGCTGAAATCGCCCATGCCATGATGAGCATCAACGCGGTTAAAGGGGTCGAAATCGGAGCCGGATTTGCTGCTGTGAGTCAGAAAGGAACCGAGCACTCCGACGAAATCAGTCCAGAGGGGTTCCTCAGCAACAACTCAGGGGGCATATTGGGCGGTATTTCGACGGGACAGGATATCGTGGTGAACATCGCCGTCAAGCCCACTTCAAGCATACGCCTGCCGCAACGCTCAGTAGACAAGGCGGGCAATCCGGTAATGGTGGAAACTCACGGCAGGCATGATCCTTGTGTCGGTATCCGGGCCACACCCATCGCGGAAGCAATGCTCGCACTGGTACTGATGGACCATGCGTTGCGCCATAGGGCACAAAATGCGGATGTTGCGTGCACAACTCCAAAAATTCCCGGAGAGATTGACCATAGGGAAGGCCGGGAAGAAAGCCCATCAGATAGAGACCTAAAAGTGGAGCTAACTGAGAATCCCGAGCCGGACGAAGCGTGAAAGACGCATGGTGCTCTCAATAGACCAGGGAGCCGGTGGATTCGGGATCAATGACCTGCTTCTTCAATACGTTTCCCGGCATGCCAGCATGAGTTCGTCACATCTTCGCGAAATCGCTGAACGATGTGTCATAAGCGGGAGAGGGTGTTCCAATCAAGAATCCCTGGGCATAGTCGATCTGCATTTTCTCAAGGATTGAAAAAGTCGCTGCATTTTCCACGAACTCCGCTGTTGTCTTCTTTCCGAATCCTCTTGCCACATCGCACAAAGCCTGCACCAGTATTTGGTCATCGGGGCTGTCCGCCAGATTTCGTATGAATGAGCCATCGATCTTTACAACATCGATCGGCAGTTGCCGGATGTAATAGAAGGAGGAGAAACCGACTCCGAAATCATCCAGCGTGAAACTGCAGCCCAGCTTCTTGATCATCTCCATGAGTTCCCGTGCCGCGGGCAAATCCTCGAGTGCCGCTGTCTCGGTTATTTCAAACATGAAATTCGAGGGATCCGCGCCATACTCGACAAATGCATCTTTCAGTATCGGCAGCAGTTCCGGATCGTGAAATGCATGCGCCGACAAGTTTATGGAAAAACGGATGCACTGACCGGCACGCTGTATTTCAGCCGATTGCGCAATCGATTTACGTAAAACCATGTGGTCAATAGCATGGATAAGTCCGGTCTGTTCTGCGGCGGGGATGAAAAACTGGGGCGCGAGAATGGTTCCATCATTGTCGAGCATGCGCAGCAGCACCTCGTAATGATCGATAGTCCTGCGCCGAATATGCATGATGGGCTGAAAATAGAATAGGAAACGTTCGTGTGAAAGGGCATACTCAATCTTCTCCTTCCAATAGACGAGTGTGTACATGCGTTCACGTGTTTTCTCTTCGTCGGAAAACAAATGCCATCCTCCTCGTCCGGCTTCCTTTGCCTGATACATGGCGAGATCGGCCGCGGCCAGGAGGTCGTGGACATTGCTGCCATGTTCCGGAAAAAGCGCGATACCGACACTGGCTGATGCTTTATGAGTGCGACCATTTATCGTAATCTTTCCCTGATTCAGGCTCGCAAGCGTATTTTTTGCCACTTCTATCGCCCCTTCAGCCGTGGTTTGGGGCAAAATTACTGCGAATTCATCGCCTCCCAGGCGTCCGAGTATGTCGACGCTGCGAATGTTGCCAAGCAGCAGGCGCGCCACCATTTTAAGTAAGGCATCCCCTGCCTGATGCCCGCTGGTATCGTTGATGTACTTGAACTGGTCAAGGTCGAAAAAGAGTAAGGCTCCGGAATACCCGTAGCGCGCGGCAAGATTCAGCATCTGTTCCAGCTCTTCCTGGAAGCGGCGGCGATTGAAAAGATCCGTGAGCGGATCATGATCCGCCAGCCAGGCAAGACGCCCTTCAGCACGCTTGTGTTCCGTCATGTCGAGGCCCACCGATAACATTGCGGGGTCATCCTCGGTGTGCCGGGTCAGGCGTGAATGCAGCCACAGAATATTACGAATGGAAGCATCCTTGCATACGATATTCGCTTCGTGCCGAAGCTGATCCCTTCGCTGGCACCGCACCTCTTCCAGATGAACGGGAAGATCGTGCAGATTCCCGTCGAGCGCCAGAAGATGGAGAAAGGACGTTCCCTGCAGCTCTTTTTCAGTATACTGAATAAGCGTTTCTCCATAGGCATTGAGTGTGAGAATCTCACCATCCGCCTTTTGCGTGATTACGATCACTTGCGCAATGTCCAGCAGATTGTTGATGAAATCCCTCTCCTTGCTTAGCTCGTGCATCTTGCTCGCCAGTATATTGGTTCTGTCCGCCACCTGATCCTCGAGCTTCTCCAGTTGATGCGACAGGGCCACCGCTGTTTCATCGAGCAGGTCAATCTCATCTTTCACCCATCGTTTCTGGCCGGCGGAGCGAAGCTCCAGGCGGAAATTCTTGAAACTGCTGCGAGCCAGAAGAGGGAGAGTAAAAACGATGTGCTTGAGCCGCGACAGCGGCTTGGTGAGAATGATGAATAACAGTATTTCAGAGAGTACGAGCCCGGCCAGGCCAATTATCATGTTTTGCTGTGTCGAGCTGTGAATGGTACGGATCGTGGAGGTGATGTCAGTTACAACCATGAAGTGAGCATCGTCTTCCGAGACCGCCATTCTCTCCAGAAACAGCGGCTTTATCTGCAGGTGTCTATCCTGCCACGAAACCAGGATGCCCTCCTCGAGGCTTCCCAGGTCCGGATAATTCGCTGCGACGTCATCTAGAACAGTAATGTTCATTTCCCTGCTGTGTGCAGCAATCGTGACATTCCAGTTTGCAATTTTTACCTTGCTGCTTTCGGGCAAATCGCCTTTTTCGCTCACCAGCAAGGCGATATCAGCGCCCGAGATATCCTTGAAACCCAGGATCACATCGATCAGGGGGGTCCCAATGACGATCACCCCCACATTGTTACCCTCCACGAGCAGGGGCGTCACGGCAAATTGCATGCAGCTGCTGGGGCAACTGAGGTGGCTTATCGGCTTTTCCTGCGCATTCACCTCGTGTACCCAAGCGGACATCAATGCGTCATGAGTAACAGGCTGGGAAGTTCCCCAACTTGCCAGTTGCTGATTTGAGCTGTCGTAAAAACGCAGTAATTCGATACCCTTGTGGAGCTGCAAAGGTGTCCAATAGGGATCAAATGCCTGAGTGACGTATTCTTTGTTACCTGAGAGCAGGCTTTTATCCATTCCTTCCAGGAAAGGAATCAATCCTGCGAGTTGATGCAAATTTATCGAAACCTGGTCAATCAGTCCTTCAACTTCCTTGGCATAACGCTGGTGCTGCGCGTTTCTCTGGCTCTCGAAGTCATCCATCAGGCTCAGATAGGTAATTCCCGTGAACGAAGCCACGATGGCAATCAGTATGAGGCTGCTCAGCAGCAGAACTTTCCACTTCAGCCCCAGAAATTTCTGGGGCTTTTCAGGTGCTATCGCTCCATTTCTTTGCATAGCCTGATTATGAAAATACTTATCCTGCAGCATGTCTAGAACCGGTAGGAGCCGAGGATGGAAAACAGATTCCAATGCGGCGACAGGTCTCCCGAGGTAGGGTTATCGAGAGTCGAAAGCCAAGCTGTCCCATTCACGCGGTGATACTCGGCACGCAACATGAACTCAGGTGTGACATTCCAGCGCAGCCCTACGGTAATGTCTTTAGCATACCGCCGATGCGGATCGCCGCCTGTAGCTGCCGCCCATTTTTTTCCGCTGCGGTCATCGCTGTCCGTATGCAGGACATCGTAACGAGCGATTGCTTCCCATTCCGGCGTGATTCGATAAACTCCCTGAAAATAATAACTTTCGCCAAGGAAATCCAGATTGAGGGGCGCCACACCAAAATTTTTATATTCAAAATGGCGAAGCGCGTATTCCGAAGTGAAACTCCAGCGTTCTGCGTTATATTGCGCGGAGAAAATGAGAGGTGTAAAGCGAATCGAGCCCGCGCGAAGTGAGTCGCCGCTCGCGGGATCATAATTTATGTTCACATGCGCTCCGCTGAAAGCAAAACGAAGCCGGCCTTCGTCGAGCTCATAGGTTGCGCGCCCAATGTACGATATCTCCGGGACAAGGTGGCCCAGCATCTCATGTCCCAGCAACGCAACTTCAGTTTCTGAGCCTCTGACCAGAGGACGGCCAAATCCACCTTCTACCAAAAGATTCCCGATATCCGAACGGTGTTCACCGTACAGGTATCCCCCGTCAGCTGCAATCGCTAGCTTACGGGTGCGGTCGAAGTAGATGGACTGCGGTAAAAGTATGCTCGGCCGTGTGAAGGGAACGTCGCGCGTGTCATTGTAAAAGCCGAGCGGATTCTTCATCCTGCCGAGGCGTATTCCTATCTTGCTGTTTTCTTCCGATAGAAACGCATAGTCAATGAATCCGTAATCGAGCCGGATGTTGCCCGGGCTCCCTTTTCCCGCAGTGCGGGAAAGCATCTGAGCCGAAAACTGGAGGTTGGGCCTGGGCCTCATGGAAGCATTCAGTCCCAGTTCCCTGAAGTCAAAACTTCCGCTATCGGAACTGCTTTTCCCGAAAACGTTATTGTTATTTGTGCTCTTGAGCCAACTCTGGCTGGCAAAGCCATGTATTTGCAGGTTGTTCGGCAGGTTCTGAGGAATCGGCAGTTTCTGCGCGTAAGCCACACAATTCCAAAGGACGGCAGACATTACGACGAGCCGGGCAACATCTCGCGTCAAACAGCGGCGAATGTGGTTACTTGACGTGCAGAACATTGACAGTGCTATCCATTCTGGATCGGGTTAAATAGCCAATTGCTCCGGGTGTGCTACCGACTTTTGCAAGCATTTCCTCTAGAGAAGCGACCGTTTCCGGCGCCTGTCCCGTGCCCGAGAACACCAGCCGGTCCCATGCTGCGCGGAGTTGATAGGGAAAAACATTCAGTTTTTCCTTGGAGAACGCGATGTGCAGGAGGGCATCATCCGGAAGCACGAACACATGAATGGGGCTGCCGTCCGGCCAAGTGTGCAGGCGCATGCCGAAGATGGCGCGCAAGGCGTTTTTGGAGAGGGTTTTTTCGCTGACGCCGGAGTTAGTGACGATCTCGTAAGGCTCGACTGCCCACGTTTTACCCGCCATGAATAAAAGGCCGAGTAGCAGGCATATAGACGAAATCAGATGACTGATTTTTATTTTAATTGTCACAATTTTTTATCTGCCCCGTAGACATTACCTTGTGGAGCGTCACGGGGAGTGCTCAGGTCAGCTTGAGTCGTTGGCCGCTCGGAATGAAAACAGGTAATCGTGAAGCCAGTTCTGTCGGATATCGCGCAATTTGTGCGATTGTTATTTTTTAATATCGGCAAGAAGAGCAGAAACAGATGTTGGAGCGGGAGCAAGCGTGGGACTTCCTGGAATGACTTTGCCGTAATCAGTAACAAGCTCCCAAATCGCCCTATGATCTTTATACATCCTCTCCAGCATAACAGCCGCACAGAGGTGATAGGGCCGCCGCTGGCCATGATGCTGGATCAATGGGCCGATAGGATCGTGCTGGAGTCCGTAGAGGCTTAACAGCCTGTTCAAGGCAGGGTCCATGATCGATAGCCAATGGGTTATGTGGTGAACAGCGGACATCCGTATGAGGCCAACAACAAGCGCAAGAACGGGATGAGGGAAACGGCGCACCTTTTTTATATTGCTGTCTTCAGCAGTTATCGCATTTTCTAGCCCTCCGTTGTCGCCTGTGCGACGCCGGAATCGCCGCGCAATGAGCAAGCGTGATACTTCGGCGGTATGTTGCCGAGGTAAGCGATTAATATTAAAAAATGGATCAAGTTGCGCGTGCTGTTCGATAGGAAATCGTTTTTCGGGAGTCAGCGGGTCCGGGAGTATCAGGCGAGCCGTCCCGACAAAATCGCCGGAAGGACGATGTTGAAGAAGAATGTGGGAGGAGTGGACATCGTAATCGTCATGTTCGTACCCATCAGGATAGCGTGATGCTTCAAACCCAGGCAAGCGCTGCTCGATACAGAGTACCTGGTAACGAAGGCGAAATACATCTCGCAACAACTCCGGAGTGTCGGCGTCGATAACTTCGAAATATTCGTTAAAGGCGGCCACGATGTCGTTCATCTGGATGAGCTCAGATAACCGTAATTCAAGTCGGAAGAACTTAAAATCGCGCGGAAAACAGGTGACAGATTCTCCCCCAAATATCCTTTTCGATATATTTTCCCCTTACTGGATCTCTTGCTGGAGGGGATGACGTCAGATAGCAGGATGCTGGGAATACGGTTACGGAACATAATGGAACACGTCCTATTTCTTGAACACAGTTCTTTAACGACAGGAATCCCTTCCCCTTTATCCATCGAATCATCAAGAAAGGAACCTCTTGGTACCCTTTTCCAAGGATTGAAAAGGTTATCTTTAGGTTCGTCGGATCGACCCATGGGTAGCAATATGCGTGTGAGGGAAGCAGGTTTGCCATCTGTTATTCTTGATTGCCCAATGTGTCTGAACGGTTTATATCGGTACACGCCTTATGAGACAACGGATCGCGGCGCATGAATAGCTGTAAAATTTTACAGCTAGATATTAGCTGGTAATGTCGTAGCTAAAATGGCCGCAGAGCCTAAGCGTAACAGAAGGAAAAAATGGGCGGGTAGGGGTAATTCCGGAGTGCGATGCGCTGTCCTGCCATACTGAGAAAAGCAGCGCTTCCTGTGCCATTTGGGCCGGCACGGTCAGTACAGGTGGGATCAGCGGGAGTGTTTTGATTGGTGCCCAGAAGAGGACAATTACACGCTTATCCCATGCGGCTTTTCAAGAATTTTGGGGCTTTTTTGGTGCCGCCTCTTGAGCTACTTATAAAAGAAAATCTTGGCCAAGGCAGATTATTGTAGTACCTCCTCCAATCAACGTCAAAAAAATGGCCGATGATCGGGCCACCTTATTGATCTCTTCAAGAGTCACGTCTTTTTCTTCCTTGGAAGATACCATTTGCTGCTATATAATTTTTGGATAACAACATCTTCCAGGCGAATATGTTGCGCAGATTTTCTATCGCTGTTACGTGAAACAACCTGACTGGGTTGGGCATTGCCATGGTAAGCAACTAACCTTAAGAAGTGGCGAGCATTCAGCGAAGATGTGCAGACGTCCGCACTAAGAAGGCGCTAAGAATTTTTTGCAGGGGTGTGAGAGGGATCAGTGCGTCAGGGCGGTTGAATTCCATAACCACGTCGTTATAAGCAACATCGCGCAGCGATTCTATTTCCTGAGCTGATCCAAGTCTTGCTTCTTCAATGGCAATGTTGAGCGCTTTTGCATCCAGGTTGTCGGCGCGCACCATCAGCGCCTCGAAGCGGCGCACGTCGGTTTCGTTTTGGGCAGCTTTGTCGCCTGGCCGAATAGCGATCAATGCCGCCCCGAATACAGCAACGACACATGCCCCAATAACCGAGAGTTCTTTGGGAAAGCTTTCTGCCACCGCAGATACGGCCGCGCTTCCACCCAGGACGGAGAAAAACACGCTCACCGCCTGAATACGGCGGTAAAAGCGGGCGGTGCGCTCTGCAAGCCTGATTGCATAACGCACTTCGCCCTTAAGTTGAACGTGATCTTTCGTCATTGTTTTGGCACCGGGGTTGGAGGTGCCAGCATGGGTATCGGCCTTGGCGGCACATGTGACTTCCAGGTATCAGAATTCATTATAGTTATTTTGTTTGAGCACACGAAGGGGGTTATTGTTCCTGGTGCAGACGTCTGCACTAAAAACGATGCTTGATTCCGGCATCTTTCATGATGCTGTTAGCGGTATGTCTTGAATAGCAGTTGAAAGGAACTAAAACGCTGATCCCGCCTTTCCCCCATATTTCATGAGACCCCTTTCCTTGCTTTAGGTATTCAAACCCGTTTTTCTTCAACGCATCTATAATTTTTGAATAATACCCTCTCATCCAGCAATCAGCCGTAAATCCGCAATCGGTCTGGAAATTGGGCGTCCCTTCAATTGAAGTTCCAATAAATCATCAATTCCATTGTTTATTTCTTCTACCAATTTCTCAAGTGTATCAGCCTCACAAACCAATCCCCGAAGATCATCACTGGTTGCGACGAACATTCCCGCTTCCTTATCGTGCAGAACGTTCACACGCAAGGTCAGTGGAACTCCCAGGTTACTGAGGGTGCGCCAAAATGGGTAGCCTATTCTGTACATAAACCTTCCCTCTCATTAAATCCTGCTATTTACCCAGGCCCCATCTGTTTCGACAGCACCCTGAGATCATCGTCCAGCTCTTCTACCAGGCATCTGGTATACATAGGGTTTCTTTGACATTCCCCCGTCAAAATAAAATCAAAGTGCCGATCCTCGTAAATGACTATATGAGCGGCGCCTCTTATCTCTGCTCTTTCCGCCTCCCCATCAAGTTTCTTAATGGCTTCTCTGACATCAGTTGGGGCTGCTCGTTTAATCAACCTGATCGGCGGTAGCGGATTATCGTCCATCTTCGTCGCTCTCCTCTTTTTCTGTTGACCGAGCCTGGGGTGCAGGACGCAGCCGTGTGGCATAAAGAATATCAGAATGAGGGCGCCGTCTATCTGGAGAGTGTCCAACATCCTGTATGCGCCTTTCCGGAATTATCCGGTCAAACAAGTTTGCAAACGCTGTCTGTGTCTTCTGGTCTAGACGACTCATAACCAAAAGCATTTTCTCTTGATCTTCCGTAATTTCTGTTGGCGCTGTCTTTTTTCTATCCTTGCTCTCTTCTCCGAACCACCACTCATAAGGCAACCCGAAATACTCCACAAGCCCAGGGTAGTGTTTCTTATCTATTGTCCCGCGCTTTATCCAGTCGCCAGAGACCGTAGGTGGCTTCACATTGAAGTGTTTAGCCACTGCGGCCTGAGTGACTCCCTTTCGCTTAATAGCTTCCGCTAGTTTTTGCCCCAGGTGTGGGGATTCTTTGTCTTTAGGCATAGCCTAATGTAACTTCGCCTATTAAAGTTAGGCAATTCTTATTGAAATAGTTAGGAGACGCCTTACTATTAGAGCCATGAACAATACCACCATCCTTAAAGCTAGAACGTTAATCGGAGGAACATGCGCCGTAGCTTCTGTTGTTGGAGTTAAACCTCCAACGGTTACGCAGTGGATAAACGGGACTCGTCCTATTCCCATAGAACGCTGCCCGGCCCCATCGAACAAGCCACAAACGGCGCTGTTACCTGCGAAGAGCTTCGCCCTGATTTCGATTGGCAATACCTCCGCAACTCAAAAAAGGTGGAAGCATGATCGATCCGATTTATTACACCGACGATTACCCGCGGGAAGGGGGTGTTGCAGTAACTGAAGTTACTGCTGACGGTTATAGCCTTTCCATCAAAGCGCCGGATGGTACGGCACTTGAAACATACGCCACCGTTAAAACAACCGATGACATTTCGAGAATGCTTAAAGAGTGGTGCGAGGGGCTCACCCGCAAGTATGCCTTTGCGCCCTCTGCGGCGCTCACTGCCTCCGCTACGGAAGTAATCGCGCGGCTTAACAGCTTCAATCCCGTGCAGGACTACCTGCGCGGCCTGAAATGGGATGGCGAGAAGCGCATCGATATGTGGCTATCCGATTTCCTCGGCATCCCTGTCACTGATTACTCCTGGCGCGTTGCACGTTGGTTTTTGGTAGGCATGGTGGCGAGGGCAATGAAGCCCGGGGTGAAGTTCGACTATTGCCTTGTGCTCGAGGGAGATCAGGGCAGATTGAAATCTACTGCCTTGCGGGTACTCGGCGGGGATTGGTTCGGGGATACGGACCTCGATCTGAACAACAAGGATTCCATGTCTGCCATCAGGGGCAAGTGGCTGTATGAGTTCGCGGAACTCGGCTCGCTCGCCCGCGCAGAGGCCTTGAGGCAGAAATCCTTTTTGTCACGCCAAGTGGATGAGTTTCGCCCGGTCTATGGTCGGCGAGAAATCCGCAGCCCACGGCAACTGGTTTTTGGTGGGACCACGAACGAGTGGGAATGGAACAAGGACCCCACCGGAGGGCGCCGCTTCTGGCCCGTTAAGTGCGAGCAGGAAGTGGACTACAAAGGCCTCGCCGAGGTGCGGGACCAGCTCTTTGCAGAAGCATTCGCAGCATGGCAGGCAGGGGAGCGTTTCTGGCCAACGAGCGAGGAGCAGAAATTGTTCTTCGACCCGGAGCAACTCAAGCGTACGGCAGCGGATGCGAAATGAGATTCCATTCCCTTCGCACTGATGCGGCCGCTACGGAACGCAGTCTTCTATCCCGCCACGCTGCAAAATGATCAGGCCCCAGCTCCTGCAGCTTTACCTTTGCAACTTCGTCACGACACAGTAACCCGATCCGCATCCGCTCCCATCGCTCGCGGCGTTTAGTGACAGAGACTTGATCCCGATAGTGCTCCAGCAACTGGCCGAAGGTCTTGTCCGGAATGTCTCCGCGCTTGCCTGCTATAATGGATTTTTCGGTCTCGACTGCCCACGCCAGTGCTTCCGCCTTGGTATCGAATGTACCTGACTCGCGTATGCCTTTCAGCTTGATCTAGGCTCGCCATTGCGTCCCGACTTGCTAATGGATGCTATATGGTTGGGGCCGTCTCTGGGGCAAAACTGGGGCCTCAGTATAGCGAAAGCGGGGGATATTGGGGGGAATGTAAGACGCTGAAGGCAACAAAAAACCGGAAAGCTAAGCTCTACGCGGTTTTGGGAGAAATCTGGAGTATTATGAAAAATCTATCGTGGTGCCCAGAAGAGGACTCGAACCTCCACAGTGTTGCCACCGCTAGGACCTGAACCTAGTGCGTCTACCAATTCCGCCATCTGGGCAATGAGCGAATCTGTCCAACGATGGGACAGAGGCGCAATTCTATAGGAAATCAGCTTTGACAATCAAGAAGAAACAAAAGCTCCGCAAGCTGGACCCTTATCTTGAACGGGAAAAAGAGCGTTATGGTCACGCGCTGCCCAGTCGGGAATTCATACTCCAGATACTCGAAGAACAGGGCGTTCCCGTACCCGAGGAAGCCTTGCAGAACCTGCTGGGAATCACCGAAGAAGAAGACGATATCTTCAGCCGCCGTCTTTCTGCCATGCTGCGCGAAGGCCAGATCATGCGCAACCGGAAGGGCGATATCTGCATGGTGGAGAAGCTCGACCTCATCAAAGGGAAGGTCCAGGGTCACCCGGACGAATTTGCTTTTCTGATACCCGATGATGGCAGTCCGGATTTATTCTTGAGCGCCAAAGAAATGCGCAAAGCGCTGCACGGCGACCGGGTGATGGTGCGTGAAATCGGGGTTGACCGGCGAGGCCGCAGGGAAGGGGCCATCGTAGAAGTGTTGGAACGTGCTGTAACCCATTTGGTGGGGCGATTGCATGCGGATCACGGAATTCTGTACGTGGAGGCGGAGAACAAGCGTATCAGCCAGGATATTCTGATCCCCAAAGAAGAATCGATGAATGCAAGGGCAGGCCAAGTGGTCATGGTAGAGATCATTCAGCAGCCGAGCAAACATGCGCAGCCAATCGGCCGCATCATCGAGATTTTGGGCGACTATACCGCCCCCGGGATGGAGATCGAAATTGCGCTTCGCAAGCACGACTTGCCTTACCAGTTTCCACCGGAGGTGGAAAAACTTTCCGCCCGTTTTCCATCCAAGGTATTGAAAAAAGACTTGGTCAAGAGGGAAGATATCCGTCACTTGCCGTTGGTGACCATAGATGGCGAAACCGCGCGAGATTTTGACGACGCTGTATATTGCGAGCGCGACGGGAAGAATTACAAACTTTATGTTGCCATTGCCGACGTCAGCCATTATGTAAAGCCAAGCGATGCGCTCGATCAGGAGGCGTTCAATCGTGGCAATTCGGTCTATTTTCCGCGGCGCGTTATCCCCATGCTGCCGGAAGCGCTATCGAATGGGCTCTGTTCGCTCAACCCGGAGGTGGATCGTTTATGCATGGTGTGCGAAATAAGCCTGGATTTTGCAGGTGACTTCAAGGACTATCGTTTTTATCCCGCAGTCATGTTTTCGCACGCCCGGCTTACCTATACAAAAGTGGCGGCCATGCTGGAGAGTCCCAAGGGAGAGGAAGCGAAACAATACAAGGATCTTTTGCCGCACATCCAACTGCTCAACAAATTATTCAAGGTATTGCTGAAAGCGCGAGATCTGCGGGGGGCGATTGATTTTGAAACGATCGAAACGCAAATGATTTTCAACGATGAGGGCAAAATCGAGCGTATCCTGCCAGTAAAACGCAATGATGCGCATCGTCTCATCGAAGAATGCATGCTCGCGGCCAATGTGTGCGCCTCCGATTTTTTGCAGAAACACAAACAACCGACTCTCTATCGCATCCATGAAGGTCCGACACCGGAAAAACTTGCCGCCTTGCGTGATTTTCTGAAGGAATTTGGTGTTCAGCTAGGGGGTGGCGACGACCCCAAGGCGAAAGATTATGCTCGTACGTTATCTACAATAAAGGATCGGCCCGACGCTCAATTGTTGCAGACTGTCATGCTTCGCTCCTTGCGCCAGGCAGTGTACAGTCCGGACAATGTCGGCCATTTCGGTCTTGCATATGAATCTTACACGCACTTTACATCCCCTATTAGGCGTTATCCCGATCTGCTGGTACATCGAGCCATCAAGGCCGTGCTGAACAAGACAGGGTATTCTCCGGGTAATTGGCATGAATTGGGCGAGCATTGTTCTCAGACGGAGCGCAGGGCGGATGATGCGACGCGCGACGTCGAAACGTGGCTCAAATGCTATTACATGCAGGACAGAATCGGAGAATGCTTTGAGGGAGTTGTCAGCGGTGTCGCAAGTTTTGGTCTTTTTGTGGCATTGGATGGAATTTATGTCGAGGGACTCGTGCATGTTTCAGAACTGCCCAGCGATTATTTCCATTTTGACGCAGTCAGGCACATGTTGCTGGGGGAGCGCACCGGGAAGCGCTATCGACTGGGCGACCGGCTCAGGGTCAGGCTGGTTCGAGTCGACCTGGAATCCAGCAGGATAGATTTTGTGCTCGCCGAAAACGCCTCGGGTGCGGGAAAAATAAAAACCGGGGCAGCGAGTTGATTTCCCCGGCGAGTGTCCGCTCCCCGTTTATCCTTTTTTGCAATTACTCATTACCATAGATGTCCGGCTCGCGTTTTATATTCGGTTTCCATGCGATTACCAGCCGGCTGCGCCAGAATGCGGCCAGCGTCCGGGAGATTTTCCTCGATGCGGAGCGAAGGGATCAGCGTGCCCGCGATCTGGCGACGCTGGCAGAAACCCAAGGCATACGGTTGATTGCATGCGACACCGCAAGGCTTATGGCTTTGGCGGGTGGTGCCCGGCACCAGGGCGTAGTTGCCCGTATCGACTCCGCCCGTACATATGTGGATATCGACGATGTGCTCGACACCCTCACTGAGCCTGCGCTGCTTCTGGTGCTGGATGGAATCCAGGATCCTCATAACCTCGGTGCGTGCCTGCGTGTCGCAGATGCTTTCGGTGTTCATGCTGTGATTGCACCAAAAGACCGCGCTGTGGGCCTAACCGCTGCGGTGCACAAGGTGGCAAGCGGGGCGGCGGATAACGTGCCCTATATTTCCGTGACGAATCTCGCCCGTACCCTACGCGGATTGAAGGAGCGGGGGGTAACGATCCTGGGAACGGCTGCCGATGCCGATACGGAGCTTGGCGCCCTCAAGCTTGATGGACCCGTCGCATGGGTACTGGGTTCGGAAGAGAAAGGAATGCGTCGGCTGACACGGGAAAACTGCGATCAGCTTGTTTCGATTCCCATGCTAGGCAGTGTGGAAAGTCTCAACGTTTCCGTGAGCGCGGGCATCTGCTTGTTTGAAACGTACCGCCAGAGATATGCCCCGAGGCCCTGATATAACCCCCGATTAAAATTGATATTTTCAAGTGGGTTGAGTATAGTACCGGCCTCTTTGAAACATTTGACCTTGTCTCACCGTGCCGCATCACGGGAGGCTTTACCCATAAGGAGACTGCATGCGACATTACGAAATTATATTCATTGTTCATCCCGATCAAAGCGAGCAGGTATCCGCAATGATCGAGCGGTATCGAAGCATCGTAACCGCCAGAAACGGGCAGGTGCATCGCCTGGAAGACTGGGGACGGCGCCAGCTCGCGTACCTGATCCAGAAAGTTCACAAGGCGCATTATGTGCTCATGAACATTGAATGTGATCAGGAAACGCTGGACGAGCTGGAGCACGCATTCAAATTCAATGACGCCATATTGCGCCACCTCACCATCAAAATGGATGAGCCGATTACCGCACCGTCACCCATGATGCGCGAAGAGAAAGCCAAATCCGCTCCGCAGCCTGCAGAGGAAGCCAAGGAAACGACGCTTGCGACCTAGGCTGCCAAGTCGTTGGATTGCAATCGGACTGAAATTTGCGGAACGATCACGGAAATCGGCAGCTTGCGTTATAGCCCGGCTGGAGTGGCAGTAGTCGAACTCAAGATCAGACATGTTTCCCGCCAAATCGAGGCGGGGAAGCCAAGGCAGGTGGAGTGTGAAGTTTCGGCCGTAGCCTTGGCGCAGATGGCAGAAACTGTTGCAGGCCTGGTTCCAGGGGCGACAGTAAAGCTCGCCGGGTTTCTTGCAAGAAAAAGCCGCATGAGTTTGCAGCTGGCGCTGCATGTAAACCGGATCGATCCTATCTAATGGATCTCATTTATAGACAGGAATAGACAGGAAAAATTATGGCACGTTTTTTTTCTAAACGTAAGGATGGCAAGGACAAGGATAAGGACAAGAAGGCTAACCGCCCTCTATTCAAACGCAGGAAGTTCTGCCGCTTTACCGCGGAAGGCATCAAGACAGTCGATTACAAGGACATCGAGTTATTGAAGGATTTCATCAACGAGAACGGCAAGATCATTCCGGCGCGCATAACAGGGACGAAGTCCAGGTATCAGCGTCAACTGAGTACTGCCGTGGAGCGCGCCCGCTTTCTGGCATTGCTTCCTTATACTGATTTGCACTGAGGAGAGCTGATATATGCAGATCATACTGATGGAGAAAGTTGTCAACCTGGGCCAACTGGGTGACGTTGTAAAGGTTAAAAATGGTTACGCGCGCAATTTCCTTATTCCGCAGGGTAAGGCAAAGCGTGCCACCCAGGCGGCTATTGCCGAGTTCGAAGCAAAGCGCACAGAACTGGAGGAAACCCAGGCGGATATCCTGGCCGCCGCCCAGGCTCGCGCTGCCAAGCTGGAAGGATTGATGTTGCAGATCACTCAAAAGGCAGGCGTGGATGGCAAGCTGTTCGGTTCAGTTACCAATGCGAATATCGAGGATGCGCTGAAAGCCCAGGGTTTTGAAGTTGAAAGGTCCATGATACGCATGCCGCACGGCTCGTTGAAGCAAGTGGGCGATCATCCGGTAACCGTCGTGCTGCACACAGATGTGGCCGCGCATATCGTCGTATCCGTTCTGGGCGAATCGATATCCTGAAAAGGTTTCTGTTTTTCATCTTCGAAAGGGGCTGGCAACAGCCCTTTTTCATTTTTGGTACACTGCAAGCAGTGTTAAAATCCGGACACGCCCGCAACGTCACGTAACTCCATGGCCCAATTTCTCACGGCAGCTTCAAGCGACCAATCACTCGAATCATACAAATTGCCACCGCATTCGGTTGAAGCGGAGCAGTCGGTGCTGGGTGGATTGATGCTGGACAATCACGCATGGGATAAGGTAGCTGATGTGATCACGGAAGATGACTTCTACCGGCAGGATCACAAGCTCATCTACCGGCATATCTGCAAACTGGTCGAGCATAGCAAGCCGGCCGATGTCATCACGGTAGCGGAATCCCTTGAGATATCCGCGGAACTGCAGGGGGTCGGCGGGCTCGCTTACGTCGGGGTTATCGTACAGAACACGCCTTCGGCTGCAAATATCCGCCGCTATGCGGAAATCGTGCGTGAACGGTCGATCATGCGCAAGCTTGCCCAGGTAGGCACCGGTATTACTGATTCGGCATACAATCCGGCTGGGCGTTCAGCCGCCACGCTACTGGATGAAGCTGAGGCCAGGGTTTTTGAAATTGCCGAGGCGGGGGCGCGAGGCAAGCAGGGTTTTATCGATATCCAGCCGCTGCTGAAGGAGGTCGTGGAGCGTATAGAGACGCTCTACAACCAGGATAATCAAAGCGATGTTACCGGAATCGCAACCGGCTTCCATGATCTGGATGAAAAGACTTCGGGCTTTCAGCCTGGCGATCTTGTCATCGTCGCGGGCCGGCCATCGATGGGCAAGACCGCCTTTTCGCTCAATATTGCCGAGCATGTTGCACTCACGCTCCAAAAGCCGGTAGCGGTATTCAGCATGGAAATGGGAGGTGCGCAACTGGCGATGCGCATGCTGGGCTCCGTCGGAAGGCTGGATCAGCACAAGGTACGTACCGGTCGCCTGCTGGACGAGGATTGGTCCCGCCTGACGCATGCGCTTGGAAAGCTGAACGACGCTCCGCTTTTTATCGATGAAAGTGCCGCTTTGAATGCCCTGGAATTAAGAGCACGCGCCCGCCGGTTGCATCGCCAGCATGGGGATCTGGGGTTGATCGTGGTGGATTATCTTCAGTTGATGTCAGCCGCCAGCCAGGGCGAGAACCGCGCCACGGAGATTTCCGAAATATCCCGCTCCCTCAAGGCGCTGGCAAAAGAACTGCATGTGCCCGTTGTCGCCTTATCCCAGTTGAATCGAAGTCTTGAGCAGCGTCCGAACAAGCGTCCAGTCATGTCCGATCTGCGCGAGTCCGGGGCGATCGAGCAGGATGCTGATCTGATTCTTTTCATCTACCGGGACGAAGTCTATAACCCGGAGACACAGGACAAGGGAATCGCCGAAATCATTATAGGAAAGCAGCGGAATGGACCGATCGGCAAGGTCGACCTGACTTTCCTGGGCGAATATACCCGATTCGAAAGCTACGCCAGATCAGGGCATTATTAAGACTGCCGGCTCGACTATTTTTCCCTATTGTCAGAATAGGCTTCTGGAAGTGCAGGTGTAGGTCAGGCTTTGCCTGATGACTTATCCGGCATAGCTCGACCTACCGTTAAGACCGGAGACGGTGGGCAGGTCTTGCGGGCGATAGCGCTTACAATATCTCCGCAGCATAATCCGCCAGCCTGGAACGTTCGCCGCGTTGCAGTGTGACGTGGCCGCTGTGATTCCATCCCTTGAACCGGTCCACCACGTAGGTCAACCCTGAGCTTCCCTCCGATAAATAGGGCGTATCTATCTGCGCGATGTTACCCAGGCATACGACCTTGGTGGCAGGGCCGGCACGGGTAATAAGCGTTTTCATCTGCTTGGGTGTCAGGTTCTGCGCTTCGTCGATAATCAGAAACTTGTTGATAAAAGTGCGCCCCCGCATGAAATTGAGCGATTTTATCTTGATGCGGGAGCGAATCAAATCGAGCGTTGCGGCTCGTCCCCATTCTCCCGCGCTGTTATCCGTCTTGTTGAGCACGTCCAGGTTGTCTTCCAGTGCCCCCATCCAGGGGGTCATCTTTTCTTCTTCGGTTCCAGGCAGAAACCCGATATCTTCACCTACCGGGACCGTCACGCGCGTCATGATGATTTCGGAGTACACCTTGTGCTCCAGTGTCTGCATCAGGCCCGCTGCCAGTGTAAGCAGCGTCTTGCCGGTACCTGCCTGTCCCAGCAGGGTGACAAAATCTACTTCCGGGTTCATCAGCAGATTGAGCGCGAAATTCTGCTCGCGATTCCGCGCCGTGATGCCCCAGACATTGTTCTTTTGATGAGTAAAATCCTTCAGTGTCTGCAGAACGGCTGTTCTCCCGCTGGTCTCCTTGACCTGCGCGTAAAACGGTTTGTCATGCTCCAGATAAACGAACTGATTGATTACAAAGCCGCTGGCAAGGGGACCGGTCACCCGATAAAATGTCTGCCCCGACTGCTGCCAGGACTCCATGTCCTTGCCGTGTTCATCCCAGAAATCCGCAGGCAGTTCCTGAATGCCTGAAAAGAGGACATCAGTGTCTTCCAGAACCTTGTCATTGAAATAATCTTCCGCCGCCAGCCCCAAGGCTCGCGCCTTGATGCGCATGTTGATGTCTTTGGAAACCAGTGTGACAACGCGGTTCTGGTGGGTATCGTGCAAAAACTTGACTGCCCCGATAATCTGGTTATCCGCGCTGCCGCTTGCCAGATATACCGGCAGAACGTTTGTGATCGCCTGCGTCTGGAGGAATAGCCTTCCGGTTGCATTCTTGGTGCCATGTGGTTGCAAGGGAATGCCTTCGTCAATATCCGTTATCGCGCTGCTGACGATTTCATCCAGAAAACGGCTAGTCTGGCGGGCATTGCGGGTAACCTCCGACATCCCTTTCTTGTTGTTGTCGAGTTCCTCGAGCGTGGTCATCGTGATGTAGATGTCATGCTCCTGGAAACGGAACAGGCTGGTGGGGTCATGCATCAGCACATTGCTGTCGAGTACGAACAACTTGGGCATCAGGCGGATGACAGGAGGGATGGAAGCAGATGACTTGGAAGCCGTGGAAGAACTAGGCTTTCTAGGACTCATGATTCTCACTGCGCAGGGTTTTCACAAACTCCAGGACTTCCTGGACATGGCCGGGCACTTTGACGCTTCGCCATTCGCGCCGCAGTATCCCTTTCGTATCGACTACGAATGTGCTCCGGTCGATGCCACGGACCTGCTTGCCGTACATGTTTTTCATCTTCATCACACCGAACAGATTGCAAACCGTCTCATCCGTGTCGCTCAGCAACTCGAACGGAAAATTCATTTTTGCCTTGAATTTCTCGTGAGACTTGATGTTGTCACGCGAAATACCCACTATGTCACAATCGGCGTCGGTAAATTCGGTGTAAGCATCCCGGAATTCCTGCCCCTCGGTGGTGCATCCCGGGGTGTCGTCCTTGGGGTAAAAATAGATGACCAGGTTTTTTTCACGGGCTGTCGATAAACGAAATGTCTTATTACTGGTCGAAGGAAGTTCAAAATCGGGAACAGGCTGATTCAGCATTTCAATCCTCAGTGGTTACTCGCGATGTCATGTTAGCAAAAAAAGCATGTGCGGTTGCAACGAAGGGAAGATTCCCCACCTTCAAAACAAGCGGTCTTAATCCTCTTGATTTCATGAATGCTGTCCGGTTATTGCTAGGCTGTGATCGATTATCAAACAGCGGACATGGGGTGAGATGGACAATCAAAGTTGCCCTCGCACTGCATCGGCCCAGCAGTTGGGAGTTTCGAACAGGCGCACTTGCTGCAGCCTGAGATGATTGCCATAGCGATCCTGATACGCCTCATCGAGTATGTGGAAAGCGGTAAGAGCCAGATTTTCCGCCGTGGGTGGCGTATCCAGCACCACGGTCTTATGGTCCTCCAGCGATTGAAGGAATTCCAGCAACTTGTGATCTTCCGCATATGCAAGGAATGCATGGTCCCATTTATCCACCAGTACCTTTTTCGCGATACGTTTGACCTCGGAATAATCCATGACCATGCCTTGCTCGGAGACGCCGGGCTCAGTGATAATTTCGCCTGACAGGGTGATTTCTATGGCGTAACGATGGCCGTGCAGATGCCGGCACTGGCTCTTGTGGAAAGGTATACGGTGGCCGGCATCGAATTCCAGCCTGCGTGTAATTAACATTATCGGGATTGTAACATTGCAGCAAATTTCCAAACGATTGGATGTGGCAGATCATAGCCGCGATATAACCGGGATGACCTATGTTTACCCCGTTATTTCGCGCCGTGCCGGCGGTGTGTCGATCGGAATCAATCTTAATCCGAACAATGCGTGTAACTGGCGTTGCATCTACTGCCAGGTGCCGAATCTTTCGCGAGGTACTGCTCCCGCGATTGACCTGGCAAAACTTGAAGCCGAGTTGCGGGCTTTGCTGCACGAAATCGTATATGGCGATTTCATGCAAAGGCAGGTGCCTGCCGAGGCAAGGCGTCTCCATGATATCGCTTTATCCGGCAATGGCGAATCGACCAGTGCAAAGGAATTCGAACAGGTCATCGAACTGCTCGGACGGGTAAAAGCTGATTACGATCTGCCCGAAGCGCTTAAGCTGGTATTGATCACAAATGGCAGCCTGATAGATCGCGACAGTGTCCAGCGCGGGTTGAGCCGGATGGCAATATTCAATGGCGAAGTATGGTTCAAGCTGGACAGTGTCACCCGCGAGGGGAGGCAGCTGATCAATAACACGCGCATGAGCTTGAAGAAGATGCGCAGGAATCTGCAACTGTCTGCATCCCTGTGCCCTACATGGTTGCAGACCTGCGTATTTCAGATCGACGGGATGCCCCCTTCCAGAAATGAATCTGAAGCGTATTTGAGATTTATCGAGGAATTCCTGAGCGAGGGGGGGGTACTCGAAGGGGTGCTTCTGTACGGTCTTGCACGTCCATCCTTGCAGCCAGAGGGACCGCGGCTCACGAAGATCAGGCAGGAGTGGATGGAGGCATTTTCGGAACAAATAAGACGCCGGGGACTCGCTGTAAAGCTGAATCCATAGCTTGAATTTTTCTCCTTCCTGATTCTCCGATGAAAGCTTGAGCAGTGATCCGGACAGGTTTCCGTATTTATTGTCCTACTGCTTGGCCTTGGAGGCTTTCTTCAGGCTCTTGTACAGCTCAGGATCCTTGCTTTTCAGTAAGGCTGCAACAGCCAGATCGTCTTTCTTGATCTTGGAAAGATCGATGTGCTCGATATGCACCAGTCGTACCAGTTCCCTTACCGGTCTGGGCATATTTCGTCCACTCTCATAACGGGAACCACCGCTTTGGGTGACACCGACCTTGCTCCAGAAATCATGCTGATTGAGACCCAGCTTGCGTCGAATTTCACGAGGATTGGATATTTCTTCGAAGAGTTTCATTGGGCATCCCGACAGGTTATGTAGTTAGAATAGGCGCGCTTTTATGTTATAGGAGTATTGCACATACATAAATTTAATTTGTTTTTTTATTCTATGCAAGTATTAAGAAACCCCTGAATCAATCAGGTTTTCCCTGAATAGAGCGGTTTCAAGCCCTGAATTTGACCTGTATCAATATTCTGGAGGTTTTCTCGTTTATCATTTTGCATATCACGGAACCTGGAAAAAGCTTCTGCAAAGGTTCTCGGGTTTTCTTTCCGGTAATAAGGTAAAATTCGAACACAATATCCATGCCGGGACTTTAAGCCCCTGAATTGATCCGACATATGGCATTTTGCTCGCGGCTTTGCCATTCTCAGTTAAGCAGGTTATCGTGACATTTATTGTTCAAAAATACGGTGGCACATCGGTGGGCAGCACGGAGCGCATCAAGAATGTCGCGCGCCGGGTGGCGAGATTTCAAGCTCGGGGTGATCAGGTAGTGGTCGTGGTGTCCGCCATGAGCGGAGAGACAAATCGTCTTATTGCGCTGGCCAGGGAATTTCAGGCTCATCCGGATCCCCGGGAACTAGATGTCATGGTTTCCACCGGCGAGCAGGTTTCTGTCGCTCTGCTATCAATGGCGCTGATGGATCTGGGCATCAAGGCGAAGAGCTACACCGGCCTCCAGGTGCGCATTCACACCGATAGCGCTTATACCAAGGCGCGCATACTCAAAATCGATGAGGGCAAAATACGCGCCGACCTCGATGCGGGATATGTAGTGGCAGTAGCGGGCTTTCAGGGAGTGGACGAGACGGGCAGTATCACTACATTAGGCCGAGGCGGTTCAGACACCACGGCTGTTGCCCTCGCGGCAGCGCTCAAGGCGGATGAATGCCAGATCTATACGGATGTAGACGGAGTTTACACGACCGATCCCCGCATTGTGCCCGAAGCGCGCAGACTCAAGACGATTACCTTTGAAGAAATGCTTGAAATGGCAAGCCTCGGTTCCAAGGTGCTGCAAATCCGCGCAGTGGAGTTCGCGGGTAAATACAAGGTTAAATTGCGGGTGCTCTCCAGTTTCGAGGAGGAAGGAGAGGGTACCCTCATCACTTTCGAGGAAGAAAAGAACATGGAGCGGGCGATTATTTCAGGCATCGCATTCAATCGTGACGAAGCCAAGATTACGGTGCTGGGCGTACCGGACCGTCCCGGTATCGCCTATCAGATTCTCGGCCCCGTGGCGGATGCGAATATCGATGTGGACATGATCATCCAGAATGTCGGCCACGATGGCATGACCGATTTTTCATTTACCGTGAATCGCAATGAATTTGCGAGAACGATGGATATCCTGGAAAACCAGGTGCAGCCCCACATCGGTGCACGCGGTGTCATGGGCGGTGACAGAATAGCCAAGGTCTCGGTGGTGGGCGTCGGCATGCGTTCGCACGTGGGCATTGCCAGCAGAATGTTCCGTACGCTGGCGGAAGAAGGCATCAACATCCAGATGATCTCTACTTCGGAAATAAAGATTTCCGTAGTCGTGGATGAAAAATACATGGAGTTGGCTGTGCGGGTGTTGCACAAGATATTCGAACTCGACCAGATATCATGATATTCCACTTATCGCGTTCCTTTCATAACCTTTGTTTGACCCGCGAGTTCTAAACCGCTATCCTAATGCGGCTTTGTTGGAGAGATGGCCGAGTGGTCGAAGGCGCTCCCCTGCTAAGGGAGTATAGGCTCAAAAAGCTTATCGAGGGTTCGAATCCCTCTCTCTCCGCCACCCACCAAACTAAAGCAGTCGCAGTCGACGGTGATCAATCGAGGTTAAGAGTAACCAACTCGGTTAACCACCCGGTTGTCGATAGGACTGTTGCTATCTACTATATTTATCTAGTAGTCCCAATTTTATCCAATCAGATATCAGTCATACTTGAGTAGTTGCTCGTCGCAATGATGAGCAAGCATGCAGCGCTTTAGGAGGAGAATGCATTGAAGTTTGCTCACCCCCGACCGCAGATGCAGCGCTCCAACTGGACTCCACTCAATGGGGTCTGGCGCTTTCGCTACGATGATGCGCGTACTTTCACGCACCCCTCCCAGATCAAATCGTGGCCGATGGAAATCATCGTGCCGTTTCCGCCCGAATCCGAGGCGAGCGGAATTGGTGATCGAAGTTTTCATTCACTGTGCTGGTACGAGCGGGATTTCGATTTGGAGTCCTCTTCTTCCGATCGAATAATCCTGCATTTCGGTGCCGTGGACTACTCCGCAAAGGTATGGGTCAACGATCGTTTTGCTGCCAGTCACGAAGGGGGGCATACGCCATTCTGGGGCGACATCACCCATCTGCTTGATCCGTCGGGAAAGCAGAAGGTGACGGTACAGGTGGAGGATGACCCGCACGAGCTGGCCAAGCCGCGTGGAAAACAGGATTGGCAACTCGAACCTCATGCCATCTGGTATCCCCGTACCACCGGTATCTGGCAGACGGTCTGGATCGAGCAGGTGCCCAAAAATTACATTGAAAAGATTCGGTGGACCCCCCAGGTCGAGATATATGCGATAGGCTTCGAAGCGCGCGTAATAGGAGAAGAGGCCGACGAACTCGCAGTAGACGTATGTTTGCGCCATGGGGATCAGTTGCTCGCGCATGACCGTTATCGGGTAGTCGAACGGGAGGTAGACCGCGTAATCATATTGTCTGACCCTGGAATCGATGATTTTCGTAATGAGTTGCTGTGGAGCCCGGAACGTCCCACATTGATCGACGCGGTGGTACGGCTTATGCGCGGTGAGGAGGTGGTGGACGAGTTCGTCTCATACACCGCCATGCGTTCGGTCAACATCTTGCGCGATCGCTTTATGCTGAATGGACGCCCGTATACGCTGAGACTCGTGCTTGACCAGGGTTACTGGCCGGCGACACTGCTAGCCGCGCCGAGTGATGACGCGCTCCGCCTCGATGTGGAACTTGCAAAGGCGATGGGCTTCAACGGAGTGCGCAAGCATCAAAAGATAGAGGACCCGCGCTATCTCTATTGGGCGGATAAGCTTGGGCTGATGGTATGGGAAGAAATGCCTTCCGCATATCGTTTCACTCGCAGCGCCATCAAGAGGACGGTGCGGGAATGGACTGAGGCTATCGAGCGGGATTACAGTCATCCCTGCGTCATTGTATGGGTAACTTTCAATGAATCCTGGGGAGTACCCGAACTTACCGCGGTGGGTAAACAGCGGCACGCGGTCGAAGCGTTGTATCACTTGACGAAAACGCTAGATGCAACGCGGCCGGTAATCGGCAACGATGGGTGGGAAAGCAGCGCCACGGACATTATCGGCATTCACGATTATGACGCAAACATTGAGCACCTGCGTCAGCGTTATGGGGCGGAAATACGGCCTGAACAGTTGTTCGATCGGCGGCGTCCGGGTGGGCGGATTCTAACCCTTGATGGCTACCCGCACCGGGGCCAGCCGATCATGTTAAGCGAATTCGGTGGGATTGCTTTCGCCAAGTGCCCACAACCCGGTGTCAAGCATACCTGGGGCTATACTGTCGCACACGATGAAGAGGAATTTACTCGTATGTATACTGAGTTGATGCATACGGTGATTCACACGGCTCTCTTCGCCGGCTTTTGTTATACCCAGTTTGCCGATACCTTTCAGGAAGCGAACGGGCTGCTGTGCGCGGACCGGACGCCCAAGATTCCCGTTGAGCAGATTGCGCGCGTCACACGCGTCTCACCCACGCACATACCGGGGGGTGTTTAAGTGTATTCACTCGAGCTCACCAAGCCGGACGGGCGTCGGTTGACCCTGTATGCACGTGAGCCCGTTGATCCGGACATTGTTGCGCCCAGTCCTTTCGCTGAACCCCTGAATGCGCATCCTCACCTGAGGTGGCATCCGTTACGCGGAGAGTGGGTGACGTATGCAGCGTATCGACAGGGGCGAACGTTCCTGCCCCCGCCTGAATATAACCCGCTGGGTATAACAACTGATCCGGCTCATCCCACCGAGGTGCCCGCCGGAAACTGGGATGTGGCAGTCTTCGACAACCGCTTCCCGTCCCTGGGGCCAATAGGAGAGCTGCCCTCGCTTATCGTGCCAAGCGCGCCAGCTGTAGGGCATTGCGAGGTAGTGGTTTTCACGAAAGATGCCAAAGCTTCCCTTGGCGTCTTGCCGCTCGCTCACATCGAGTTATTGATGGAAGTATGGGCAGACCGCACCGCCGTGATGGCGCGGCGGGGAGATATAGCTTACGTATTGCCATTCGAGAACCGGGGGGCGGAGGTTGGTGTAACGCTGCACCATCCCCATGGTCAAATCTATGCCTACCCCTTGGTACCACCTGTCCCCAGCCGCATGCAGCAGGAGGCGCAACGCTACTATGAAGCGAAAGGCAAAGGAGTGCTACAGGATCTCATCACCGCCGAGCGGAAGGCTAGTGTGCGCATGCTTTATGAGGGCCCTCATGCCGTTGCCTTCGTACCGGTATGCGCGCGTTATCCATACGAGGTCTGGGTCGCGCCGACTGAACCGGTCGAAAGCTTTATCCACCTCACGCCAGATCAGCGGTCGGACCTGGCGCGGGCATTGAAAACGGTTCTGCTGAAATATGAAGGCCTCTGGCAGAGGCCTTTTCCTTACCTGATGGCCTGGTACCAGGCACCCACGGATGGGAAAGCTCATCCTGAATCACACTTGCACGCTGAATTCTACCCTCCCTATCGCACCCGTGACCGTTTGAAATATCTTGCAGGCACAGAAATCGCAGCGGGCTTCTTCGCCATGGATGCACTGCCTGAGGAGAAAGCCCGCGAGCTTCAACAGATAGAGGTGGCTGTCGAATGAATACGTCTTACCGTTCTAGCGTTACTCAATCCCAGATTCGATATCAGGTACGAAACTGGCGAAACAGGCAGCCGGGCGTGTTTTTTGCGGAGAAGGAGTGAGCAGCTTCGAGGCAATATTTGGAAATCCGCCTGAGGTCGAGGAGCGGGCGCCGGGTCGCGTCAATCTGCTGGGCGAACATACCGATTACAACGATGGTTACGTACTGCCGATTGCGATCGAGCAACAGACGAGTGTCAGCATGCGCCGCAGCAGCAGGACCCGGTATGCGTTGTATTCGGAAACGCTAGATGACATTGTTTACTTTACCCTCGGCAAATCTCCGGAGGAGCATTTCGCCACCTATGTATATGGATGCCTGATTGAGGCTCAGGCAGCGGGGGTGGAAGTCCCGGTGCTCGACATCTACATTCAATCAAACGTGCCGATGGGAGCGGGCCTTTCTTCCAGCGCAGCCTTGGAGGTGGCGGCACTGCGAGCCCTGCGGACTCTGACTGGTTTTCCTCTGGATGATGTGCGAATTGCGCAACTCGCACAGCGCGCCGAAATCCAGTATGCGGGGGTACGTTGTGGCATCATGGATCAGATGGCATCAAGCCTTGCGGGAACTAAGGAGGCCTTGTTGCTGGATACCCGCACGCTTAGGCGGAGGCTGGTTCCCTTGCCGCCCGCTTCGGCGGTGCTGGTGCTCGATTCAGGCGTTGCCCGCACACTTGCGACAAGCGGCTACAATCAACGGCGTGCTGAGTGTGAAGAGGCGGCACGCCAACTTGGGGTAAGCACACTTCGTGACGTCCAGGAAGTGTCACTGGCTGATGCTTTGCCTGAGCCCCTGCGCAGGCGAGTGCGCCATATTGTAAGCGAGAATGCGCGCGTGCTGCGGGCGGCCGAATGCGATAACGCCGAAGAGTTCGGTATGCTGATGAACGCATCTCATCTCAGTTTGAGGGACGATTACGAGGTCTCGGTTCCACAACTTGATCAACTAGTAGCGCTGCTCCAGGCTCATCCTGATGTATATGGAGCGCGGTTGACAGGAGCGGGCTTCGGCGGTGCGTGCGTCGCCTTGTGCAAGCTGGGATTATTGCAGCAAATTTCCGAAGCGGTGCTACGCGATTATTCGAGCATGGGGAAGGGACGCGTCCTCGTGCCGCCATCATTCGTGTAATAGGAACACTTTCGTAGTGACAGATTCAGCGTCTTGAACTTTCTGCTTTTTTGAGAATGGCTATACAAAACCAAAATGGCTTCATGCGGGCAATGGTGCTGGATGCGCCCCGGAAAAAGGTTCAGATGCGCTGTATCCCGCGTCCCGAGCCGGGTCCTGATCAATTATTGATCGAGATTGCGGCCTGTGCAGTTTGTCGCACCGACCTGCACGTAGTGGACGGCGAACTGCCTCATCCGAAACTGCCTATTATCCCGGGGCATGAAATCGTGGGACGCGTGATTGCATGCGGAGCGGAGGTTCGGGATTTCGCAGTGGGGGAAAGGATTGGTATTCCCTGGCTGGGCTGGACATGTGGGCGCTGCCGCTATTGTCTCAATGGGCGGGAAAATCTGTGCCCGAACGCCAGATTCACCGGTTATCAGATTGACGGCGGTTATGCGGAATATACAGTCGCAGACGCCCGCTATTGTTTTCGCATTCCAGACCGTTACAGTGACTCGGAAGCTGCCCCGCTACTATGTGCCGGGTTGATCGGCTACCGTGCACTTAAAATGACGGGCAATGCCACCCGGATAGGAATCTACGGCTTTGGCGCCGCAGCCCATATCGCGGCTCAAATTTTACGTCATCAAGGACGCAAACTATTCGCGTTCACGCGCCCAAGTGATGCGGCAGCGCAGGGATTCGCCGAAAAGATGGGCGCGGCATGGACGGGCAGTTCGGATACGATGCCACCCGAAGAACTCGACGCGGCCATCATCTTTGCTCCGGTAGGAGCTCTTGTGCCTATCGCTCTGCGCGCTATTTGCCCCGGCGGGACCGTCGTTTGCGGGGGAATTCACATGAGTGACATTCCCGCTTTTCCTTATGACATCCTGTGGCGGGAAAAACGTCTGGTTTCCGTTGCCAACCTTACCCGGCGGGACGCCGAGGAATTCTTAAAGCTGGCACCGCAAGTGCCAATCCGCGTGACTACGGAATCCTTTCCACTCAGCGAGGCGAATACGGCTTTGACAAGATTGCGGGAAGGGAAATTGACGGGTGCTGCAGTGCTCATTCCGAAAAGAGTAGACGTTTCCCTCTCCTGAGGCAGAATAGAGTTCTGGCGTTATATTGTCCAACTGTGCTTGCTCCTCTCTTCCACGCATGGACGAAGGGCAGGGGAGAGAACTCATGCAACGGGAAATATCCTGATCATAGGCGCTCCGCCATATCGTTTTTGATTCTGCAATGCAGTTTTCGGAAAAGTGCTTTGACTTGGAAGCGCACCAGTCTGATATAATGACGCACGGACTGAATATGCCAGAGTAGGTACTAGTCATAACATAGTAGCGCCCGTAGCTCAGTTGGATAGAGTACTTGGCTACGAACCAAGGGGTCGTGGGTTCGAATCCTGCCGGGCGCGCCAAGAAATCAATGGATTAGAGCAATAATGCTCTAATCCATTTTTTCTTTAGGTCCTCATGGGTAAACTTATGGGTAAACCAAGAAATTGCTGGAGTAGCATTATTTCTAGTTTAGAGATTGTTAATCCGCGGGTCCTAGGTTCGAGCCCTCGTCCGGCAGCCGATAATCAGTAAGTTAGAATCCAAAGCAAGCTTATTGAATCGAATAATCAGTCGTTATTATCCGTCTATTATCCTAGCACCTGAACAGGCCCAGAGTACGCTTCTCAATTTTCACTGCAAAATCCGCTTGACCAGAGAAACGAGAAGGGCTCAGCTTGAAAATTG
This sequence comes from Nitrosospira sp. CT, assembly GCF_059489795.1. Taxonomy (NCBI): domain Bacteria; kingdom Pseudomonadati; phylum Pseudomonadota; class Betaproteobacteria; order Nitrosomonadales; family Nitrosomonadaceae; genus Nitrosospira; species Nitrosospira sp. CT. The sequence continues at coordinate 86,585 of NZ_JCAHZJ010000039.1, forward strand.
CAGTAAATCAATCATTTAGCAGGGATGCAAGAGCACTACTCTCACTCTCGTTAACAAACTGCCGCTGGGAACGGTTTCGGCCCAGAGCTCGCCTGAGATGTTAGGTAAAGGATCTTTATGGGGACTAATCGCAGGTTCGTAACCTATAACCCATACTTGACTTTTTCCGATCCAGGGAATGAATTCTTCCTGACGTATCTTGACCACCTGGAGTTGGACGAAGACATTACCGCCCTTTTTGAGCTGGGGAGAGACGCCTACTCACGGCTGACTCCCGTGCGGTCCCAAGAGCATCTTGAGGAACTTATTTCCGCTTATTTCGAATTCATTGAATCAATGCGCGAGGCGTTGAAAAGGGCGAAATTCAGATGGTCTGCATCATCGAGAAATGACGACATCGAGAACTATTGGAATAGAGCCTCAGACGAAATCATATTGCTGAATATTCTGCATGATCACTTACTATTTGGGATAAATAGCAGACTTTTAAAACCACGGACTTTAAGAAAAATATTTTTGATTCAAACACTCGTAGAAATAGACAACGCCATTTATCGGAAGGTCGATTGGAAACAGCCGATCTCTAGCGCAATTGCAGCGGCTTTCGCTCTGTCGAATGCCACAGCACTAGAAATGGGGGAAAGAGTGGCTCAATCGGTAAAGACAGAGTTTGCTTATCGAGGAGTAAACGCGTGGAAAAATCGCGATCCTAAGCAGAAGGAAAAGAACTTTGTTTTCCAATGCTGGCAGCGCTGGCAACAAATTCCTTATTCATATCCATCAAAAGCCGCGTTTGCTAGAGATATGTTGAGCAAATGCGAGCACCTAACTAGCCAGAAGAAAATAGAAGACTGGTGTCGAGAATGGGAAGCCAAAACGGAACCCCTCCGGCTCAGTGAGCATCTATCCCGTCCGAAACTCACCAACCAAGAAGAGTGACATAGCAAGCCGGCGGTATAACGGCTACGATTTTCCCGTCGACCAAGTGGGTCTATATTGGACGGGAATAGCTCTCAATGCATCATCTTCCAGAACTCGGGTTCCTCCGCGAGTCCGATATTATCGGGGATCCAAACTCCGTACCACCAAAACCAGCTGTAATTCCCGTTAGCAGATCGACTTGGTGGGCTGGCGTCAAATCAGGACGCTTTCCGCAGCCGGTAAAACTCGGACCGCGTGTAACCGCGTGGCGTGTAGAGGACATCCGCGCTTTGATCAAATCCTTCTCGAGGGTGTGACATGAGATACGCGAATGCCACGCGGAGTAAATTGCCCTTCAAGCGTGATCTGCTCCCCAAGCCCGCTGAATATTTCAAGTCTCAGGGACTGAAACTGACCGGCGGGGGCGAATGGAAGAGTGCCCTCTGCCCTTTCCATGATGACACCAGGCCAAGCCTGAGGATTCGCCTTGATTCAGGTGGTTTTCGTTGCATGGTTTGTGGTGCCCATGGCGGTGATGTTCTGGCCTTCCACAGGCAACGCTATGGGCTAGGCTTTGTTGCAGCGGTTAAGCAACTGGGCGCATGGGAGACTGAGCGATGAGCCCATCACCAGAGCAAATACGCGAAGCCGCTCACAATTTCACCAGCAATGCCGAAATAGCAAATGCGGATGAAAAGGCACTCCACACCTACACCGATGCATCTGGCAATCCATTGTATTGGCGCATTCGCCTTAAAAATACAGCAACCGGCGAAAAATGGATCAGGCCGTTCCACTTTGACGGGCAAAAATTCGTTTTGGGCGAGCCGCCTGCTCCAGAGGCAGGCAAGCCCTTATATGCACTCGATTTGCTGGCCCTTCATCCCACTGCGCTGATTCTGGTTGTAGAGGGAGAAAAAGTGGCAGACGCCTTGAATAAGGCATTCAAGAAATGGAATGTGGAATCGCAATACGTTGCCACAACATCCGGGGGAGCAGGTAGCGCAGCATCCGCGAACTGGACAGCGCTGGCAGGACGACGCACTGTCATATCACCGGATAACGACGATGCAGGTAAAAAATATGCATCGGATGTGGCGGCAGCCCTACAGCATAAAGCAGCTTCCGTAATGTTACTCGACCCAGCTGCTTTGAATCTGCCAAAGGGAGGCGATGCATTCGACTGGTTGCAGCGGGAGGATGCGAGCGCATCGTTACTGATGCTACTGCTTGGCTCCAGTTGCCTGAACCCGTATGAGTCTATTTCTGGAGATTCTCAAAGCCCTGATTCCATTCTCCCCGGTGCAACCCAGAAAAACGCGGAGAAAGAACTCCAGGACGAGATAGACAAACTCCTTGCCATGTCGCCACTCGAGTATGAGCGTACCTATAAGGAAGTCGCCAAAAGGTTGGGGATGCGCCCCCTGGTACTCGAGCGGGAGGTTAAGGCAGCGAGATCCAGAAAAGCTGAAGAGCAAGGCAATGGCGAGATGTTTCCCGAAGTGGAGCCGTGGGACTCCCCGGTGGACGCGGGTGAGATTCTGTCCGGGTTGGCAGAAGCCTTCCGACGCTATGCGGTGCTGCCTCCCCATGCTGCTGAGGCATTGGCTTTATGGTGTGCTTTCACATGGTTTTGCGAGGCATCGCATATTGCGCCATTGCTGATCCTCCGCTCTCCAGAAAAAGGGTGTGGTAAATCCACTGTTCTCAGCATTATCACGCGCCTCGTTTACAGGCCTCTGCCGCTGTCCGGAATAACCGCTGCTGTGTTGTTTCGTATGGCAGATAGATATCGCCCGACAGTCTTGATCGACGAAGGCGACACCTTCCTGAACAACAAGAATCAGGAAATGCACGGCATTCTCAATTGCGGACATAGCCGGCACGCACCCTATATCTGGAGGTGTGTGGGCGATGACCATGAACTTCAGTATTTTAATGTGTTTGGGCCCAAGGCGATCGCGCTTATCGGACACACCCGTGACACATTGCACGACCGCGCGGTGGAAGTTGAACTCATGCGCAAGTTGCCACACGAGAAAGTATCACGCTTGCGCAATGGTGATGGCAGGGAACTGGAAGAATTGGCCCACAAGCTCGCTCGATTAGCGATGGATCGCCTTGATGACTTTGCCGAAATGAAGCCCAATTTACCCGAGAGCCTGCCTGACAGACAGGCAGACAACTGGGAGCCATTGCTTGCCGTAGCCATGCTGGCAGGTGACGATTGGCTAGGAAAAGCAACAGAGGCAGCAGTGGCATTGACCAAAAGCAAGGAGCAGTCAGCTCCGATGTCAGTGGGCGTGGAATTGCTGAGAGACTGTTATGAGATTATCAAGACGAGAGGATGGCGCAGATTCTGGGACAAAGATTTGTTGAAAGAACTTCGTGATCATCCGGAAGCGGACTGGGGGATTTACAATCGGGGCAAGCCCATAACCCGTAAACAACTTCGCGAATCTCTGGCGGAGTTTGGAATTACCAAGAAATCGGTTCGGGGGAAAGAGGTATGCCGAGGCTACAAGATGGAAGAGTTTGAGGAGGCCTTTTCCCGCTATTGCGTTTCAATTCCCGAAGACGCCACGGAAAACGTTACAACGTTACAACCCAATATTAATGCGGCTTCCCATGTAACAGATGGTGTAACAGTTACACAGGTTTCATCTGTTACATCCAAACCCAATACTGACGCGGGTTGTAACAATGTAACAGAAATTTCCGAGGGTAAAACCACACCGATCCAAAGCCCTTCCAAAGGTTCAAGTTTGAGGATTTGATTCATGGGCGCGCCGGATCTGATACTTCAACTGCGGCAAGCCGGGTATTCGATTAGGGCAGATGGTAATTATCTGGATATTTCTCCTGCTGATGATTTGCCCTCCGATTTAATTCATCAACTCAAGCAGCATAAACCCGAGATACTTGCTGCCCTGCACCTCGAGCAGCAACAGGAATTAAGGCGAAAGAGCGTCTTGGCCCTGCTGGCATCCGACCCGAACATGAAGCGCGCGATCCATGTCGATAGCGATAGCGACCCGGATAACGTCATTCTTGCGATAGCAATCAGACACCTTGCCACATTCGAGATGCAAGTACCCAAGGCGAACTTCGATCCGTGGCAATTGCTCGCACTCATTGATAAAACGGGGATGGACGATGTTCATTAAGAAGGAAAAATAGGATTGGAATGCGAAATGACGATGAGGCCAGCGTAAATTATTTGCCGGAAGCTCTTGAGGGGCAAAGAAAACTGCTTGCCCCTACCCCCCCTAAAATCGACCTCCGCGATGCCCATGCCTTAAGGCGGGAACTTGCTTCTGTTTATCGGGATATGCGCGCTGGCAGGATCGAAACACAGGAAGGGACCCGGCTCGCTTACGTTCTTGATCTGATCCGTAAGGCGTTCGAAACCGAGGACATAAAGAGACGTATCGAACTCATCGAGCAGACTCTCGAACGGAGGAAGTCATGAACGATCCAACGTCAAAAATGTACGCTCAGCTCACGCCCGCAGAACTTGGCACACTGGCAGTGAAGTACATGGTTGCCGGAGATGAGCGTGAGCTAGGGAGAATCAAGAGCGCTTGTCCTCTTAAGACTTACACAAGGCAGGACAGCACCTATATCGACAGGATAGAAGATTTCTTACGGCTGGCGAATGCCTGGGGGCTGCTCTACTGGCAATACCAACATGAACGGATGCGAGCAGCTCTTTGCATGTCGATTGCACTATTGAGAGGAATAGAAACGGAAGAAGCGGAGCACGAAATGGAAAGCCGCCGCTTTATATTGAATTTCGCTGAGAGCTGTCTCCTCGCAATGGATGTCGCCCTTGATGAAGTTTGCGCTGCTCATGGCTTTGATGCTGCGGATGCGCGGAAAATAGTAGATGCTAAAGTCTTTGTACCGTGTAAAAGCAGTCAAGCCGTACCGGATACTGAAACCATCTTAAAGGTTAAAGAATTATTGCTTTGCATTCTGCAGGACAAGAATTGAAACCGGTACAGGTAAGAATGCGAAAGAAGAACAGTCCTGCTTAATTGGCCATCGTTGCCAAGACGCGGGCCTTGATCCATACTTTCGTCACTACTTTTCAGAACAAAGCACCGGAACTCAAGGATGTCAGATACAACTTCAACAGAAGAGAATTCATCGGACGATTGGGTGTGCCCGTTGACCGGGGAGCGTTTCAGCGCCGCGCAAGTGAAGGAATGGGACGAGCTGCACGAGCAGGTGAGGCAATAGCTCGTCGCGGCATGCTCATCCAGTCCCTTATATCGAGCGAGAGCCGAGAAAGACCCAGAATACTGGAACACGTTCTCACCGGGGGCGTACACTTGTATTGCAAGGATCGTTAAGTCGGTCATTTTCACGCCAAACCCAAAAAGCCACCTTCCAAGGTGGCTTTTCTGTTTCTAGACTCCCAAGATCGCAGATTCGCGCGATCACTGGCGCAATTGCCGCCAGGTGGAAGACCCCCCTGAAATCGTCATCGTCGAGAACATGGACGATCCGGCCGTTCCCGAAGCCGTGCGCATGGAAAATGTCCTCCAGGTGTCGGGTGGAGCAAGCGGTACCCGCGCACCTTCATCGCGGGCAACAGGGTCTACATCATTGCGTCAGAGATGCGAAGCGAGAAGGATGTGGTCGAGGCCCTGTTCCATGAATCGCCCGGACACTTGGGATTGCGCAACCTCTTTGGCGAGGAGCTGCTGCGAATACTGAAACAGGTGGCCACATTGCGCCGTAGCGACTTGGAAGCCATGGCAAAAACACTACGAGCTGAATATCAAGATCGAGACCCACCGGCTGAAAGCAGCGGAAGAGGTGCTCACACACCTGGCGCAGCCCCGATCCGAGAGCAGTTCGTCAAGCGGGCGATTGCCGCGATCAGGAAGTGGCTGCGCGAGAATGTTCCGGGTTTCAAGAAGTTGAAGCTCTCGGACAGCGAGATCATCGAGAACTACCTGCTGCCAGCACGAAGATTTGTGGAAGGCACGGCGGAAAAACGCAAAGGCCGCGATTGGCTTGCGAACTCAGCCGCGTCCAATCGCGGCAGCCTCAAGCCAAGGCGACCCTTGACGCTACGTCAGTGCTAACTGGGCAGCCGAGTAGTCCGGTTTCCCATGTACACGAACAGCCCACTCACTGGCGTAATGCCAGATTCGCCCAAATGGCTCAAGGTGTCAAGGGGAGGCAACTCTAGATGTGCTTCTAGGGTACGATGCGGGGATGGAAATAGAAACGCCGGTGCATGTTAAGGGGGCCTCAACTGACTTGGGGAATGATCCCCCAATCTCGACCACACCTGCTCACCGACTTAACGGCAGATTCGCGCAAATGATTAAAGTTGTCAAGGGCAAGGCAAACCGTAGATGTACATCTACGGTACAAGTTGCAGTCGTTGGAAATAGGAACGCAGCGTCATTAAGGGGGCCGACAAGACTTGGTTTCCCAAGCTCGGAAGCACACCTACCCGCTGCGTAGGCGATAGATTCCATCTGATAACTTAGGGTGTCAAGGGCTAGGTTGCCACATTGTCCAGAGCTAGTCCCTATCGGCTCAAGAATTTACGTGGTAGCGCGTGAGCCGGAAGCTGAACCGTGCTGATCCATATAACGACAGGAAAGAATTGCTTGAGCGAGAATGCAATCAGGGCACTTAGGAAAATTAGGGCTAAAAGTAATATAAGATGTAGTAGTCGCGATCCCATCAGACAGTTCCCGATTTGACTGGTGCAGTTGTCAGATCAGATTCAACTGTTCAGTAAAGTGATTTTATCGTTCCACACCTCCTTTCCGTCAATTAATGTT
>NZ_JCAHZJ010000040.1:0-7339 GCF_059489795.1 Nitrosospira sp. CT
CGGACGGCTTCCTGTTTGAATTCGACCGTGTAGCTCTGCTTCGGAATCTTGTACATCCTTCTACCTCCAGTGCTCAGTTTAAACCGTCACCGTCAGTATCCGAAATTCCCGGCCAACCTCATAGGGTCCTTCGGAGAGTTGTTTCGGTGTTTTGGCTATCGCCATATCTACATCGTGCCCGAGTGCGGAGTTTGGTCGGTCGCTGTCTCGAGAGCAGATCATGCCGATGTGCTTATTTTTTTAGAGCAGAGAAAGCGGCTTTCTGCATGTCAGAAAACCGAGGATCATTTATTAACTCATTTATTGCTTGCCTACGTAATTGGAGGGAGTTTCGTGGGTCGTCGGACGGATAAGCTGCTTTCATGCCCTGTATATCCATTTGGGATAATTGATAGCTTGGTGGAACAAAACACGAACCTGTCGTAGGTAATGGTTCCTTAAAAATCTTAAATGGGAGTGAGTAGTGCATAATTGACTTAGGATCGTAGCTTGTGAAGACTACAGGGCCGTCAGGAGACTCACCTACTTCAAACCCATTCTTTAAACCGAATGACGAAGAAACGCTTATTTTTTGGAAATTAACTCTTATCTCCTCGTCGTTTTTCAGCTGGGGATATGTTTCTTTTATCTTCTCTTTGTCCATTTGGCTTTCACATGCTGCTGCAGGCGTTTGATGCTCGTGATGAAAGCCTAACGCATGTCCAAATTCGTGCAAGACAATTCTAATAAACTCAGGATCACTAGAGTCATGGGAATCAAAGTCTTTCAAACCCATACTAGCGACTGACTGATCATAATGCATTGAGTCCGTCCCTAACAGAGACCAATGACCGTCTGTGCGGAAGGTAATCCTTATGTTACTCGTTTCATTTGAGGAACAGTTTCTGAAATGGGGGGGAATGCCGAAATCAAACTTAATATTGCCGTTATTTGCCCATTCGTTGGCCTGCTTAGTAATAGCCGACTTTGCTGCCTCCCCTCCTTTCTCGTAAAAACAAACCTTGATCTTGGTTCCAGGATTCCAAGTCTTGGCTTGCATAATAACGGCTTTAATTCTTTTTATATCAGCTTGATGTAAGCCATAAATATTATTTGAGCTAGGTTCATTTATAAGTGCGGACGCGATTGCGAGTGCATGATCCTGGTCTTGAATAAATTTCAATGCAGCGTGCATTTTGTCGTGCTGTACATTGCCGGCAGTGGACAAGTCGTATTTTTTATTAGAAGGAGCGGGCGGATGATTTGAAGCCGAGCCCGTTGATGTTGGAATGAGAATTAAGCGTTCTGCCCGTATACCCTCTAAATCATGGCCAATTGCAAGGCATGTAGTTCCAGATCCAATAATTACAATAATCAGTCCAATTGCCTTCTGCAATTTATGCTTTGTCATAGTACCGCTCCAAATCTATTTATTTAATAGGGGATCCACATGCACAAAGTGTAAAGGCCACTGTGGATAGAACAACCCATCTCTTCATTCTTGTTTTCCTTGTTTTAAATTAGAGTCCGATGGGCGCGTTCAAGCTTTCCGTTTATTTAATATGGTACATACAATGACCTAGCTCATCCTCCAAATTGGCGCAGGGGAAGGTGAAAGCCGTGGTCATATATCGCTTAGCTATGTCGCTAGAGAGGAGGATCCCAGACGTACTCCATAAGAAGGATGGCATCATCCTGGGCTAACCCCATTATGACCATAACAATCAGCAACGTATCACCTTGGCGCCCGTTTTCCTCAGAGTGGCGGGGTAATCCCTCCATTTTTGGGGATGACGTCACATCGACCAAACCTGATTGATCGCTGTAGACTCCGCCAGGGGCTGGAATTAGATCAAGGATTGTGTTCTTTTAATGTATCTTGAAGTGACTTCCGGAGATCTGCAAGCTCTTTTTCCTGGCCTAAAGCCGCAATTTCTTCGGATGAATAATCGATTTTCAATTGCAAGAAATGGGTGAGCGCAAGTATATAGCCTTCTATTACTTTGGCGGGCAACTGAGCTAATCCCATTGCTGAGCTAGGTTGGTTTGTATCGTAAGAAACCAGCATACCATTTTCAAATACGGCATTATTTTTAGTGGTTACGAATGGACGATATTTATAGGGCAGTAAAGATACCGGACTTAGATTTGGCATAGAAATATATTGACTTGCTGTTGTAGCTGTTTCATTCTTCCTAAGCTGAACTAGGTATGTGGCATCTCTCCTATACAGAATCCCATAGTGCCCCTTTAATGTGGAAGGGACACTTTGGTCTTCAGATTTGCTTAGTTCATAGTCATCATAAATAGTTTTTAATTTGGCAACCTCATTTTGGGCTTGAATATAAATATTCAAGGGCGGTAGCAAGGTGGCGTGTGCGGGTATAGATAGACCCTTGCTATCTTTAAAAAAATCAATTGATTTGCCAGTCGTACAAGTATAAGTATCATCCTCAAAATCCACGATTTCATCATATTTTAGAATAGGATGGCATTCCTTTTTAACTTCCTCTGTCTGCAAACTCAGCACACCCGTAGGAGGGGCAGGGGCGGGAATTGTAAGCATTGCGACTGCCTTTGCGATTTCCACTGCGATGTCTCCAGTTCTGTCTGTGCTGGTAACATCGGCACTGGTTAGTAAGCCGGAATGCGTGGTTTTTATTTTTAGCTCATCGTCTCTTAGATATGAAGGATTCAGTTTCAGCAGAAATGGATAATTCGTGTCCGGCTGAAGCGGCTGTGGAGTAATGTCCATCGTAATATAATAGTTGCAATTGTCAGCACCCACATTTGCTCTGGCGTGATCATATTGCTTTTGTGCCTCGTTCATGGCCTCCTTCGCCTTTTCAGAAACATCCTTAGCTGCCTTATAGATACCTTCAGCTGTCTGGGCTTTTTCGAGTGCACTAGCTTTTGCTTTCGCATCTGCTCCATCCTCACCTACTGGTGTGTGTTTAGCTTCAGATGATAATTTGCCCCATTCCGACTTCAATTTTTCTGCTAGTTTATTTTTTTCATGAAACAGCCCTATTGCTTCTTCAAGTCTTTCCTTTGCTATTTTGGGATCAAGATGCTCAGCAGTGATAGCCAGGCGGTGCTGTCTTTTCGGCAAATAATATGAAATGCCGGTATTTATCTCGTTGAAATTTGCTTTCTTGGTTTGAATAAAGCTTGCGCAACCTGTTAATGCAATTGTCACGGCAATGGTCAAAAACATGTTCTTCTTCATTTTCTCCTTCCATTATTAAATTCTTTCCGTATTCTGCAGAAAACCATCTATTGCCCGCGCTGTATCCTGAAGTGCGCTCGCCCGATTCATCCCATTCAGTTTGGCGTACTCTCTTCGATGAATGTGAATTCCCCTACAAACTCACTTTTAGGTTGAGATGCTCCCAATAAATGAACTCCGTGGCAGCACCCCACATGGAGTACTCACCGCATTGCTCCAGTACTTTGCGTACTGCACGTTCCCGTACTTGGGTGAAAAACTTGTTTGATTTTTCCTGACTTCATTCTCTCAGGTGTTGAAGCCTTTCAAAATACGGGCGCTTCAGGGAGGCAAGGTAGCGAAGTAATTCAGCGCACGAATGCTGGGGAGGAAAAAATATTCCCCGCCCGCGAAGCGCACATAAGTTTTCACTTCAGCGCGGCGACGTATCGGGACAGCTGGAATAGTAAAGGCTCCTGCTGACCCCAGCATGGGATCTGTTTCCTTGAACAAAGTGGAGAAATTAGGGTTCAACAACCACGTTTGCTGAATAAATTCGAACTGCCGAACGATATCGGTGTTGAGGCACATGAACAATAAGCCTCGCTCCACGTGATCATCAATGTCCTTATCAAGGATTGGGGGTCCGAAATTTCTTGCACGACGCAGAATACGGTGATGGTTTACGGCATGCAGCAGTCCTTCGGTAGGTGTCAAATCTGGGTTTGGGCCATCCCGAGAAGGAAGCCAGTCCCTGGGATTTGCGCGCCGGATATGGGAACCAAGCGGGCAACCCAAACCATGCACATCTTTTTGAGCATAACCGAAATGGGTTGCTAATAATTCATGGCTTTCTGGGGGTATGGAGCCGTCAGGCCCCAAAGGATTACCATCCAGAGTTCGCCCGATCAGCCGTTCAGCCAGCCAGTTCGCATCAATTTTCGTACCACCGATTTTCTTCGCTGCATCTGCCATTGATCTCCAAAAGCCCGCCACATCCTGACGGAGTTCACGAATAACAAGGTAGCTGCCGTTTAGCCCAAGATTACGAAAGCCTGCTGGCACTCCAATATCACTTAACAGATTCGCGTCTCCTTGAGGTGCCGGATTTTGGTCCACTTCCAAAATAGGTCCAGGAGCGGGTTCACCATGGGCATTAGGATGGCCTATCAGAATCTCGCCCGCCGGAATTTCATGCCATTTCTTCTCCTCGGCAGATTGGTTTCTGTTAGCAGGAATTATTGCCTCGCCGCAAGGCACGGGCTGGGACATGCCATCTGCAAAACCGAAATGCTCGCGAGAGACAGAAATGTTCTCATTATTTTTGCTGAAATTTAGATATAGCTCTCGCTCGTACGAAATTTCAACACCATATGTTTTTAGCACCGTTTCAGCTATGGCTCTTTGTTTCTTCAGTGCGTCATCGGTATTGGCGTATAGCAAAAGAACTGCATGAACAGTAATAGGAGTCGCGGAAGGGCCACTCTTTTGGGAATATCTCCCTCCACTCCAGAGAGTGCCCCCCTCGATAACTGTCTGGGAATTGTCGTCACTCAGGCGGCGTTTCCTGTCTGGCTGATGCATACCCTCCTGAAATGGCTCTGCAAAACTTTTCAAGGCGTTATCAGGAAGCCCTATTCTATTGAGACCTGTCCAGGTAAACGCAATGGCGGCAGAGGGTGTAACTTGACCTGTTGCGTCAGTGATAACAATCTTTTCGCGTAGCGCACTCAGCCATTTACCGCCCCCTTTTTCCTCCAGCTCAAGGAATAAGGCCAAAGCCAGGGGAAGATGGGGAAAAGCACTTACGACGAGACCCTGGGTATCTTTCGCATACTTAGGTTTAAGTTTCCAACTTTTGGAAGGTTTAAGTTGGGGAACGTCTATAGATCCAATGCCCATCCCTTGGCCTCCATATCAGAAAGAGTGGCGCGACATAACCCTTGGGAGATACGGGCATGACGTTCGATCTGATTGACAGTGTATTCTTTATAGGCACTGAACCAAACTGTGCTTTCGACCATCGAATGGCGCGCCCAAATTTTGAATTTACGCCCCTCGGCAGCACCCTCCCCAACCAAAAATCGTGTCGATGGAAAGCCAATGCCCCCACTCCACGCAAGGGTTAAGCCTGTATGAGCTTTTTCGATAAAATCATCTAGATAACTTTCCCAGCTCCCGTCAAAATTACTGAGAAACATGAGTCGGCTTCCATTATTGATCAGCGCCCAGTGAGCAAAGTGAATAGTTCGCATACTGTTCAGATAGCCATCGCCCCTCCTGAACCTCAGCCAGAGACCGAGGCCTCTTAACCCGACCCGAACCAGAACGGCACGCAATATGCCAGGCTTCAGATGAACGATGCTACACATATGATTCTGAGCGATTTTATCTTCGCGTTGGGCCATGGCCAACATGGCCTCTTCGTTCAGCACGGGCGCATCATTCGAGGAGTCGCGACATTCGAGCCAGCGCAACCAATATACCAAGCCCCGGAGCGTAGTTAATATTCCAACAGAGATGAGTGCCACATGCACGAGATTAGGAAGCCACTCTGGCTCCACTTCGAGACTAGTCACTACAAGAGCAGTAAGGCAAATTAATGCCCCGATAACCATGATTACCCACCCTGTAACGGCTACATTTTTAAAAAACCTTGGAGCACTTAAGAGCTCACCCAATATAGAGCATGCCTGGGGCGTTCTCAGGATGAATAAACTTGCAATAACCAACAAGACCAGCAATACCCACGCGGGGTTGATTAATTGTGTCAGGAACGTCGTAATCAGGCTTACTAACAGTGTAGGCAGGCTCAGAGCACCAATAAGCAAAAGGATAAATCCCAGCAAACGAAGAAAGTCAAATATTTTTTCCGCCCTCGAAACTCGAGGTGGGGTCTTAAAGTTCAGCCAAGGAAAATCGGGTAACAATAGCTTGCGAAGTTCCTGATGAACCTGGTGTGCTGTCATTCCTTGAAATAGGACCTGATTTTTCAGGTGGGTTTGTATAGCATCAAAGAGCTTACCCTCATCAAGGATTCGTCTGCGATCAAGTCCTCGATTGCCTTGGTGATAGACTGCAGGGAGCACTGTACAAGCATCTAGAAGCGGAGTGATGGGCTGACGAGATCCTTTTTTTGTTATCTCGATGAATAGTTTGTCTATATTGTCATGTTTTGGCGGCTTACAGCAACGGAATATCTCCCGTAGTGTTTCGCCCATAGCAGCTTCCACCTGACTCCAGAACGGGCCAGTAGGCCCATCAAAATTAGCTTCCAACACGAAGATAGGATTGTATTGATCATCCGGAAAAACGGTCATTGAAAGAAAATGCAGCAAAGGCACTTCTGACCTTAGCTTGTCAAACTTCTGCTCCCCTTTAGCAGTAGGCTCTTGCTGTGCGTCAAAATCCGACATAAGTTGGTGCAACCGGATAGAGCTTTCCGGTCGAACCTCGACTACAACAGTGAGAACTTTTTGCTGCATATGACCATTCGCTTCCAGTATGTCGGTGGCCTCCTCGCCTTCAAATTTTTAATCTCAATTCAGCCGCCCGTATTTCATTTATAGATGAGAAAAGGAAGAAAACAAGGAAGGAAAAGAAGAAGTTTTTCTGCTGTCATTTACCCGGGATAACGTATTTTATGATGGGTTGAATTGGGACAAGCTCGAGTATCTTTTTTTATTGATAAAATAGGTTATCGATAATAAAACAGGTGCATGAGCACTCCGATCTTCCCGCCTCAATTCCTCTTTCAAGCCGGCTTCTAGCTGTGAAGTAGCGAAGTACGGGGAAATCTCAAACAAAAAAAGCCGCAGGGCAATTTAGTTGATGAATTCTCATACACCCGCCTCCCGGCGGGTTTTTTTGCTCTGCCATTCTCTTACGGGCCAGTTCCTTGCTCAACTGCCTCTCTGCTTCAAGATCTCACAATCTCGAAAAACGAACTTTACTAGATTCCAAGTGGTACTTTTTATTGGGGCCCATCAACGGTTCGTAGCGGATTTCATTTTTAAATGCTCTCCTGAAACTCTGGAGTTGCCCCTATTAAACCGGACAGGATGCGGTTAGTAACTGGCTGCGGATGAATTGTCTTGGCGACTTCATCTTGAGCCCCTTGTGAGGATGATATTCATTGTAATCCTCGAACCA
>NZ_JCAHZJ010000041.1:0-5901 GCF_059489795.1 Nitrosospira sp. CT
TTTTTTTGTCATGGCTGGTTTTTCTGGACGGGGCGTCCTTCGGCGGCCTTGTGATGGAACTGGAGGTTGATGAGGAGGGCTTTCATGGCGCGCAGCGGCCACAACGTGACGACCAGGATGAGCGGGAGCCACAGCGCGGCGTGGAGCCAGAGCGGCGGCTGATACTTGACCTCGACGATGAGGGCGCAGCCGACGACGATGAAGCCGGCGATCAGGATGATGAACACGGCGGGCCCGTCGCCGGCATCGATGAAGGAATAGTCCTGCTCGCAAGCGTCGCAGGACGGACGCAGCGTCAGGAACCCGGCAAACAGCTTGCCCTTGCCGCAGCGCGGGCATTTGCAGGCGATCCCGCGCAGGATGCTCTGGGACAAGGTCGCCCGGGCGTAAAAATTGGACATCGGCCTTCTTCCGGAAGAGAAAAGGGCGGCCCCGCGGCCGCCCTTCATGGTTTTAACGGGTGTCGTCCCGATCAGTGCGCGGCATGCGCCATGGCCGCGGCGCCGTTGCCCCAGACATAGATGCAGACGAACAGGAACAGCCACACCACGTCGACGAAATGCCAGTACCAGGCGGCGAATTCGAAGCCGAGGTGCTGTGACGGCGAGAAGTGCCCCGCATTGGCGCGGAACAGGCAGACGATCAGGAAGATGGTGCCGACCAGCACATGGAAGCCGTGGAAGCCGGTGGCCATGAAGAAGGTGGCGCCGTAGACGTTGCCGGCGAAGCTGAAGGCCGCGTGCTGATACTCATAGGCCTGCACGCAGGTGAAGACGGCGCCGAGCGCGATGGTCAGGATCAACCCCCACTTCAGCCCCTTGCGGTCACCGTTGAGCAGGGCATGATGGGCCCAGGTCACCGTGGTGCCCGAGGTCAACAGGATCAGGGTGTTGAGCAACGGCAGGTGCCAGGGATCGAAGACTTCGGTGCCCTTGGGCGGCCAGACGCCGCCGAACAGCGCCTCGCGCGTCATGTGCACGGGATCGGCCGGGAACAGCGCGGAATTGAAGAAGGCCCAGAACCAGGCGACGAAGAACATCACCTCGGAGGTGATGAACAGGATCATGCCGTAGCGATGGCTGATCTGCACCACGCGGGTGTGGTCGCCCTTGTGCTCGGCCTCGCGGATCACGTCTCCCCACCAGCTCGCCATGGTGTAGAGCACGCCGACCAAGCCGATGCCGAAAATGATCGGCGCGGCCGCGGTCAGATGGTGCATCCACAGGATGGCGCCGACGGCCATGATGAAGGCCGCGGTCGCGCCTACGATCGGCCACGGACTCGGGTCGACAAGGTGGTAATCGTGCTTGACTTGCGCCGTAGCCATTTGCGGTCTCTCTCCGTTAGCGGTGCCGGCGGTATTGGGCACCTTATTGATCTCAAAAACACAACGCGTCAGCAACCAACGCGTCAGCCGAAGGTCAGATGCTTCCCCCTGGCCTGTCCGGTTCGTTTGCCGCCACCGGCTTCGGCGTGGCATTCTTCACCGGAAAGAACGTGTAGGACAGGGTGATGGTGTTGACGCCGTCGTTCTCGCTGTCGGCGGCGAAGGCCGGATCGACATAGAAGACAACGGCCATCTCCCGCTTCTCGCCGGGCGCCAGGGTCTGCTCGGTGAAACAGAAGCAGTTGATCTTGGTGAAATACGATCCGACCGTCAGCGGCGTGACGTTATAGGCCGCCTGCCCCGCCGTGGCGGTCGCCGCCGCGTTGGTGACGGTGTAATACACCGTGGTGACCTCGCCGACCCGGACCTTGATCTCGGTCTGCTCCGGCTCGAACTTCCACGGCAGTCCGCCGGAGACGTTGGAGTCGAAGCGCACCGCCACCGTGCGCGCGAGCGGCGCCGCGCTGGGCGCCGCCTTGGCGACCTGCGTGGTTCCGTTGAAGCCGGTGGCGCGGCAGAACCAGTCGTAGAACGGCACCGCCGCATAGGCCGCGCCGACCATCAGCGCCACCACCAGGCCACAGGCCGCGCCGATCTTCACGTCGCGGCCGATGCGTCGCCCAACCGAAGCCTTCGGCGCGGCCGAAGCCGACGTTGAAGCCGCGGTGGCGGGTTGCTGCGGGTGCTGCGGCGCGCCGGTCATCTCAATCACATCGGACGGACGAGAACGCCCGGCCCCTTGACGAATGTGACCGCGAAGAACAGCAGGACCAGGAGCCCGAGCGCGAGGGCGATCGCGATCGAGCGCTCGCGCCGACGCTTTTTCTGGGCCTCGGTGAGGACAACCCCGTCGTCCGGCTTCTTTTTGTTGTCCATCGCTCCATGCGCCCCTCTACCAGATCAACGGCGCAACGGCCTTCGCAACCACATCGAGCAGCAGAACGGCAAACAGCGCAAAGAGATAGAGGATCGAAAAGGCGAACAGACGCCGCGTGGCGCGCAGCGCGACGCTGCCGGTGCGATGGCGGTAGACATTGATCGCGAGCACCAGCATGCCGGCGCCGAGGATCAGCGAGGTGACGCCATAAACCCAGTCGAAGTAGCCGAGCGGCCAGGGCGCGGCGGCGATCGCCACCAGCACGATGGTATAGAGCAGGATCTGCAGCCGCGTCGCGTCGGGACCGGCGACCACCGGCAGCATCGGCACGCCGGCCCGCGCATAGTCGTCGGAGCGGAACAGCGCCAGCGCCCAGAAATGCGGCGGCGTCCAGAAGAAGATGATCAAAAACAGCAGCAGCGGCTCGACCGACAGCGACCCCGTCGCCGCCGCCCACGCCACCACCGGCGGCAGCGCTCCGGCGGCGCCGCCGATCACGATGTTCTGCGCGGTCCGCCGCTTCAGCCCCATGGTGTAGATCACCACGTAGAAGAAGATCGTAAAGGCGAGCAGTCCCCCGGCGTACCAGTTGACCAGGGCGCCGAGCGTCATCACCGAGAAGAACGACAGCGTGAGGCCGAACCCCATCGCCTCGCCGCGGGTGATGCGGCCGCGCGGGATCGGCCGGTTGGCCGTGCGCGACATCAGCACGTCGATATCGCCTTCGAGCGCCATGTTCAGCGCGCCGGAGGCGCCGGCGCCGACCGCGATGCAGAGGATCGAAATGAAGCCCAGCACCGGATGGACATGGCCCGGCGCGATCATCAGCCCGACCAGCGCGGTGAAGATCACGAGCGACATCACCCGTGGCTTCAGCAGCGCAAAGTAATCGGCGACGCTCGCCTCCGATATCCGGGGCGGTAGTTCGATGGCTTTTTGATCGACAACCGACACGACACAACTCGCTTTGTTGGGGTACGCGGCGCGCGCCAGGCGCGCTGCGTACAAGTTCCGCTTTGTTGGGGTGCGCGGCGCGCCAGGCGCGCCGCGCACAGTCACATTACTGCACCTTCGGCAGCGTCGCGAACTGGTGGAACGGCGGCGGCGACGACAGCGTCCATTCCAGCGTGGTGGCGCCTTCACCCCACGGATTGTCGGCCGCCTGCTCCTTGCGCACGAAGGCGTCGATCAGGCCGTAGATGAAGACCACGGCGCCGAGCCCCGCCATGAAGGCGCCGTACGACGAGATCTCGTTCCAGCCCGCGAACGCGTCCGGATAGTCGACCGAGCGCCGCATCATGCCCTGCAGTCCGAGGAAGTGCTGCGGGAAGAACAGGACGTTGGCGCCGATGAACATCAGCCAGAAGTGCAGCTTGGCGATGGTCTCGTTGTACATGTAGCCGGACATCTTCGGGAACCAGTAGTACCAGCCCGCGAAGATCGAGAACACCGCGGCAATGCCCATCACGTAGTGGAAGTGCGCGATGACGTAGTAGGTCTCCTGCATCACGCGGTCGACGCCCGCATTGGCCAGCACCACGCCGGTGACGCCGCCGACCGTGAACAGGAAGATGAAGCCGATCGCAAACAGCATCGGCGCCCTGAACTCGATCGAGCCGCCCCACATGGTGGCGATCCACGAGAACACCTTCACGCCGGTCGGCACCGCGATCACCATGGTCGCGGCGACGAAATAGGCCTGCGCCGACGACACCATACCGACCGTGTACATGTGGTGCGCCCACACCACGAAGCCGATGCCGCCGATCGCGACCATCGCATAGGCCATGCCGAGATAGCCGAAGATCGGCTTCTTCGAGAAGGTCGAGATCACATGGCTGATCATGCCGAAGCCCGGCAGAATCAGGATGTACACCTCGGGATGACCGAAGAACCAGAACAGATGCTGGAACAGCACCGGATCACCGCCGCCATCGGCCGCGAAGAACGTGGTGCCGAAGTTACGGTCGGTCAAAAGCATCGTGATGGCGCCCGCCAGAACCGGCAGCGACAGCAGGAGCAGGAACACCGTGACCAGGATCGACCAGACGAACAGCGGCATCTTGTGCATGGTCATGCCAGGCGCGCGCATGTTGAAGATCGTGGTGATGAAGTTGATCGCGCCGAGAATCGAGGAGGCGCCGGCCAGATGGACCGCGAGGATCACGAAATCCACCGACGGCCCCGGATGACCGCTGGTCGACAGCGGCGCATACAGCGTCCAGCCCGTGCCGGCACCGCTGGCGCCCGGCTCGCCCTCCACGAACGTCGACAGCAGCAGCAGCGCAAACGCCGCCGGCAGCAGCCAGAACGAGATGTTGTTCATCCGCGGAAACGCCATGTCGGGCGCGCCGATCATCAGCGGCACGAACCAGTTGCCGAAGCCGCCGATCATCGCCGGCATCACCATGAAGAAGATCATGATCAGGCCGTGCGAGGTCACAAAGACGTTGTACTCGTGAGCAGGATGGAAAACCTGCACGCCGGGATACATCAGTTCCGCCCGGATGCCCATCGACATCAGGCCGCCGATGATCCCCGCAACGATGGCGAACACCAGGTACATGGTCCCGATGTCCTTGTGATTGGTCGAATACGCAAAGCGCCGCCACCCGGTCGGGTGGTGCGCATGGTCGTCGTGGTCGTGGTCGTGAGCATGTGCTGCGGTTGTTGCCATTGTCTAATCCTGTCTTTACGTCCCTTGAAGTCCTTCGAACCTTAGCGAACCCTGGCGGTTGTCGGCCGCGCCGAAACCTCCCGACGCGACGCCTAGCGCATCACGTCGGCAGCCGACGCCACCGCATTCGCCGGATTCGAAGCAAACTTCTTCTTCGCGGTTTCAACCCAGGCCGCAAAATCCTGCTCGCTCACCACCCGAACCGCGATCGGCATAAAGGCGTGATCCCGGCCGCACAACTCCGAGCACTGGCCGTAGTACACGCCGGTCTTGGTGGCCTTGAACCAGGTCTGGTTGAGACGACCCGGAATCGCGTCCACCTTGATGCCGAACGCCGGAACTCCATAAGAATGAATGACATCGGCCCCGGTTATTTGGACCACGACCACCTTGTTCACCGGAACCACCAGCTCGTTGTCGACCGCCAGCATCCGCGGCTGCTTGTCCTGCGCCATCAGCGAGTCGAACTCGAACTTGCCGTTGTCCGGATAGGCGTAGCTCCAGTACCACTGCTTGCCGGTCGCCTTCACCGTCAGGTCGGCCTTCGGAATGTCAAGCTGCTCGAACAGCAGCCGGAACGACGGCACCGCAATGCTCACCAGAATCAGCACCGGGATAATCGTCCACGCAACCTCGATCATCGTGTTGTGGGTCGTCTTCGACGGCACCGGGTTGGACCGTGCGTTGAAACGCACCATCGCCACCACCAAAAGCGCCGTCACAAACAGCGTGATCGCCGTGATCACGATCAGAAGCCCATTATGCATCCTCGTGACGCTGTCCATCACCGGCGTCACACTCGTCTGGAGATCAAGACCCCACGGATGCGGCTGACCAAGCTCCTGTGCAGAAACCGATCCGCCAGCGGCCAGCGCCGCTGCTCCAAATGCCAATCCCAGAAACCGGCGGCCAATCTGGCCCTTCGACATCTTCATGCCGCTCGCGCTCCTTGTCATAAAT
>NZ_JCAHZJ010000042.1:0-37493 GCF_059489795.1 Nitrosospira sp. CT
CTATGTTGTATCGCTCGACGCACCGCCTCTGTCGTGGTGGCGCAGCCATGTAATACCTGTCCCATAATTCCCCTCTCTGTAGCTGGCAATACTCTACACCAGCATACAGCGGGACTAAACATCTAGGCCAGTGGGGCAGTGCCGCCAGTAAAGGGTTTTGAAAGGAGGTTCCCTGAACAATCAGGCCAGGGCCGAGCGGGAGTCAGGAAGATTTATGCTTCTGTTGGTAAAGCACGGGAACTCCTCTGAATCCAGAAATCGCCCTGTGGGAGCGCTCGCTGGACACCGCCGTATCCATTCGTCAGGCATCCATCAGAATTTGCGGCAGCGTGTCTGCCGCTCACAGGAGATAGGAGACGCGTTCACTTTCGTAATTCGCAATCCCCCAGACGTTCGCATTCTGCGAGCAGATCAATATCAGTGTGGCCTGTTCGATCGATGAAGGCAGTTGCCATTTCTTCCCGATAATCATAACCACTGCCTCCGGTCTTTCTGAACGCCAATCCACCAGAGAATGAAGCTTCTTCATCTTTCATAAGGCCTACGCGTACTGCGGTTCTGGGTGACATATATCCGTCCGCTGTGTAGAAAAAGACGCTGTGACGCAGGGCTGCGGCCAGTACCCATGCGGCAATCACAGTACTCGATATCGCAACAGCAGTAGTGATAATGGCTAGTTTCATTAAATAAATTTTCTTCTGGGCGAAGTAGAGGGATGGGCTGGTAAACCTTCAAACAGGTAGTCATCCGGCTACTCATTGGGCTGCCGGCTTTACAGCAAAAACCCCATCCCTATGAAAGCGGATGGGGCGTACCACCAGCAGTTACAACCTGGACCATTCAGGGGTTACAGGAGGAGGAGTCCTTCCCCATCGCGGTCTCAAGATCAGAGGAACGCTGTCGCCACCAGTGCTACCGTCATACCCATCAAATATGAAACGGCAAGAAGTTTTCCTATTTTCATCGCCCTTTCTCCTTGTGGTGAAAGACATGCCTATCATAGCTGTATTGTTAAGAATTTGTTATTTTCTTGTGATACTACTGTTAGGACATTTATTGATCAGCCAGGTTCCCTTCAAGGAATTTCTTCTGAGATTCTAAATAATGGCTGACGGAGCTTGAGGCGGCGAACAATGTTCGCTGGAGTGAGAGTCGCTGCGTAATGGTATGGTAATACGGCAATAGCAGGCAGCAGGAAAAACTGTTATTGACCCGGCCAGAAAATATTATGAATCCCGTCATTCCGGGCCTGACTCGGAATCCAGCAAACCGGAATCCAGCCCGCGCCCAACAATGGCGTGCCTTGAACGTCCCGGGATACCGGCTTCAGCCGATATGACGTTCGCACTGCTTGCTCGCTGACTCAATAACGGACCTCGCCTTCCTCCTGTGACGTTCGTAGAAAGCGGGATAAGCGGTCACGTTGTATATCCTTTTTCCATGGGACTATGGGACT
The DNA here is from genome assembly GCF_059489795.1 of Nitrosospira sp. CT. Taxonomy (NCBI): domain Bacteria; kingdom Pseudomonadati; phylum Pseudomonadota; class Betaproteobacteria; order Nitrosomonadales; family Nitrosomonadaceae; genus Nitrosospira; species Nitrosospira sp. CT. The sequence goes on from NZ_JCAHZJ010000042.1 coordinate 1,457, forward strand.
GGCAAGTGCTTCTATCAGAGCAAGGATAAAGCATTCCCGCTTGTCTCCTGGTTCGTCCAATCCAGTCATTGACCTATTCCGTCAGTTTCTTCCTCAATATCTCATTCACCTGCGCTGGATTCGCCTTGCCTCTGGCGGCCTTCATCACCTGACCGACCAGGGCGTTGAAGGCTTTTTCCTTGCCCGCCTTGAATTCCTCCACCGATTTCGGATTGGCTGTCAGCACCTCCTGTACTAATTTCTCCAATGCGCTTGAATCGGATATCTGTCTCAACCCCTGTGATTCGATGATTCGATCTGCAAGGCTCTCATCCACTTCCTTACGATTTTTCCACGAAATACTCTCCGCACTCACCTGCTCCCACATCTGCCTGAACACATCCTTGGCGATCTTTCCAGAGATGGTTCCATCCTTGATGCGCAGAAGAAGTTGGGCAAGCTGTGCAGGAGATAGCGGACAGACATCGAACGACTTTCCTTCATTATTGAGGTAGGCAGATACTTCCCCCATTACCCAGTTTGCGCACAGTTTCGGATCTGAAGAAAGTTTTCCTACGACTGCTTCATAGTATTCGGAAATGTCGCGATCGGCGGTGAGCGCAAGGGCATCGTACATGGAAAGCCCATAGTCATGCTCGAACCGGCTTCGCATTTGCTGCGGCAGCTCGGGCAGTTCTTTCTTCACTTCCTCGATCCAGCTCCCGGAAATCTCGAGCGGCAGCAGGTCCGGGTCTGGAAAATAACGGTAATCCTGCGCGTCTTCCTTGCTTCGCATCGCGCGGGTTTCACCCTTTTCCGGGTCGAAGAGGCGTGTCTGTTGCTGTATGGCTCCCCCGTCTTCGAGGATTTCGATCTGCCGCCTGGCCTCGTAATCGATTGCTTTCTCGAGAAAACGGAACGAGTTGAGGTTCTTTATTTCGCAGCGGGTACCGAGCTTGTCCGACCCCTGCGGCCGCACGGATATGTTGGCATCGCAGCGAAAGGAACCTTCCTGCATGTTGCCGTCGCAGATGCCGATCCAGCGGACGAGCGAGTGCAGTATCTTTGCATACGCCACGGCTTCGGCGCTGCTGCGCATATCCGGTTCGGAAACGATCTCAAGCAGAGGTGTGCCGGCACGATTGAGATCGATGCCGCTCATGCCGTGGAAATCCTCGTGCAACGACTTGCCGGCATCCTCCTCCAGGTGTGCCCGCACGAGACGCACGGTTTTTTCCTGCTCTTTTCCATCCTGGACGATCTGAAGTTGGATGTGCCCCCCCTCAACCACCGGCAATTCGTATTGGCTGATCTGATAACCCTTGGGCAGGTCAGGATAGAAATAATTTTTGCGGGCAAAAATGGAAGGTGAATTGATTTTTGCTCCCACTGCCAGGCCAAACCTGATTGCACGCTCCACCGCCCCGCGATTCAATACCGGCAGCACACCGGGCAGCGCGAGATCGACAGTGCAGGCTTCCGCGTTGGGAGCGGCGCCAAAAGCGGTCGAAGCGCCGGAGAATATTTTGGACTCGGTCGAGAGCTGGGCATGAACTTCAAGACCGATAACGGTTTCCCATTGCATTTTAGAATACCTTTTCTAATACAGATGCTTTATGAGGGACGAGTAGCAGCTTGAACTGAGCCGCTCGCCACAGCTGACCAAATCTGCTCCCCTACTCCTTTGGCATCCGGGTATGCCAATCTGATGCAAGCTGATATTGATGCGCCACGTTCAACATTTGTGCCTCGGCAAAATAATTGCCGATGATGTGCAATCCAACCGGTCTGTTTTTATGCCCGAAGCCAACCGGAATGGACATGGCGGGCAGGCCTGCCAGGTTGACCGCAATGGTGTAGGCATCGGATAAGTACATCTGAACCGGATCGCTGCTTCTCTCTCCGAGGTTGAATGCCACGGTAGGGGAAGTCGGCCCCATGATGACGTCGCACTGCTCGAATGCCCCGGCGAAATCCTGCGCCATCAGGCGGCGCAACTTCTGCGCCTGGATGTAGTATGCGTCATAATACCCATGCGACAGCACATAAGTGCCGATCAGGATGCGGCGTTTCACCTCCGCGCCAAAGCCCTGCGCCCGGGTTTTCCGATACATGTCATTGAGATCCAGGTAATCGGGAGCACGATGGCCGTAGCGTACGCCATCAAAGCGCGACAGATTGCTCGAAGCTTCGGCGGGAGCAAGCACGTAATAAACCGGAACCGAAAGCTTCGTGTTGGGCAGCGAGACCTCCACCGTTTTGGCTCCCAGCTTGCGATACTGGCCGATGGCAGCTTCTACCGCACGCGCCACATCCTCGTCTATTTCCTTGACGAAATACTCCTTCGGCAGGCCAATGCGGAGACCTTCGAGCGGCTTTTCCAGGTCGCGTGTGTAATCTTCCGGTTCGCGTTCGAGACTGGTTGAGTCGCGGGCATCGAAGCCTGCCATGACGTTGAGCATCAGCGCCAGGTCTTCCGCTGATTTGGCCATCGGCCCCCCCTGGTCGAGACTGGATGCGAAGGCGATCATGCCATAGCGCGATACCAGCCCGTATGTCGGCTTGAGACCCGAAATGCCGCATAACGCCGCTGGCTGGCGGATTGAGCCACCGGTGTCCGTGCCGGTCGCGGCAGGTGCCATGCGTGCTGCCACTGCGCAGGCGGAACCGCCGGAACTTCCCCCTGGCACAGCCGCAGTATCCCAGGGATTTTTTACCGGCCCGTAAAAAGAGGTCTCATTGCTGGAACCCATGGCGAATTCGTCCATGTTGGTTTTACCAATATTGACCGCACCCCCGGCATTGAAGCGCCCGATCACGTGGGCGTCATAGGGCGAGATGAAATTCGACAGCATTTTCGAACCGCAGGTAGTGAGCCAGCCCTTGGTACAGAAGATATCCTTTTGCGCAATGGGAATGCCGGTCAGTGATTGACCGCGCCCGGATGCAATCAAGGTATCCGCAGCCTGCGCCTGGGCGAGGCTCGTCTCTTCATCGAGAGTGATGAAGGCATTGTATGTGGGATTAAGCGCCCGGGAACGCTTGAGAAATTCGCTGGTCAACTCAACGCTGGAAATTTTCCTTGCGGCAAGCATTGCGGAAAGTTGCTTGAGGCTGGCGTTCAACATGGCTGGTTTTCGCTGGATGAAGCAAAATGAAGCAAAACGTGAAAAGACTCCTGGAAGGAGAATGGGAATTACAGGGGAGTGGCCCGCAGAGATCCTGCGTGGCGTTACTCGATAACTTTAGGCACCAGATAAAGTCCCGCTTCTACCTGGGGAGCTATCGACTGGAACAGCTCGCGCTGATCGATTTCCGTGACTGCATCTGCTCTTAGACGCTGCATCACATCCTGCGCGTGCGACATGGGGGTGATCGCCGAGGTATCCACTGCCTGCATCTGCTCGATGAGGCCAAATATGCCTGATAACTGGGTCAATGTCTTGCGCGCCTCATCTTCGCTGATCTCTATGCGCGCCAGATTTGCAACACGTTTCACATCATCCAGAGACAGAGACATTTCCGGCTAAATCCTTTATAACCCTTATATTCAAATAGCTAATAGAGTATCATAGCCCGATTCTTTTCACCTGCTTTTAATCACTATCCTCCGCCACGGATTCCGTAAATCATGCTTAATTTTTTAAATAACAGTGTATTGAAGGGTTACTTTTCGACCGACATGGCGATAGATCTGGGAACGGCAAACACTCTGATTTACGTGCGCGGTCAAGGCATTGTCCTCAATGAACCCTCGGTGGTAGCGATACGCCAGGATGGAGGCCCCAACGGCAAGAAAATCATCCAGCAAGTAGGGCTGGCTGCCAAGCAGATGCTCGGGCGCACGCCGGGTAACATCGCGGCCATCCGGCCAATGAAAGACGGCGTCATTGCGGATTTCACCGTTACGGAACAGATGCTGAAGCACTTCATCAGAAAGGTAAACCCTCCGCGACTGTTTTCCGCCAACCCGCGGATTGTCATCTGCGTACCCTGCGGCTCGACCCAGGTCGAGCGCCGCGCCATTCGCGAAGCGGCTTATGGGGCGGGCGCCCGCAAGGTGGAATTGATCGAGGAACCGATGGCTGCTGCCATCGGCGCCAATCTGCCGGTCGATGAAGCCACCGGCTCCATGGTAGTCGATATAGGCGGCGGCACGACCGAAGTGGGTGTGATCTCGCTGGGCGGCGTCGTTTATTCGAGCTCGGTACGCGTCGGAGGAGACAAGTTTGACGAGGCCATCATCAACTACATACGCCGCAATTACGGGATGCTGATCGGTGAAGTAACCGCCGAATTGATCAAAAAGGAAATCGGCTCCGCATTTCCGGGATCGGAAGTACGCGAGTTGGAAGTCAAGGGTCGTAATCTGGCAGAAGGTATTCCACGCAGCTTTACCATTTCGAGCAATGAAGTGCTTGAAGCACTGACCGAGCCGTTGAACAACATTGTAAGCGCTGTCAAATCCGCACTGGAGCATACGGCGCCTGAACTCGGAGCCGATATCGCCGAAAAAGGCCTGGTGCTCACGGGCGGAGGCGCACTGCTTCGCGACATCGACCGGCTGCTCATGGAGGAAACCGGGCTTTCCGTCATCATCGCAGAAGACCCTCTTACTGCCGTCGTGCGCGGATCAGGGATTGCACTGGAAAACATGGATCAACTGGTCGGCATATTCGCCAGTGACTGATAACCTTTGCAACTGCGCTACTGCCAGATTTCACTACCGCCTTCAATGCGCTGTACCTTCCAGTACCTGAAAATCGGGAACATAAAATCTCGCACATGATAGAAATCTCCCCCCGGTTTTTCAGGCATAGCCCCAGTTTACTGGCTCGGACGGCTTTTTTTGTCATACTGTCACTGCTCCTGATGGCACTGGATAGCCGATTCAGATATCTCGGTGGCGTGCGGGAAATTTTCTCCGTGATAGTTTATCCGCTGCAGAAACTGGCTCATGTGCCCGTGTCAATGTACGATGCCGCAAGCGAACTCTTCCAGCATAGCGAGATAGCGGAGGAAAATGCCCATCTCAAGCAGCAGCATCTCGTTGACAAAGGCCAGCTCCTCCGGCTGCGTGCGCTGGAAGCCGAGAATAACCAGCTGCGCAAACTCCTGAATGCGACGCAACGTATTAAAAACAAGGCAACGGTGGCGGAAATCCTGCGCGTGCCGCATGATCCATTCAATCGCAAGGTATTGCTTGACAAGGGCAGTATGAGCGGAATCGAGGCGGGCCAAGCCGTCGTGGACGATATCGGCGTAGTGGGACAGGTTACCCGCAATTACCCGCTGGCCTCGGAAGTGACTCTCCTCACGGACAGAGACCATTCCGTTCCTGTGCAGGTGGTACGCAACGGCCTGCGTTCCATCATATCAGGCACCGGCAGGGAAGGAGTACTGGAGTTGAGGTATATGGCAATCAACACTGACATTCAGGAAGGGGACGCGCTGGTTACATCCGGGATAGATGGCGTCTATCCTCCGGGGCTTCCCGTTGCTGTAGTATCCCAGATCGACCGTAATCCCAACTATATCTTTGCGCGCATCACCTGCACGCCTGCTTCCGGTGTGAATCAGAACCAGCAACTGTTAATCCTTTCCACGCCGGCGCCTCGCGCGGGAACACCGGCAGAAGCGACCAAAATGAAGTCACGCCAGGAAGCGAGAAGACAGTGACGCTCGCTAACTCACCCAGGCACGAAATCCTGATGCCGGTCAAAGGCTGGTTTATTATGCTCAGCCTGATCGTGGCGCTACTCCTGAATCTCATACCGCTGACAGGCACTGCGCGGGCGCTGCAGCCCGATTTTGTCGCGTTGGTGATGCTTTACTGGTATGTCAACGAACCCCAGCGTGTCGGCATCGGCATGGCATTCTGGATGGGTCTGCTTATGGATCTCAGCAATGCCAGCACTTTCGGGCAGCACGCGCTTGGGTACAGTGTAATGGCGTTCATGGCACTGGTTTTCAACCGACGCATGGGTATCTTCGACGGGTATAAACAAGCTCCCCAGATAGGGTTGGTTCTGCTTTCAGGACAGATCGTCACACTTCTTGCCGCCCTCTTTGCCGGTTCTCCTTTTCCCGGCTGGAACTTCTTTCTTGGCAGCATTGTCGGCATGTTACTGTGGCCACTTCTCTCAGCCATATTGAGGGCACCACAGAAACTCTGGTCTGCTTCCGATGCAAGATGAATCACAGAATCGAGCTTCGAAGCTACTCGCGTGAGTTACAAAATTTCCGCCTGCGGCTGGCGATAAGCGCCGGCTTCATGCTGTTGCTCTTCCTGCTGCTGTTCGCACGCTTCTTTTACCTGCAGGTTTCTCAGCGTGAACACTATCATACCCTGGCGGAAGCCAATCGCATCTCCATTGCGCCCATCGTTCCCAACCGCGGCCTGATTTTTGACCGCAATGGCGTCGTGCTCGCTCATAATTATTCTGCCTACACGCTCGAAATTGTTCCGAGCAGGATCGGGAATCTCGAGCGCCTCATTAATGAGTTGACGACGGTAGTGGAGATATCTGCGCGTGACCGCAAGCGGTTCAAGAAATTGATGGAGGAGAACAGAAGATTCGAAAGCTTGCCTATCCGCACGCGATTATCGGACGTGGAGGTCGCCCGCTTCGCCGTCAACCGCTATCGCTTTCCAGGAGTAGAAATCAAGGCGCGGCCGTTCCGGCAGTATCCCAAAGGCGAGTTCGCCTCTCACGTGGTGGGTTACATAGGGCGCATCAATGACAAGGATCTGGAACGGCTGGAGGCTAACAGCGAACTCGCCAATTACCGCGGTTCCCAGCACATGGGGAAAATCGGCATCGAACAGAGCTACGAGAGAGAGTTGCATGGCATCACCGGGGTCGAGGAGATGGAAACCGACGCAGCCGGTCGTGCGATTCGCGTCATATCCCGCACAGCACCGACTGCGGGCAGGAATCTCAAGCTATCGCTCGATTCCAAATTGCAGGAAGTCGCGGAAAAGGCGTTTGGCGACCGGCGCGGCGCACTTGTCGCCATAGAACCGGCAACGGGAGACGTACTCGCATTCGTGAGCAGACCGGGGTTCGATCCGAATCTTTTTGTAGACGGAATCGACACGGAGAATTGGGAATTGCTGAATAATTCCATCGACCGGCCGCTGAACAACCGCGCTTTGCGCGGGTTGTATCCACCGGGCTCAACATTCAAACCCTTCATGGCTCTGGCGGGCCTGGAACTCAAAAAGCGTTGGCCGGAAAGTGCGATCAGCGATCCCGGCTACTTCAGCCTGCCCGGAAGCACCCACCGTTTTCGGGACTGGAAAGCCGGTGGTCACGGTCTCGTGGACCTGCACAAATCGCTGGTTATCTCCTGCGACACCTATTACTATTCGCTGGCTCATGACCTCGGGATCGATAACATCTACAATTTTACCAGTCAGTTCGGGTTGGGGAAAAAGACCGGGATCGATATCGAAGGCGAAGCCGCCGGCCTGTTGCCTTCCCAGGCATGGAAAATGGAACGGCATAAACAGAACTGGTTTCCCGGCGATACGATTTCTGTCGGAATTGGGCAGGGTTATAATCTGGCCACGCCGCTGCAACTGGCATTCGCAACCGCTGTTCTCGCCGGCAACGGCGCTGCGTTTCGCCCGCATCTCGTCAAGCAGGTCCTGGACAGCAACAACCGGGTCGTACGTGAATTCGGCACAAGTCCGCTGTACCGGCTCAAGCTGGACCCCGCCAATTTGAAGGCGGTACATAATGCACTGGTCGATGTGACCCGTCCGGGTGGAACAGCCGCGGTTGCCGGTGCAGGGGCCGCTTATACCTTTGCCGGAAAAACGGGGACTGCGCAGGTGGTTGGGGTAAAACAGGGTGAAAAGTATGAGGAAAGCAAGCTCAATGAACGGCATCGTGATCATGCGCTTTTTGTAAGCTACGCCCCTGCTGAAAACCCCAAAATCGCACTGTCCGTACTGGTGGAAAACGGTGGCCACGGCGGTGCGGCAGCGGCACCGATTGCCCGCGTGGTGATGGATTACTATCTGCTGGGTAAACTGCCTAAGGAAGCGGCTGCGCAGCCTGTCGATCAGGTGGACGAAGAGGAGGATGAGGAGCACCAGCAGGACGGGGGGGACGGGCATGGCTAGACTCCCGCACGCAGGGCACTACTTTACGCGCTACATCGACGGTTTTCTGCTTTGCGGAATTCTCCTGCTCATGGCAACGGGACTTATCACGCTTTTCAGCGCAACGGATGCCAATAGCGCGCGCGTCACAAGCCAGGCGATCAATATGCTGATTGCGCTTGGCGTGATGTGGCTGGTGGCCAACATTCCATTGGAGCATATCATGCGGATCGCCGTACCGTTATACGCGGCCGGCCTTTTCCTGCTGCTCTGTGTTGCGCTGTTCGGCGAGGTCAACAATGGGGCGAGGCGCTGGCTGAACCTGGGCATAACCCGCATCCAGCCTTCCGAACTGATGAAGATTGCCGTGCCTCTGATGATGGCCTGGTACTTCGACAAGCACGAGACAACCTTGCGGCTGCGGGATTACGGCGTGGCCACCCTGCTGCTGCTGGCTCCGGTGCTGCTGATCCTGCGCCAGCCTGATCTTGGAACCGCCTTGCTCATTGCCTCGAGCGGTTTTTATGTCCTGTTCTTCTCCGGGTTATCCTGGCGCATCATGGCGACGGTGGCAATTGCGGGGGGAGCAAGCCTTCCGCTGCTCTGGTCCATGTTGCATGATTATCAGCGCAAGCGCGTCATGACGCTTCTTGATCCGGCGCAGGACGCGCTCGGCGCCGGCTACCATACCATTCAATCCACTATTGCCATCGGCTCCGGGGGCGTGCTGGGCAAGGGCTGGCAGCAAGGCACCCAGACCCATCTTGCATTCCTGCCGGAGAGAAGCACTGATTTCATCTTCGCGGTCTTCTCCGAAGAATTCGGTCTGATCGGCAACCTGCTGCTGCTGCTGTTGTATCTGACTCTCATCGCCCGGGGGATGGTGATTGCCGCCAACGCTTCAACCCAGTTTACCCGCCTCATCGCCGCCTCCATCACGCTGACTTTCTTCACCTACATCTTCGTCAACATAGGCATGGTCATCGGCATTCTGCCCGTGGTAGGGGTGCCTTTGCCCCTGATCAGCTATGGGGGCACATCAATGGTGACAATGTTGCTGGGATTTGGTATTTTGATGAGTATCCAGACTCATCCGAAGCTTGTTAAGACGTGATACCTATGGATACAGACCTTGCCTGCCAGCTCCCCTTGCGGTCAACTGCGCGGTCAACTACACAGTCAACAGCGCGCCTGATTGCCAGGCGATGCGCCGCCGGGGTGGCTGCCCTGGCCATCCCCGTTTTCCTTACCGGCTGCGGTACCTTTTTCAAGCTGGAGAAAAGCGAGGAGAAGAACGCAAAGCCTTCATCGGTCTCCACTCTGTTTGGAGGCAAGAAAAAAGGCGGGGGTTATTACCTGGATGATGGCCCCGGTGACAATCCCCCTGCCGATCTCCATCTGATTCCTGATGCCGTTCCCCGGGAAGAACCCTTGCGCGCCTCCACCATGCGGCCTTACTCGGCTCTCGGAAAACGGTATAAACCGATGACGCGTCACGAGCGCTATAAAACGCGGGGAATGGCATCCTGGTATGGGCGCCGCTATCACGGGCAGAAGACCGCTTCGGGGGAAATCTATGATATGTATGCCATGACGGCTGCACACCCCACCCTCCCCATTCCGAGCTACGTACGCGTGACAAGCGTGGGGAGCGGGAAATCCGTGGTGGTGCGTGTCAATGACAGAGGGCCTTTCCTCTCCAATCGCCTCATTGATCTCTCCTATACGGCCGCATACAAACTGGATGTACTGGGTGGGGGCAGCGGTCTGGTCGAAGTGGAATCCATTGTGCCTGGAACGGGTAGTTTCACGCGGCTTGCCGCAGCAGCCCCTGCCCAGTATCCAGGTTCAACATCCCGTACTTCCAGGTCTCCATCCGGCTCTCCTGCTAGTCCAAACGGGGAGACAGGAACCGTAGCTGACCAATCAGTAGTGATTACTACCGAACCGGATTCCACTGAAACGCAGCCGGGGCTGTTCCAGACTGCTTTTGCGCCGGCAGTAGCTGATACGCCGCCTGCCGCCAGCCATACCGGCAATGGCGTCGCTGTTCCACCTCCCGAAACGCCTGCTGCCGTTCCTGCGGGGATCTACCTGCAGTTGGGGGCCTTCAATGCGTATGACAATGCGGATAATTTTGTCGTCCGGATGCGAAATGAATTACCATCACTGATGACGAGCCTGGATATCGTTGCAAAGGACGGCCTGTTCAAGGTTCATGCGGGCCCTTATCCTGACCGGCTCCTGGCCAGAAAGGATGCGGACAAAATCGCCGAAGCGCTGTCTATCAGGCCGGTGCTGCTGACGCGGTAGGCCGTACATCTCTCTTCACCGCTGAGCGACGCAAAACCTGCCCCCTGTCCGGCGTCTGCTGGCAGCCTAGCAGCGGCAGAAGGATTCCCGATTTGAACTTTCCGCTTTAATTTTCCGCTTCAGGCGGGCAGAATGGTATGTAAGCGGCTGTTTTGCTCGGACAATTCCTATTCACGGTTATGAGGACGGATAAAATGCAGATCAGGGATCAGGTTACGCCAGCAACGATTCTTGCAGAACTGGTCAGTCATGCCCGGGCGCAGCCTGCGGATACTCAGGGCTTCTGTCACGTAAATTGTCAGGATCTATATGGCCGGTTTTATGCCAAAGCCGAACGTATCTTCGCCTCCTTCGATAAGTATATTCCTCTGACCTGGTACCTCTGGCGCGCAGGAGAGAGCGGAACGGACATAGGGATGAGATACTCGAGCGAATCTCTTTCAGGAGGTACGGACCGGTTCATCGGGATGCGCCTGATCTCAAGCGATGAATTGGCGGCAGGTGGTAATCAGGCGTCAAAAATAGGTGCTCAGATTCGCGAATTGCAGAAAGATTACGATGCACTGCTGGAAAGATATTTCCTGCTGCTTTGTACCGACGATGAAAGACAGCAGGAAAAAATTGAGCCCATTATCGAGACGCTGAAGGCAGATGCCACCATCGTTACCGTTGTACCACGCTATGCGTGGTCTTTTTTTGCCATGGAGAATGCGGTAATCGATGCAGTGGTTGATCGTTTGATGTACCCAGATGATTATGTACGCCGCCAAGCCCGGGAGCAAGTATCAGGACTCGACAGGAGAAGGCTTGTCCTGCTGCTGTCGTGCCTGATCCACGCAGTCGAGGAAAATGGTTGTTTCACCGTTTCTGATGACTTTGTAATGCACAACAAACACTTGCAGGAGTTTGAAAAAGATAATCCGGGAGAACGCGGCTCCGTAACCGAAGATGTCACCGCGATGGACGGAAGATTTTTCTTTCGTGAAGCAGATGTGGATGGATTCGAAATCTATCAGGACAGCGTATCCGCTGTTATAGCCCTGTATTATGACGCGAAGGTTCGGTACAGCCACTCAGGGTATGAGGCCGTACACTATCTCTATACCCTCCTGGAACAAAGCGCGTGAGGCCCTAAGTGTTCACTGATGCACCGCCACCAGGATGGCGACTATATGTCTGAATAACCGGCTTTAGCCAACAGTCAGTTCAATAGATACTTCTTACTCCACTGTCACCGATTTCGCCAGGTTTCTCGGCTTATCAACATCAGTGCCTTTTTGCAATGCGACGTGGTAGGCGAGAAGCTGCAGGGGAATGGTGTGGAGGATGGGGCTGAGCAGTCCCGCGTGTTCCGCCAGACGAATGATGTGCACGCCTTCGCTTTCCTGAATGTGGGAATCGGCATCGGCGAAAACGTAGAGCTCCCCCCCACGGGCGCGTACTTCCTGCAGGTTTGACTTGAGTTTTTCCAGCAGCGCGTCGTTGGGGGCGATGGCCACCACAGGCATATCCTTATCCACCAGCGCAAGCGGGCCATGCTTCAATTCCCCGGCAGCATAGGCTTCGGCATGGATATAGGAAATTTCCTTGAGCTTGAGCGCACCCTCCAGTGCAATGGGGTAGTGCATGCCACGCCCAAGAAACAGGGCGTGGCGTTTCTCGGCGAACTTCTCCGCCCAGGCTTTCACCTGCGACTCCACCTGGAGGCTATGCTGAAGTGCGACAGGCAGGTGGCGCAGCGCAGCAATCATCTGACGCTCACTCTCACCCGACAGTTTGCCATTCAATTTCGCCAGGGTCATGGTGAGCAGCATCAACGCTGCAAGCTGTGTGGTGAACGCCTTGGTCGAGGCCACACCGATTTCCGGGCCTGCCCGGGTGAGAAAACGCAAATCCGTCTGGCGCACGAGCGCGCTTTCGGCCACATTGCAGATCGCCAGACTGTGACGATGCCCGAGTGATCTTGCATAACTCAAGGCGGCCAAGGTATCCGCCGTTTCTCCGGATTGAGAGATGCCCACGATCAGGGTGTCGGCTCCAACCGCCGGGTTACGGTAGCGATATTCGCTCGCGATTTCGACATTACAGGGGATTCCCGCCACGGTTTCAAGCCAGTAGCGGGCGACGACGCCAGCGTGGTAGCTGGTGCCGCAGGCCAGGATGAGGATGCTTCTGGTATTTTTGAAGATGTTCTCCGCCTCGGTGCCAAACAGGCGCGGAGAGATGGATTGTGCATTGAGCACCATTTCCAGCGTGTTCGCCACGACGCCGGGTTGCTCGAATATTTCCTTCTGCATGAAGTGGGCATACGGACCTAACTCCACCGCCTCGTTTGTCAGCTCACTTTCCTGCACCGCTCGTGCGACCACTGCGCGTACGCCGTCGTAACGGCAGTTGACGATGCGGTAGCCATCCTGACGCAATTCGGCGACATCGCCCTCTTCCAGATAGATCATGCGCCGGGTAACCTGCAGCAAGGCGGAAGCATCCGAGGCGGCGTAGATCCCATTTTCGCCCAAACCAAGCAGCAATGGCGCCCCATTGCGGCAAACGATGAGGCGCTCCGGCCTTGCTTCCTCCATTACTGCAATTGCATAGGCACCACGCAACTCGCCCACCGAGCGGCATACCGCTTCGAATAAATCAGGGTTTTCCCTGAGATGAGACGAAATGAGGTGAGCGATGACTTCCGTATCGGTATCGGAACTGAATTCGAACCCTGCCTCCTGCAAACGCTGGCGCAGCACCTCGTGATTTTCGATGATGCCGTTATGCACCACCGCCACCTTGGGCGTCTCTCCGGAAAAATGAGGATGGGCGTTGCGCTCGGATGGAGCGCCGTGCGTAGCCCAACGGGTATGGGCAATACCCACGTCCCCGGTAAAGTGCTGCTCATCCGCAAGCTTGCTGAGCTCGGCAACTCGCCCTGTGGTGCGTAACCGGTGCAGGCGACCATTGTTCAGAGCAATGCCGGCTGAATCATATCCGCGATATTCCAGTCGGCGCAGGCCTTCAATCAGAGTGGGAACGATATTGGTTTTTGCGACTGCACCGACGATTCCACACATCAAAAGACTCCTTTCTTACAGATACCAGCAATTGTCGTGGTTCAAGAAAACCGATGGAAAAAGGTAAAAGGCTATGCTCAATTTTGAGGCTTCGGTTTTTTTACCGGACGTTTCCACCCATCGATACTCAACTGCTTCGCTCGCGAAAGCGTCAACATATCAGGTGGGGTATCCCTGGTAATGGTCGAACCCGCGCCGATAGTGGAACCGCGGGCAACTCTGACCGGTGCTATCAACTGGGTATCGGAGCCGACAAAGACATCATCCTCGATGATGGTCTGGTATTTGTTGGCCCCGTCATAATTGCAGGTAATCGTCCCAGCGCCGATGTTGACGCTCCTGCCCACTACGGCATCTCCGATGTAGCTCAAGTGATTTGCCTTGCTGCCGGCCGCAAGGGCACTGTTCTTGACTTCGACGAAATTGCCGATGTGAACTTCGTCCTCCAGCCGGGTGCCCGGACGAATACGGGCATAAGGACCGATACGGCAATTTCGACCAATTTCCGCAGCCTCTATCAAACTGAATGGCGCGATTATCGAATTAGCGGCTACCCGCACGTCTTTCAGTATGGTGTGAGCACCCACTTTTACACCATCATCCAGTTGAACGTCACCTTCAAATATGCAGTTGATATCGATCATAACGTCTCTGCCGCAAGAAAGTTTACCGCGGATATCGATGCGTGACGGGTCAGCCAGCGCTACCCCCTGCTCCAGCAACTTATTGGCCTGCGCCGCCTGATAGATGCGTTCCAGCGCGGCGAGCTGAACCTTGCTGTTGACTCCGGTGGTTTCCCATACATAAGCGGGACTGACCGTTTCTACCTTTACCCCATCCTTCACCGCCATCGCGACAATATCGGTCAGGTAATACTCACCTTGCGCGTTGTTGTTTTCAAGCTTGTATAACCAGCGGTGAAGATAGCGATTCGGAACCGCCATGATGCCCGTATTGATTTCACCGATCTTGCGCTGGGATTCGCTGGCGTCTTTTTCCTCGACAATGGCGGCAACTTCACCCGTTTCGCTATGCCGAACAATTCTACCGTAGCCGGATGGATCAGGGAGTTCTACCGTCAGCAAACCTAACGTTTGCTCTCCCGCCGTCGCAATCAGCTTTTTTAATGTTTCGATGCTGGTCAGAGGCACGTCGCCATACAGAATAAGTGTAACGCCCTCTTTCTCGATATGAGGCAGCGCCTGCATCACTGCGTGACCCGTGCCGAGTTGGGGGACCTGTTGCGCCCAGACAAGGCTTTCATCCGCTATCGTCTGCGGGACTGTCTCACCCCCATGTCCGTAAATGACACAAGTTGTGTGGGGCAATAATGTTCGGGCGGTATCGAGCACGTGCATCAGGAGAGGTTTGCCTGCCAGGGGATGCAACACTTTTGGCAGGGCAGAGTACATGCGTTTTCCGAGACCGGCAGCAAGAACGACGATGTTCAGTTTGGACACATTCATGAAGATATCAGGACATGCGGGAACGTGTAATATTCGACCCGCAAAGGCAGATCAGCTGCCGGAAGTTAAGGTTGAAGCGGAATTTACGAATTTACGAATGAAAACCAAGTTAATTTATCATATAGCTGGCACAAATCCAAATAGAGTGTCCAACTGGAGCCGTGCGGTCAAGCTGTCAAGCTGGCCTGATTGAAGTATCTCTGCTCGGACTTGCAGCAACGAATAGGGGACACGAGACCAAGCATACTCAAGTCCGGCTATGCCTCGAAGCAGAGATACTGATGCCTTTCCGGGAAGCAGGCGGTTCAATTAAGCGTAAGCTATTGACTCTCGCCAGTTTGAATTTCAGGAATTGATTCGCGCAGAACTGAAAAAGGGCGGTGTTTCCGCCCTTTTTCAGTTCTGATCTAAATATCAGTGCCCGCGTTTCCGTAATTTCTGGATCGCGGCCAGTTGCGCGATCGCCTCGCTCAGCTCCGCCTGAGCCCGTGCGTAATCCAGAGCGGAAGCTCTGTCCCTCACCGCTTCTTCCGCACGCTTCTTGGCCTCAATGGCCTTTGCTTCATCGAGGTCGGCGCCGCGTACCGCGGTGTCAGCGAGGATAGTGACGACATCCGGCTGGATTTCAAGCATGCCACCGGAAACATACACCAGTTCCTCTTCTTTCAGAGGCGCCTTGATGCGTACTGATCCGGGTTTGATGCGCGTCAGCATGGGAGTGTGCTGGGGATAAATACCCACCTCTCCCCCTTCTGCGGGCGCAACCAGGAATTCAGCCGGACCGGAGTAAATGGATTCCTCCGCGCTGACGATATCAACGTGAAACACGCCCATTTTAGTTCCCATTCATCATTGAATCGGGACGACCGTTTTATCCGGTCACCCGATTCATCAACTCGATCATTGCAAGGTTTTGGCTTTTTCAACCGCCTCGTCTATGCCCCCAACCATGTAAAAGGCCTGCTCGGGCAGGTGGTCGTATTCTCCCGACACAATGCCCTTGAAGCCTTTGATGGTCTCTTTCAGAGGTACGTATTTTCCCGGCGCGCCGGTAAACACTTCGGCCACGTTAAAGGGTTGTGAAAGGAACCGCTGGATTTTGCGTGCCCTTGCCACAGCCAGCTTGTCTTCAGGAGAAAGCTCATCCATTCCTAGAATTGCAATGATGTCACGCAATTCCTTATAGCGTTGCAGGGTTTGCTGCACAGCCCGGGCAGTCGAGTAGTGCTCTTCGCCCACCACGAGAGGATCAAGCTGACGCGAGGTCGAATCGAGAGGGTCAACCGCTGGATAGATCCCCAGCGAAGCAATATCACGCGAGAGCACGACGGTAGCATCCAGGTGACCGAAGGTTGTAGCAGGTGATGGGTCGGTTAGGTCGTCCGCAGGCACGTACACGGCTTGAATGGAGGTAATGGAGCCCGACTTGGTGGAGGTGATGCGCTCCTGCAAACGTCCCATTTCCTCAGCCAGCGTCGGCTGATAACCCACAGCCGATGGCATCCGGCCCAGCAACGCGGATACTTCCGTACCGGCCAGGGTGAAACGATAGATATTATCCACGAACAGCAGCACGTCCCTACCTTCGTCACGGAAGTGTTCCGCCATGGTCAGACCTGTAAGCGCCACCCGCAACCGGTTGCCGGGCGGCTCATTCATCTGGCCGTATACCAGCGCCACCTTGTCGAGCACGTTGGAATCCTTCATTTCATGGTAGAAGTCATTCCCTTCCCGAGTACGCTCCCCCACACCCGCAAATACAGAATATCCACTATGCTCAATGGCGATGTTGCGGATCAACTCCATCATGTTCACGGTCTTGCCCACACCGGCGCCGCCGAACAGTCCCACCTTGCCGCCCTTGGCAAAGGGACAAACGAGATCGATAACCTTGATCCCTGTTTCCAGCAGCTCGGTAGACGCGGACAATTCGTCAAAAGCAGGGGCTTTCTGATGGATTGATCTGTTCTGCTCGGCACCGATAGGTCC
The DNA here is from genome assembly GCF_059489795.1 of Nitrosospira sp. CT. NCBI lineage: Bacteria > Pseudomonadati > Pseudomonadota > Betaproteobacteria > Nitrosomonadales > Nitrosomonadaceae > Nitrosospira > Nitrosospira sp. CT. The sequence continues at coordinate 18,385 of NZ_JCAHZJ010000042.1, forward strand.
CATTTCGTCTATTGGCGTACCCAGAACATCCATGATCCGCCCCAAGGTTTTGGTGCCGACAGGAACACGAATCTGGTCACCAGTGTTTGTTACCATCATGCCGCGCCGCAACCCCTCGGAGGAGCCGAGCGCAATCGTGCGAACGACGCCGTCACCCAACTGCTGCTGCACTTCGAGCGTGAGTTCCGATCCTTCAAGAACGAGCGCGTCATATACCTTGGGCATCTCTTCCCGCGTAAACTCGACGTCAACCACCGCGCCGATACACTGAACAATTTTTCCCTGGTTCATATTGTTCCCTAAAAAATCAATTCAAATTATTTAAACTGCCGCCGCGCCACCGACAATTTCGGACAATTCCTTGGTAATGGCGGCCTGCCGCGATTTGTTGTAAATCAGCGTCAGTTCGTTGATGACGTTCCCCGCATTGTCCGAGGCAGCCTTCATCGCCACCATGCGCGCAGATTGCTCGGATGCAATATTTTCCGTCAATGCCTGATAAATCAGCGCCTCGACGTATCGCACCATGACGTCATCGATGACGGGCTTGGCTTCGGGTTCATAAATGTAATCCCACACGCCGCGCTGTCCGGTCGGTCCATCACTGGCTCTGAGACGTTCATCGGAAAGCGGGAGCAACTGCTCCATCACCGGTTCCTGTTTCATGGTATTGATGAAACGGGTATAAAAAAGATATACGCGATCAAAACGGTCCTGGTTATAACCATCCAGCAATATTTTTATTGCACCGATCAGTCGCTCCAGATCGGGCGCATCGCCAAGGCTCACGACATGCGATATGACATTGGCGCCCATACGGTTCATGAACCCCAACCCCTTGTTGCCGATGCAGCACACCTCGATCTGCTCGCCTTCGGCTTCCCAGGTTTTCATCTTGCTTACCGCCATGCGCAGCACGTTTGTGTTGAGTCCACCACACAAACCCTTGTCTGAGGTAACCACGATGATGCCGATACGCTTTACCGTATCGCGTTCTATCAGGAACGGATGGCGGTATTCGGTGTAAGCACGGCTCATGTGGGCTGCGACGTTGCGAATCTTCTCGCCGTATGGCCGGGCTTTTTTCATGCGTTCCTGTGCTCGGCGCATCTTGGATGCAGCCACCATTTCCATCGCGCGCGTGATCTTCTGCGTGTTCTTCACGCTTTTGATCTTGTTGCGTATTTCCCTGCTGCCTGCCATCGGTCAGTATGTTCCGTTCTTCTTGAAATCCTGGATTGCCGCATCGAGTTCCTTCTCGGTTTCCGCATCCAGATCCTTGGTGGTTTCTATCTTGTCCAGAATCGCCCCATACTTGCTACCCATGAAGCCTCTGAGCGCAGACTCAAAGGCCAATGCCCGGCTCACTTCCACATCATCCAGGTACCCTTTGTTGACGGCAAACAGGGTAAGCGCCATTTCAGACACGCTCAGCGTGGAGTACTGAGGCTGCTTCATCAGTTCCGTCACCATCTTGCCGCGCTCCAACTGCTTACGCGTCGCTTCATCCAGATCGGAAGCGAATTGGGCAAATGCAGCGAGCTCCCGGTATTGCGCCAATGCGAGACGCACGCCGCCACCCAGTTTCTTGATGACTTTGGTCTGCGCAGCGCCCCCTACGCGAGAGACTGAAATACCGGCGTTGATAGCTGGCCGGATACCTGCATTGAACAGGTCGGACTCCAGAAAAATCTGGCCGTCAGTAATGGAGATAACGTTGGTGGGAACAAATGCAGTCACGTCACCTGCCTGGGTTTCGATCACAGGTAATGCTGTCAGTGAACCCGTCTTGCCTTTGACTGCACCATTCGTCTCTTTTTCCACATAGGCCGTGCTGACGCGGGCGGCGCGTTCCAGCAGCCGCGAGTGCAAATAAAACACATCTCCAGGATAGGCTTCCCGACCAGGAGGGCGTCGCAATAACAGGGAAATCTGGCGATAAGCCCATGCCTGCTTGGTCAAATCGTCATAAACAATCAGCGCATCCCTGCCGGTATCGCGAAAATACTCGCCCATCGTACAACCGGAATAAGGGGCGATAAACTGCATCGCGGCAGACTCCGAAGCGGTGGCGGCCACGACGATGGTATATTCCATCGCCCCATGCTCTTCCAGCTTCCGTACCACGTTACTGATCGATGACGCTTTCTGACCAATCGCAACGTAGATGCAAATCATGTTCTCACCCTTCTGATTGATGATTGCATCCACAGCCACTGCCGTTTTTCCCGTTTGACGATCTCCAATGATCAGTTCACGCTGCCCGCGCCCGATGGGAACCATCGCATCGATTGCTTTCAGTCCGGTCTGCACCGGCTGATTCACCGAGTGACGCCACACGACACCCGGCGCAATCTTTTCTATCGGCTCGGAGCGCTTGGTGATTATCGGTCCCTTGCCATCGATCGGCTGACCCAGCGCATTGACTACACGGCCGATCAGTTCCTCTCCTACTGGAACTTCAAGAATACGGCCCGTACACTTGACGGTGTGGCCCTCGGTAATGTGCTCATACTCACCCAGAACAACCGCACCCACTGAGTCGCGCTCCAGATTGAGCGCAAGACCGAAGGTATTACCAGGGAACTCAAGCATTTCGCCCTGCATCACATCAGACAGCCCATGGATGCGCACGATGCCGTCGGTCACGGAAACTACCGTGCCCTGCGTCCGGACTTCGGCGGTTGCTTCAAGCCCTTCAATTCTGCTTTTGATCAGTTCACTGATCTCGGATGGATTTAAATGCATTTTTCAGTTAACTCCTAGCTTTTAAGTGCAACAGCCATGGCTTCCAGTTTTCCCCGCACGGAGGCATCAAGCACCTCATCGCCTATTTCGACTATCACGCCGCCTATCAAATCCGCGTCGACACTCACTTTTGCCTCTATCTTGCGCTTGAATTTGGCCTCGAGATCGGCCACCAGATCCCTCAATTGAGCATCACTCATGGCAAAAGCAGAAATAACCTTGGCATCCAGCACGCCTTCATAACGGGTCTTGAGTTGCTCATACAACTCGTTCACCTCCGGCAAAATTTCAAGCCTGCCGTTTTCCGCCAGCAGCAAGATGAAATTGCGGCCTTCTTCATTGAGCCTGTCGCCGCAAATGCCCAAGAAAAGCTCGCCCAGTTTTCTGGAGGATACCTTGGGGTTGCCGATCAATGAACGGATATTTTCGTCGGCTGCGACAGTGGCCGCCAACTGTAGTGTGTCCGCCCAACGGGCTAGATCGTTCTGGTTCTTTGCAAGTTTGAAGACAGCCTCCGCATAAGGCCGGGCAATCGTGCGAGTTTCGGCCATTGGCTAGAGCTCCGCCTTGAGGGATGCAAGCAGTTCGGCGTGCGCTTTTTCATCCACCTCGCGCCGGAGAATCTTGGCGGCGCCCGCCAGCGCCAAGTCCGCCACCTGTTGGCGCAAAACTTCCTTTGCGCGAAACACTTCCTGCTCCACCTCTGCCTTGGCGCCCACAAGAATGCGGCCGCCCTCTTCTCTTGCGGCTACCTTGGCTTCATCCACGATCTCCGCGGCACGCTTTTCAGCCTGCGTGATGATATCGGACGCTCGCTGCTTGGCCTCCCGGACGACGTCGCCTGAGCGCTGACTTGCCAGTTCGAGTTCGCGCTTGCCACGTTCGCCCGCGGCCAAGCCGTCGGCGATCGTTTTCTGGCGATTCTCGATTGCGCGCATCAACGGAGGCCACACAAACCTGACCGTGAACCAGATGAAGATGGCAAACGCCATTGCCTGGGAAATAAGCGTGAAGTTTATGTTCATGGCTAGCCTCTGGGAATGATACCGGGAGCAATCACTATTACTTGATCACGGCCAGCAACGGGTTGCCGAACGCGAAAAGCATCGCGAGACCCACACCGATAATGAACGACGCGTCGATCAGACCGAGCAGCAGGAACACTTTTCCTTGCAGCGTCGGGATCATTTCCGGCTGGCGTGCGGCGCCTTCCAGGAAGCTGCTGCACATAATGCCGATACCGATACAGGCGCCGGCTGCGCCGAGACCGATCATCAGGCCGATGCCAATGCCCGTGTATGCCTGAATCATGGCCAGGAATTGCAAATTCTCCATCTGGTTTTCCTCTCTAGTAGTAATTGAAATTGATTAAGAACAGCAACGCAGAATCAGTGTGACTCGTGCGCCATCGAAAGATAAACCACCGTCAGCATCATGAAGATAAATGCCTGCAATGTGACGATCAGGATATGGAAGATGGCCCACCCTGCATTCAGCAGTGTGCCGAAAAATGTCCCGGCAAGGCCGGTTGCCGCCCACATGCCGAGCAGCAGAAAAATGATTTCTCCGGCATAAATATTCCCGTACAGCCGCAATGAATGCGAAAGCGGCTTGGAGATGTATTCAACCAGATTGAACAGAATATTGACCGGCCACAATAAAGGGTTCTTGCCGAAGGGGCTGCAGACCAGTTCATGTATCCAGCCGCCCACGCCCTTGACTTTCATGTTGAAGAAGATCATCAGGAACCACACGGAGAGCGCCAGCGCGAACGTCGTATTCACATCGGCAGTCGGCACGCTGCGCCAGTTATGCAGCCCCGCCAGTTCGTATACTTTCGCCATGATATCGATCGGCAGAAAATCCATGGCGCTCATCATGAACACCCACACAAACACGGTGAGCGCAGCAGGCGCCACAAATGCATGCCGATCTCCATGAAAAGTGCTTTTGACCTGATTATCGATGAATTCGATGGCAAGCTCCACGAATGCCTGCCGTTTACTGGGAACGCCCGAAGTCGCGCCGCGCACCACCCACCACAGAAAACCGAGGCTGACGATACCGGTCAGCGCCGCCATGACGAGCGTATCCACATGCAGCGTCCAGAATTCACCTTCACCGATCGAACTGGTCAGATTGGTCAGGTGATGCGACATATAGGAAGTTGGGGTAAGTTCTGTGCCTGATGCCATTTATTTGCCTATCTCAACTGTTTACTGCTTTATTTGCGCAACCTTTGCATCGTCCGTTACGAACAATGCCAGCCCGAAGATCAGAACCGTAAGTATGAAGGTCCCGATAAAGCCGACCGCCACGACATCCTCGTAGAGCGTCATCACCAGCCAGAGCAATGCAACTGTGATAACTATTTTTACCGCTTCTGCTTTCAGGGCCGTGACCAGTATGCCGCCCGCGGTAGAGCCGCGATACCTGGAGACAATTGCAGAAAACGCCGCCGCAGAAACAATGCTGACCACACCGCCCAGAAAAGCCGAGGCTGCGCCGTGAAATCCCCACAACAACCCCAACGTTAGCACCATCGCCAGTGTGACAATCAGTTGCCAACGCATGACAACGCGTACCGGCTTGTTTCGTATCCAGGGCATTTGCTGAGCTTCGTCGGAAAGCGCCAGTCACAAAAACAGATGTTGAGAGTGACTTTAGCTCGTTGAACGTGTGTTCGTGGAAGACCTGATTTTAATTCAATTTCTTGGCCAGCGCGGCTTGTTTCCTTCTTCCAGGTCTCCTGAATAATTAAATCCGGCTGACCTATTTAAAACACGCGGATTCTAATCTGCTTGCGCACAACAGTCAATGGAAAGACCTCTTTTCGTTCACAGAAACTCTGCAAAAAACTTAATATAGTGAAGAATACGCCGCCATCGGGGAGGTGGAATGCGGGTAAAGGCAGAAACATCGGCGTGAACCATCGAACAGTATTTACACTTCCTCTCACTCATTACCAGGCGAAATGCGTGAAACAGGAGTCTCAATGATGAGAAATGAAGGTAAGGGTGTTGTAGTGGTTTTACCTATAGATTTGTCAGACAAGGAGGCAGGATGAGAGGTATTTATTTCCGGATTCTCACGCTTGCGCTTGCTGCCGGATTTGCTTTCACTTCCCCCTCATATGGGAGATCCATCAATGTGTTGTGGTACACGTATGCCGATCAGCGCTCGGAATACCGGCAGAAAATTTCGCAACTGGCAGAAATCGTTCACACGCTCCCACAGGCTGATAGTATCGAGTGGAACCTGCGCTACTGGGGATCCTCTGATCCTGCACCGGATTTAGCCAGCTTTGATGTCCTTGTGATTGAAAGTGGCGAGGCTTTTCTCACTGGGCCTCCAATGGGGGAGGCGGCAGTTCCTGATTACACAGGCATTCTGGATAACCGGGCTGCTATAGAAGCTGCGCGCGGAGATCGAACCTTCATTACTGCTTCGGATGCCGATTTTCACGCGATTCGCGGGGATACGGGAAACATATTGAACACCGCAGAAGACCAGGACCACGGTGGCAGGTGCGTCCCGGCATTAACCTCGCCTGCCTGCTGGGACGGCGCTTTGGGTCACTTGGTCAATGCCGTCAACTGGGCAGGAAGCGGCAACGGACTTGGGATTGTCTCATTTCTGGATGGAGAGCACCCGGAATCATTCTGGTGGGCGCATGAAAATTCGTTCCTGCGAGACGAGCTCTACGGAAGTATCGACTATTCCGGTTCCGATCAAACCCCCATCATCAACTCTGAACAGTCGAACTATCCTCTGAACTGGGGGCTCACTTCCAAGGGTCTCTCGAACTGGAAGAATTCGTTTCATGCAACTTTTCATCCTATCGACGGCTACACTCCTATTATTGATTCGAGTTTGAGGCCGGGGTCTGCCGTTGCGATTGCCGCCATCTTTTTGCCGCTAGCCCCTGAAGCCGAGTCATATCTGATGCTCTACCCTGAATACCTGAGCAAAGAATGCAACGAAGGTATCAGAGGCGCTCCTTAGGGAAGGCCTGATCAAATCTTAACCAGGCGCGACGGAGGATTTGTTCACTGGTTCTTTAGGTTTCTTTATCCGGAGCCCGGTAAAATTCGACGAAAAAGCGGACAGGACCCTGAGGTTCTACATTGTGAAGAACTTCAGGCACAACCACTCCAACCGTTTCTAGGGATAACTCCGTATCTACGTTCAACATATCGACGCGATAACGGAGCTTTCCAGCTTCCACAATGATCTTCCCCCATACCCCGGTTTTGGTCGAGTGGTCTTTTCTCAACGCCGCCGGCACCGTTTCCTCAGTGAAAACGGACGTGCGCTTGTATGGAACAAAGTAATCGGGCAACTCGAACTGATCGCAGCGAACGCAGTTAAGCATCTTTCCCATCATGCCTTCGCGGCCCTGCTCGGAGGTGACCCAGGGGCGATTGATAAACGGCGGACTATGCCGTACATGCTGAGCATGACCGCAACTCAGAATTGCGATCGGATCTCCCTCACTATCGGTATCAAATCCTGTAATAGGTCTTTCCATAGGTTGAGCAATCGTGAGGAACTTGACTTATACGAACTTCACAAAGAAGAGCAAATTTCCAGGCTTTCCTTCTGTTACGGAGAAGCCAACATTAACTTCGAGGGTAAAGAAAAAACCAGGAGTCCCTATATGATCAGGCGTTAAACTGTTTCTCCAGTTTTCAGCATATTTCGCGCCATCAGAAGGGCAAACCGCACTGGGCGTTGATCCCAGGGAGTAAAACGAGGTAGCTGATAGAGGTCGCTGCCTTTTCGCGCTGCCCCATGGGCAGTCGAGACTGCTGCGTCAAAACCCAGCTTCTTTACCATTCTCACGTGATCGGGTAGATAATCTTTTCCCGGCTTTCCGTTAGGGTAGGCGAAAAACCGTACAGGAGCACTGATCATATTCTCCAACGCTTCCTTCCCATTGGCGATGTCAGCGCAGGCTGCGCTATCTTCCATTTGTGTCAGGATGGGATGACTGGCGGTATGTCCGCCAATTTCCATTCCTGCATTATGCAACTCTCTGACCTGGCTTGAAGTCATCATCAGGTTGCGAGGCAGATCGACGGGAATGAGCGTCGACATCGCCTCCACGGTTGATTGCCGTGATGCGGAGGGTAGATACTTGAGCTTACCCAATAGCTGGTGAATAGCTTGGCGACGCTCGGGAACAGTTCCGATAGAAAACCTTCCCAAGCCCAGGCTCCCAAGATCAACGGTACTTCCCGGTGCACGACGGATTAGTTCTATCACGGTATCGTTAAACATCCTGCCCCCGTCAAGAAAACTGGTTGCCACGAAAAAAGTGGCAGGAACGCCACGTTTTTTCAGAATAGGCAAAGCGATTTCCGCGTTATCGGCATACCCATCATCAAAAGTGACACAGGCGGCACGAGCAGGCAGTTTTCCACGATGCAGGCTCTCGATCGCATCACCGAGCGGCAGTACCCGGAAGTACTTCGAAAGCAGTTTCATCTGCTGATCGAAGATTTCGGCGTGGCTCTCATCCGGAAACAACGGGTCCTGCTGTACCAAAACCCGGTGATAGATCAGTATGGAAAGGCTCCGTAAACCCCCTGCGGAAAGCAAACGTAATATTTGACCATCCGCCGAGGAACGCATGTTTACGGAACTGGCATCAATTGGATTGTCTTGTTGGGATAATTGCATTTATAAGACTTGGATAATATCTGAAAGGCCGTTATTAAATCAGCTCTCCCTGACACCCATGCTATTGGAACCGAGGTTCTGAACAACGGGTTGCGGCTGCGCCGGCATCAACTGACCAGTCTGACCGAATAGACCTCTGCCTTTTTCGGCAACCGGTCCGCCTTTTTCTTTCAATTCCTTTTCGACCAGAACGCGCGTGGCAACCATCGCAGTCATTAGATAGTAAGGAACATCAAAATAGAGCAAACTTAAGAATGCTCCACCTGTAGAGAAACCAATCAGGCTTACCTGTATCATGGTAGCCAGATTGCGAGCCCACTGGAATTCTTCCAGCTTTGCAGTGTTGCGGATGATCCATGAGCCCGTCCTCCAAGTGAGAAGGCCAAGGAGAAGATACAAACCTAAACCGACGAAGCCATGCTCACCAAGGACTTGGAAGTAGATGCTGTGTGCTGCGTGGATGTCAAAGGGGTTGGGAGCGTAGCGGGAAAAAAGTTCCGGCGCAATCACCGAGAAACCACCTCCTAATGGATGGTCTTTCGCGAGGTTATATGCCATCCACCATGCATTGAAACGCCCTTGCACCGACTGATCCTCCTCATACGTATTTATCGTATCCATTCTCTCTCCCCATTTGTCCGGCATGAATGCAAGCAGCAACGGGGCAGCGAGAAGCATGAGGAATCCGATCCGTACCTTCTGTCCGCTCTTAAGCCACAAAAAAATGCTCATGGCAGCGATCGCCAGCAGGGCGCCTCGTGAATATGTGCCGAGCGCGGCGGTTGCGCAAAGCAACATCGCAAACGTCAGGCTGTGGCGCAACCATCTTTTGGACGAACTCATTTGCAGATAGTGCATCAGGGGAATAGTCATGATTAGCGCGAGAGCGAGTTCATTGTTTCCTTCGATAAACGTGCTCTGAGGTCCCCAGACCATATTCTCTCCACCACTTCTTATTGTGAAAATTCCGCCTTTCACCCCGTAATAACCAAGAGAAATAACAATTACGTAGATGAGAAATTGTATATGCGATCTTGTCTTTATGAGCATGAGGGTAACCAAAGTCATCAGCATGATTTTCATTACCCTGTTCCACTGCACAAGCGAATCTTCAGGGTAGAGTGCAAAGACTGTTGTCACATTCATCCATAACACGAATGCAATCAGGGCCCAAGTGACCGGGCTAAGCGGGAGATTTTTGGAGTCTTTGGTAAATATGAGGCTAGCTAAAGTAGTCCCTGCAACAATCGCGGCAAATGGAAATGTGGTGGCAAACCCCCAGCCCTGTGTATGAGGATTCATAACGCTGACCCATACCCACATCAATGCTCCAATATACGGCCTTTTAAAAATGAATGGCAGTGAGCCGAAAACGACAAGTGTGACAAGAATGTCTCTCATTATTAAGCTTAAGCCGGCTGAATAATCGTTTACCCGTAGCTGCTAATATACATTCCAAGTACAGTAGCAATCCTTGGAAAAGGCAAGATTATCATATCAAGTTCCAAATTAATTGATACTTGTAGGCGCGTATAATCGGATCGCTTAAGAAGCGAAAAAGGACTCAACCCGAAAAGAGAATTCAGATGCGAGTAGGTATTTTGTCATATCCTATGCTGTTCCAGCGCAAGGGGGGGCTGCAAGTTCAGATTCTTGAAACTATCAATGCTCTAAGGTTACTTGGAGTGGAAGCGAAGCTTGTGAATCCCATTGCAGAGTCCCTTGCGGACTTCGACGTGATCCATGTCTTTTCAGCCATTAATGGAAACCATCGCATTATTGAGACCGCCAGAAGTGTGGGGCGAGCCGTAGTTTTGTCACCCCTCATCAGACCTTCCTGGACCAGATGGACTGGGCGAAGGGCGGAACTGCTGGAACGCATCCAGGGGAGACTTTCGAGGTGGCAGATCCAGTCCTCTTATCATCAGATCTCCTATGCCTTGACAAATTCCCACAGAATTGTGGCACTTGGGGAAACCGAAAAAAGTTCACTCAGAACTGCGTTTCATGTCAACGAAGAAAAAATTGTTGTAATTCCAAATGGGATCAGTAAGCACTTTTTTGAGGCTACACCCCAAAAATTTGTCGAGCAGTACGGGATCAAGGAAGGTTTTGTTCTTAACGTGGCCGCCATTAACTCTCATAAAAATCAAGCCGCAATCCTTCAAGCCTTGGGAGACTATAACTGCCCCATTGTTCTCATAGGAGAGTGCTTGAAGGAAGACCTCGACTATCTCGCACATTTGAAAAGCCATGCCCATGTTAGGTATTTGGACTCCCTTCGTCATGATGATCCCATCCTTAGCTCCGCCTACGCGGCAGCAGGAGTTTTTGTTCTCCCCAGTCACGACGAAGTCATGCCTTTATCCGTAATGGAAGCACTCGCAGCAGGTACGCCGGTTGTGATGACAAATCGCCATTCAATGCGAATCGAGAACTCGACAGGAGTATTGCGAGAGGTCGATCCGAAGGACATCAAGAATATTAGAGATTTCGTAACAAGCTTTCTTAAAACGCCTCCTCCCGCTTCTCTCTGTATGAATGTAGTGAAGGATTACAGTTGGGAGCACGTGGCAAAAATGTTACTGGAAACTTATGAGCAAGCCGCGAGGGTCAGAAATTAATTGCTCTCATGATTCCCCCCAAACCACTTATTAAAGGTCGCGCGTTTCATCTGTCTAGTACGCAAAAATAAGAATCCCCCTAACAAATAAATCATCCCGCATAAATGTTGATCGTTTTAATCGGCTACCTGAAAGCAGGAGTCGGGGCTAAGGACAAGCTTCGGTGAAGGGCCTATTTGTGCAAGCTAAGAGCCTATGTATATGAGAACTCTTGTAGGGGATCATTCGCAATGACAAGTGTTCGACAAGCTCTTGCCCTATCTCTCGTTGAGAGATACATCATGATAGCAATGGGCCTCTTCAGCAGCATGCTGATTGCACGCCTGCTCACACCCGAGGAGATCGGAATATACTCGGTCAGCCTGGCTGTAATCGGGATTGCACAAGTTTTGCGAGACTTTGGCATCGGTAATTATTTAATCCAGGAGAAAAATCTGACCGAGGAACATATCAGGGCTGCCTTTGGGTTAGGCCTTTTGGTCGGTATTTCACTCTTCGTATTAGTCATTCTTGCTGCTCCGGCTGTCGGGGGTTTTTATAGTAACGAAAGGCTCGTACGAACTATGCAGTTGAGTTCACTGAATTTTTTAGTACTGCCATTCTGCAGCATTTCGTTGTCACTATTGCGTCGACACATGCTCTTTAATCGAATTGTGGCGGTTAACCTTATTGCCGCCATAGGCGGACTTTCAACTACTCTCAGCCTCGCTTATGCAGGGTTTGGACCGGACAGCATGGCTATCGGATCAGTGGTAGTGAATAGTCTTACCGGAATTTGTGCATGGATAGCAAGAACTGACAAAAAATTTTTATTACCGGGTTTTTCCGAATGGCGCGCGATTGTAAGTTTTGGTGGACAGAGCTCCATTACAAGTGTGATAACGGCAATCGCGATGGATATCAATGATCTTGTTATTGGAAAACTGATGGGGTTTGCGCCAGTAGCGATGCTCAGCCGGGCACAGGGGGTAATGAATCTGTTTCATCGTGACATCATGGCCGCCCTCCGCAGCGTTGCCTATCCTACTTTTTCGAAAGCATATCGTGAAGGTGAATTACTCGAATCACGTTACGTTGCAAGTGTGTCATCCATTACGGCGATCGCCTGGCCCTTTTATTGCTTTTCGTCTTTATATGCCCTAGAGCTTCTTCGACTACTCTTCGGACCACAGTGGGATCAGGCTGCGACACTTGTACCATTTTTTTGCATTGCCGGCGCTTTTGCCGCCACTTCCAACCTTATCATCCCTGCGATGATGGCAGTAGGACGTATCGATCTTGTAACAAAATCAGAATTAATTTTCCAACCTGTGCGAGCGATATTGATCGCCGGCGCTGCAGTTTTATTTAACACCCTCACAGCTTGTGCGGCCGCTTTTCTGGTAGCTTTTATCATTCACGTCCCATTTCTCTATGCTTTTAAGGAGCGATGCATTCCCAATAATTACGAAACCTTATTTCAGCATCTCTTGATGAGTGCAAAAGTTACACTAGGGACTATCATAGGTCCTGCAGTTATAGCTGTTTATGCGGGCATAGATCGGAAAGAACCAATCTCTTTGACAGTATTCGGTGCAGCCATAGCTATAGGTTTGACTGGATGGCTTTTTTCACTTATTGTCTTCAAGCACCCAATTTCAGGTGATCCGCTCTTTGTGCGCCTTACAAGTAAATTGCCACGTTTTACCTAGGAGCGATAGCCGTCACTGTCATTATTATCGATATCCTTCAACTCACGCTGCTGATAGTCATTCTTGCCCTGGTTGCGCTCGTGTATCGCAAAACCCGCAAGATTCATCTTGCCACCTATAAGCTGATAACAGACACCGATCGAGCAAGCAAAGAAATCGGAGTGCTCTTTTCTCAGATAGAGGCGCTGCTCGCACTTGAGCGGAAACTTGCATTACCCGAGGCTTTGCCCCCTTTGCGAGGTTGGGCAGGTTCTCCCGATTTCCTTCTGAGGATTGCCAGCGAAGTGGAAGAAAGAAAGCCGCGAATAGTGCTGGAGTGCAGTTCGGGCGTATCTACAGTGGTTGTAGCACGGTGTCTACAGATGAATGGCAGGGGACATGTTTTCAGCCTTGAACATAACCCTACATACGCAACCACTACAAGAACATTACTTCGTAAGCACCACCTAAGCGACTGGGGCACCGTTCTTGATGCGCCGTTGGAAACGAAGCATACAGAGACTCCTTGGTATCAGGAGGAATCGCTGCCGAAAGATCTTGAGCCGGTCGACATGCTGATCGTAGACGGTCCCCCAGCATCTGAGGCGCCGTTTGCCCGCTTCCCCGCACTTCCACGATTGTTGAGCCGCTTGTCGAAGAGAAGCCTCATTATCGTGGACGATGCGAATCGTGATGATGAAACCGAGATAGTAAAACGTTGGCTCCAGATGTTTCCAAAGCTCATTTATACTGATGGGGGTTGCGAAAAGGGCTGCGCGTTGCTTGAATACAATAATCCGTAATCCAAAAAGCTTTTTTGATACAACAGTAGCAGAAACTTCAAATACTCCCCGGATATCGAACAATTGAATCGATAACTATCACTACCTAGGCTGTTTTCTATTTTTCGATAGGCTTTCGATCTGATGGAATCAGTGAGAGAAAACTTATCCACCTTCCATCTTTTACCCGGTCTAAGGAGATTTCAATGCTTAAGTCAATCGTCCAGCGAGCGTTACGTCGGAGTGGACGCGAATTATGTACCTATAGTGGGCCAGAAAAGGACGATGCCGCACGCTTGGGATGGTCACTTGAATCCCTGAATTATAAAGATTTTCAGGCAGCCAGAGCGATTGCTGCCGGCGGTCACATATCACTGGATGAAGCGCGGTTCCTTGCAAGTCTCGTAAACCAGACCGATCCTTCGGAGCCCATTATTGAGATTGGCACTCTCTTCGGTTTCTCCACGATAGTTCTTGCCATGGCAAAAGCTAAGTCCCAGCGACTACTAACGGTGGACAAATATATTTGGAATCCACTTGGCATCTCCTCTCAGGCGCACGAATTAGCCACTCGAGCAGTACTTCGGGATGCTTGCACTCACCATAACGTGGAGATCATCAGGCAAGACAAAGACGTTTTCTACAAAAACTACCAGAACCAAAGGCCCGGCCTTTTCTTTTGCGATGCGAATCACGGCTATAGGGAAACGCTCGAAGATTTGACATGGGCACGTGCAGTCGGCGCAAGAATAATATGTGGGCATGACTATGATCCTAAGGAATTTCCAGAAGTAGTCCGTGCAGTAAGAGAGTTGGATGGACCCAGTAAAGTAGTAGGTTCGATCTTTGTCCTCTAATACAGCTTCACATGAAAGCTTGAGCGGTGAAACTTGCAGTCGGGATAGTTGTATGTGGACTTAAACAACTTTTAATTCGAATGGAAAAATTACGTATTTATTACGCATACTTGCTTCTTCATCCTCAAAGGACGAGTTGCTTCCGGGGATAGTTTTTCTGTGTTAGAAGAAAATCAAACATTTTCCCTGATCAAGACAGAGATAAAAAGCATTCAAGAAAATTACTCAGGTTCCTACAAATGGATATATCTGTTGTTATTCCCAGCTTTCAACCAGGAGGATATCTCCTTGAAGCTATTCAATCCGTTCTCCAACAGAAGGGAAATTTCACTGTATCAGAAGTCCTGGTTGTCGATGACGGCAGCAAGGACGACGCGACTCTCAATGTATATAAAATTCTTTCTAAACAACCACTTGTAAAAATAGTTAAGAATACAGGGGCAAGAGGATCCGCCGCGGCACGAAATACGGGAATAAAACTGGCAGTAAGCACATGGATATTATTCCTAGATGCAGACGATATTCTGCTACCCAATAGCATTGACAACAGAGCTGCGTTACTTTTCAACAATCCGGATGTAGTGTGGTGCGGGGGGGATTTCGTTCAGTTCAGCGGAAATGACCATACCTACACCGACCCATATTTTAAGTCTCGCATCTCATCTTACCCGTTTTTATCGGCGGCATTTAATTCTTTCCAGCAATACGCTGTTTTAAGAAATTCCCTACTCTGTTTTCTGGCGATGGCGCCTGCCACGACCGGGGTAATTATGGTCAAACGTTCAGCTTTGCTGGAAAGTGGTGGATTCGATGAGAGTCTGAAAATGCAGCAGGATATACATCTTTTTCTTAGGCTCGCGTTAAAACATGACTATGGGTTCGTAGCAGTACCCCTTTTAGCAAATAGACAACATGTCCGCAGCACAACAAGCAGCACCACTGAAACATATTTTTGGCGCATTAAAGCCTTCCAGAAACTCCTTCATTTCTCCGAGTTTTCTCCTTATCGACGCACTTTGAGAAAAAAAATAGCTGATCTGTATCTTAGCAATTCATATTCTTTTCGACTGAACTCTGATCTACAAAAAGCTCTAACCTGCTCGTTCCACGCGCTGAGATATGCTCCATTGTCTTCGGACCCATGGAAAAATTTCGGTGCTGCCTCCTTGCAACTCATTAGGAGTCGCTTTTATTAAGGGGCCTCTATACGTTGTAGTAATCCTTGGCTATAACAGGGCTTTTCAAAAAACTCTGGACAAGCATCTAATTTTTTAGATCTGTGGGGGTCCTAAAAAATTGAAATGCATTAGTCAAAATCCTTACCTAGAAACTGTTGAGTTAGCAGTTAACTTCCGTTTAACTATCCATTTGTTGTGCAATTCGTTCAGTAGCACCAAAAAAATCTCAATGTATGAGGAATCTTTTCTCTAGAAAGGGTGTGAAACGTCCGAGGGATATTTTCTCTTTATCTGGCCAGACTAATAGATATAGAATTCTGCTCACCAGCCGCTCTGGACAATTGGGCGGCATGGAATTGCGTCTTGCCGATGAAGCTTGGTTCTTGAGCAGTAGAGGACATACACCGCTGCTAGCATTAAGCCCCTTTCCAGACAGAAATGCCTGGCTGGAAAAACTGCTATCAGATAACGCCACCTTCTCCCACTTTGAGTTCGATCCACCTCCTTTCTTTGAGGAATGGGCGTGGCACCGTCGAAATCTAGTCTTAGCCAGAGCTTTATGGCCAAGTCAACTCAAGCGAGCGAAAGTGGATCTCGCGCACATTTTTTACGCATGGACTTTTGAAGGGGGATCGCGTCTCTGGCTTTGCCATAAGGCCGGTATCCCATGCGTTTTAAGTATCCATAATGCCTTTCCCACTGCCCCACTGTTACCTTGGCATGCTCGCCTGACCAGCGAGTCTTTTGCATCAGTTCGCGGTCTTTATGGAGTCTCGCAAAGCGCGCTAGAACACTTTATGGCAACTTATGGAAAGTATATCCGGGACAACACAGTCGTTATGACTGTGCCTAACTTTGTCGATGTAACACGCTTCGTACCTTCATCGGTTATTCGGCGTGAAACGAGACTGGAGCTCGATATTCCGGAGAATGCCAAGGTCATAGGATCGGTTGGTAGAGTGGATGTTCAAAAGCAACCTTTGCATGTTCTTGCCACCTTCGATCAATTGTGGGCAGTTCGTCAGGATATATACTTGGTGTTTTGTGGACAAGGTCCGCTTATGGAGAGGGTTAAGGCAGAAGCCGCTCGAAAACCATGGGCGGATCATGTCCGCTTTCTCGGTTTCCGAAGTGATACGGAAAAGATTTTTCCTGCCCTCGATGTGCACTTACTGCTGAGCAAACAGGAGGGGTTTGGGATATCAACGATTGAGGCAATGGCATGTGGCGTTCCGGTGGTAGCTACGAACGTAGCCGGAAGCCGCGACATCTTGGCAGGTACTGAGGCAGGTCGTCTGGTTCCCTTTGGAGAGATTAACACCATAGCGAGGGCAGTTTCCTTTTTTATCGCTTCACCCAGCGTTCGACCATTCTCAATCGAGAATTCGCGGCAATTAGTAGTGAAGAATTATTCTAAGGAAAAATGGGTTGAGCGGCTTGAAGACTTCTACAATAATGTTATGAATGTTTGAGTACAAACTTTAAGTCGGGTCAGACACGTAGCCTCTATAAGTCCTTTGACTTAAAGGCGCGGATGTCCTACAGCTAAGCCCGTTGACCACAACTCGTTTACTTGAAAAGTACATATAAGATCATGGTTTCCGCGATGGATTAATAATGAGCGCGGAACAACTCAAGTTTATCTAACTATTTGTGAGGTTAATTTGATTAATGATGCCTTTACGGCCACAGCGCACCTTGCACTAAAAGTTGGAATCAGAGTACCTGAAGCTCATGCCATCAGACGATTTTACGAACAACAGTATTTAAGAGATTTTCTCTTGAAATGGCGAATAAATTGCATTTTCGATGTAGGCGCAAACAACGGAAAATACGCACATCATCTCAGAATGATGGGCTACGAGGGGCACATATTTTCTTTTGAGCCCATTCGAAAGGATTATCTTCAGTTAGTTCATCTATCGCAATCTGATCCACGATGGCGCGCATTTAACTTTGCCCTCGGTAACGAATCTACGCAAAAACCATTTAATGTAATCTGTCAGTCGGGTACTGTTTTCAGTTCGTTCCTTGAGCCAAAGTTTCAAGCAAAAAAGAACGTTGAAATAGTAGAGATAAAGCGCTTGGAATCAGTGCTACCGGAACTTGTTTCTGATGTTGAAAACCCACGTATTTTTTTAAAAACGGATACGCAAGGCTACGATTTAGAAGTGATTCAGGGGGTAGAAAATTTTATTGACGATATAATCGGTTTACAGGCGGAATTGTCTGTCACGCCTATTTATGAAGAAAGCCCATCCTATATTAAATCACTAGCCTATTTGGAATCACTTGGGTTTTCTCTTATGAATCTGTTTGTCGTTAATCGGGGTAAGCACGGTAGCATATTGGAATATGATTGCATTATGGCGCGTCTAAAAAGATTTATGAGTTAAGCATTATTGGACAATTCGACATATTCAGACGACTTATAGCACTCTTGTGAAGTATCTAAATGTCATGGGGCTCATGGATTGACGCAACCGAAGCAGCTTTCTCCCTCCTCAACCTCACGAAAACGCGTTATCGCCGTGTTCGCGCATAATGAAGCGCGCAGAATAACTGCTTGCCTCGAAGCTTTGCGTCTTTCTCCGATACTCCCCAACACAACTTGCTATGTAATTGCCAACGGTTGCACCGATGATACAGTCGCTCGCGTCACTGAATATGCATTGCATGCGCCGTGGGTAAAAGTCATCGAGTTGAGAATCGGCGATAAAGCTAACGCTTGGAATTATTTTGTCCACGAGATGGCCCCTCAGGCACAAAGTTATTTCTTCACCGACGGAGATTGTCAAGTCGAGAATGGGGCACTGCAATGTCTTGAGGAGCCACTTTTGAGTGATAACGTCAACGCTGCCTCTGGCGTTCCGAGTCGTCGCAATATATCGCTCGGTATTTTCCGGCATGAGATTATTATGCGCGGGGGGTTTGCAGGTAATTTATACGTCCTCTCGAGAGATTTTGTTAGCCGACTGCGTGCCCAAGGCGTGCGGCTCCCTCGCGGATTGATAGGTGATGACAGCTTGGTAAGCGCTCTTGCTCTATGGGATCTCGAGCCAAGCAGCGACTGGAAGCAGGAGCGCATAAGAGTAGTTCCTACCGCAACTTTCCGCTATGAGTCTATCGTGCGCACAACATTTTTTAATCCCATGTTTTATGTTCGACGATTACATCGCTATAGCGTGAGGTATTTTCAGAATCTGTTAATAAGAACTCGTTTAAAACAACATGGTTTATCAATTCTCCCTGACGATATTACAACCCTTTACCACGATGCCAAAAACGACGAGTTGATTCCAAGGACATCATTACAGTATTACATTTTTGATCGATGGGCCGTTCGTACTATTGTCAAGGCGCGTGATGCCTTAATAGCAAAGAGAGTTGCCTAGGTGTTTAGCCCCAGTGTGGTGGTGCGGGTTAATAATAAACCTGTCTGGATCTTCAGACCATATTTTGCAAATGTGTTCATAGGGTGTCAGACCCTTGAGGGTCTTTAGCCGTCTGGCGAAGTTATAGGCCATCAGGAAGGTTTGCATATGCGCCTTGAGCTCATCATGTG